>PBNY01000024.1 GCA_002723385.1 Oceanospirillaceae bacterium | reverse complement strand
GATCGAGAAGAGCAGGCGATCGATTGTCTGACGGCAAAAGAAGGGATTGTGTTGGCGACCGGCGGTGGTGCGATTCTCCGGGAAGCGAACCGCAGTCACTTACACGGCAGGGGTACGGTCGTTTATCTTTGTACTTCAATCGAGCAGCAACTTCAGCGTACTGCGCGAGACAAAAACAGACCTCTTCTCCAGACCGAAGACCCGGAATCCGTGTTGAGAGAGTTGTTTGCAATCCGTGATCCTCTTTATCAAGAAGCAGCACACATTGTATTAAAAACGGATCAACGCAATCCCAAATGGGTTGTGAATGAAATAAAGCGTCGAATTAAAGGCTGATTGAGATGGCAACGTTGAATGTTGATTTGGGGGATCGAAGTTATCCCATTTACATTGGTCAGGACTTGCTGAATTCACCTGACTGCTTTAGGCCTTTCATTCATGGCAAGCAGGTCATGATCGTTTCCAATACCACAGTGGCGCCGCTGTATTTGGAAGCCATTAAGTCATCACTTGAAGGGTATCAGGTTGACGAAGTCATTTTGCCAGATGGCGAAGAGTACAAAACTCTAGATACTGTCAATTTGATTTTTTCGGCGCTGCTGGAGAAAGCTCACAATCGAAAAACCACACTGATTGCGCTGGGGGGGGGGGTTGTTGGTGACATGTGTGGTTTTGCAGCAGCGTGTTATCAGCGTGGTGTGAATTTCATTCAGGTGCCGACCACCTTATTGTCTCAGGTCGATTCCTCTGTCGGAGGAAAAACCGGTGTGAACCACCCAATGGGTAAAAACATGATCGGTGCTTTTTACCAGCCCCAGTGTGTGGTGATTGATACGGCGACACTAAAGACGTTGCCTGAGAGGGAATTAGCTGCCGGTATCGCAGAAGTAATCAAATACGGACTAATTAGAGATCAGGCATTTTATTCGTGGCTTACTGATAATATATCGCGTTTGTCCGAGTGTGATCTGGATGCAATTACACACGCCATTCTGGTTTCCTGCCAATGCAAAGCGGATGTTGTGGCTGAAGACGAACGTGAATCGGGTGTTCGTGCCCTGCTGAATCTGGGGCATACCTTCGGACATGCAATTGAAGCTCATCAGGGGTACGGCAAGTGGTTGCATGGTGAGGCGGTTGCTACTGGTATGTTGATGGCCGCAGATTTGAGTGCGCGAATGGGTTGGTTGAAGAATGAAAGTGTGGATTCTCTCCGTGCGCTTTTGGCGAAAGCAAACCTCCCGGTTGTTCCACCGAACGACATGTCGGAAGAAGATTACCTATCTCGTATGAAGGTGGATAAAAAAGTTCTTGATGGTGTTATCAGGTTGATTCTGCTTAAAGGAATTGGCGATGCGGTTGTAACCGATGAAGCACCGGATCAGCTCTTGAGGCAAACGCTGTCTGCTGGAGACAGATTGGGTCAGGTATAGTCATAACATGAAGGATCAGATTCGAGGCTGGCTGGATAGCATTCGACGAGGGTTTAAGTTGGCACCAGAAGACCCGTTGGATACCTGGGTTGAGCTGATTCACCATGCCGCTATTTACAGTGATTTTTTGAACGTGGTACCTGAGCCAGATGAGGTGGTGCGTTTCGAAATGGTCTCAAGGTTGAGGGTGTTGCACGGAGGCTCCTTTGATGTGGTGACCATTGATGCTGTGGGCGGCAAGTCATGGTTGGATTTGCTGTCCATCCTGTCGAATAACCTGCTGGATGATACCGTAGATGGTGAGTCTGTTGAGCTGAGTGACGCCTTGCTGGATCATACTCGTTCACGTTATGCGTCCGGTGGGGTTTTGCTGGTGGTGATCGACAACTGCCAGCATCTGGAATCAGATGTTCTTAATCAGATTGGTCACTTTTCGCTCCTCAGTCAACGATGTATTTCGTTTGTATTGCTGGGAGAGAGCGGTTTCTCGGACGTGATTCGGGAAGGTCCCGCTCAATCGATGAAGCAATACATCAGTAATCCCATGGAAGATACGGTTCAGGTGATTCAGCATCGTAGTCTGGATCAAGGGCTGGCTTCTGTCTTTGCCAATTATTGGTCGAAATTGGAAGCGCGCTTCCCCCAGCTGAATAGCATCGTTCATCCCGTCAAAAATGGCAGTTTTCCGTTGGGGCATACTGTTGCAATAACCCTGGTTGTTGTGGTCGTTGTGCTGGCGTTTTTATCTTCACCAATGGATGGTTCGGACGACATCGAGCAGATATCCGAAGTGACTCTGCCAGAACCTAAAACACCGGCGATGGTCGAGTTTGACAACTTGTCAGTAGCCCCGGAAGCGGACCATTATCAAGAAGTCCCTGTTGAGAAGGTTGAGTCCGTAAGTGGGGGAATTGTAAAGACAGAGCCTGTTGTTCCCGATCTTCAGCCAGGTGTGGCGTTGCAAGAAGCGGAAGATCTGATTGAGGGTGGCGCTTTGCCCTTTTTCGCGATCCAGATTCTGGGGGTAGGAGAAGAGGCTGCGGCAAGAACCTATATCGATTCGTTGGGGGATGATCTCAACCTCCCTTTGGGGTATCTGAAGACGAACCTGAATGGCAGCCCGTGGTATGTGGTTTTGGTTGGGCGTTTCGAGGAAAAGGAGGTAGCGAAGAAGCATATTCAGAAGTTGCCTCACACATTACGTCAGAGCAAACCCTGGGTCAGATTTTCAGAGCATCCAGCTGTCTGGTTAAGGGAATAGACTCAGCCGGTGAAATGAATGTTAGTGTCTGCTACTGCTGTGGGCTCCTGCAGCTCAAGCTCTGCGCTTAAAGATAATCCTGAATTCCTGCAAATTTGTGACCAAAGCCCTGACTGTGTAGAATGGGCGTCCTTTTTGTCTTGATATTGCTCGTTTTTTGAGCACTCGGCTTCCCTGGCCGCTGACTTATTCAATCGTATTTTTTGGTGAGAGCTGTTCTATGAGAACTGGTCTGTATACTCCAGGCGACTACAAGGACAACTGTGGCTTCGGTTTGCTGGCCCATCTGGAAGGCGAGCCTAGTCATGAGCTGTTGACGACAGCGATCCAATCCTTGACCTGCATGACGCACCGTGGCGGTATTGCTGCGGATGGCAAAACCGGTGATGGCTGTGGCTTGTTGCTTCAGAAACCAGATTCTTTCTTGCGCACCGTGTGCAAGGAAGCTGGTATTGATTTACCCGATCAGTATGCAGTCGGCATGCTGTTTATGGATTTGGATGATGATGTTTTCCAGACCCAGAAAACGGCGGTTGAAAATGCATTGGCCGCACAAGGTCTGAAAGTTGCGGGTTGGCGAGCCGTGCCAACAAACAATGATTGCCTTGGTCCTATGGCCGTGGATTGTTTGCCGCGTTTCGAGCAGGTATTCATTACCGCAGAATCTGAGCTGGACTCGACTGAGTTTGGTATCAAATTGTTCTATGCTCGTCGGTTTGCGGAAAAAGCGCTCGAAGCGTACCCGGACTTTTACATTGCCAGCCTTTCCGAATCAGTTCTTTCATACAAAGGACTGACGATGCCTGTCGATTTGCCTAACTTCTATCTGGATCTGGGCGATGAGAGAATGGAAACCGCGATTTGTGTTTTCCACCAACGTTTCTCTACCAATACCATGCCGCGTTGGAAATTGGCCCAGCCTTTCCGTATGTTGGCGCACAACGGTGAAATCAACACCATTCAGGGGAACCGCAACTGGGCGAACGCTCGTGCATCGAAATTCTCTTCTGATCTTTTACCCAATCTGGAAGACATCTCACCGGTTGTGAATACCACCGGTTCCGATTCATCTTCCATGGACAACATGCTTGAGTTGCTGACGACTGGCGGTATGAGCCTGTTCCGTGCGATTCGCATGATGATTCCGCCGGCATGGCAAAACGTTGAGACCATGGATGCCGATTTGCGCGCATTCTATGAGTACAACTCCATGCATATGGAGCCTTGGGATGGACCTGCCGGTCTGGTAATTACCGATGGCCGTTATGCTGTTTGTGGTTTGGATCGCAACGGTCTTCGTCCATCTCGTTGGGTGATTACCAAAAACAACTTTATTACTGTCGCTTCTGAAATCGGTACCTACGATTACAAGCCGGAAGACGTGGTGTCCAAAGGCCGTGTTGGCCCTGGTCAAATTCTGGCGATTGATACTCAGGAGGGCCGTCTGCTTCAGGCCGATGACATCGACAACGCACTGAAGTCAGAAAAACCTTACAAGCAATGGCTACGTGAAAATGCGATTCGCATTGAAAGTCAGCTGTTCCTGAAAAAAGTAGGTGATGATCCAATCAGTGGCGATGAGCTGGCGACCCAGCAAAAGCTTCATTTGATCACTAACGAAGAACGTGATCAGGTTCTGCGCCCGATGGGCGAAGATGGTCAGGAAGCAACGGGGTCCATGGGTGATGATACGCCAATGGCTGTTTTGTCGGGTCGCGTTCGTCATATGGCCGACTACTTCCGTCAGCAGTTTGCTCAGGTGACCAATCCTCCGATTGATCCTCTGCGCGAAGCCATCGTTATGTCTTTGGAAACCTGTATTGGTGCGGAAAAGAACGTATTCGAGCAAACGGCAGATCATGCCAAGCGGATTATTCTGACATCACCTGTGCTGTCTCCGCTGAAGTTTGTTGGTTTGAAAAATGCTGACAGTGCTGAATTCCGTCATGTTGTCCTGTCACTGGCGTTTGATCCAGAGCGTGGTCTTCAGAATGCGATCACTGATCTGGCTGATAAAGCCGAGCAGGCCATCATTGATGGCAGTGTGATTCTTATTCTGACTGACAAAGACGTCTCTCAGGAACAGTTGCTGATCCCATCCGTGATGGCAACGGGTGCTGTACATCACCGTCTGGTTCAGAAAGGTTTGCGTACCAACGGCAACATTATTGTTGAAACCGGTGATGCTCGTGATCCGCACCACTTCGCAGTCCTGTTGGGCTTTGGTGCGACCGCGATTTTCCCTTGGTTGGCCTACAGTGTTTTGACGGATCTGCATCGCACAGGTGAATTGCTGGGAGATCCGCTGAAGTCTCAGCAGAATTACCGTAAAGCCATTCGCAAGGGCTAGCATAAAGTCATGGCCAACATGGGCATTTCTACCGTCACTTCCTATCGTGGTTCCCAGTTGTTTGAGGCTGTTGGTTTGAGCCAGGAAGTCGTTGATTTGTGCTTCTGTGGTGTGACAAGCCGTATTGGTGGCGCGACCTTCGAAGATATCGAAGCCGACTTGCGTGCTATTGGGAAAAACGCATGGCGGATTCGCAAGAACGTTGAGCAAGGCGGTTTGCTGAAATACGTTCATGGTGGTGAATACCATGCCTACAACCCGGATGTTGTGAAGTCTATTCAGGAAGCCGTACAGGCCAATAGCCAGTCTGCCTATGATGAGTTTGCTTCCCTGGTCAATGAACGTCCGGTTGCCACGTTGCGTGACTTGCTGAAACTGCGTGATGACATTGAGCCGATTGATATCAGTGAAGTTGAGCCTGTAGAAAAGCTCTATCCACGCTTCGATACTGCCGCCATGTCTTTGGGGGCCTTGTCTCCTGAAGCTCATCAGGCTCTGGCAGAAGCCATGAACGAGTTGGGCGGTCGCTCCAACTCCGGTGAAGGCGGTGAAGACCCGGCTCGCTACGGTACTGTTCGTAACTCCAAGATCAAGCAGATTGCATCGGGTCGTTTCGGTGTCACACCGGCCTACTTGTCCAGCGCAGAGGTTCTGCAGATTAAGGTTGCCCAGGGCGCCAAGCCGGGGGAAGGTGGTCAGTTGCCGGGCGGTAAGGTCAACGACCTGATTGCAACGCTGCGTTATTCGGTACCGGGTGTCACTCTGATCTCGCCTCCGCCGCATCACGATATCTACTCCATCGAAGATCTGGCACAGCTGATCTTCGACCTGAAGCAGGTTAATCCCAATGCTCTGGTGTCTGTGAAACTGGTATCCGAGCCCGGTGTCGGTACGATCGCGGCGGGTGTTGCCAAAGCGTATGCAGACTTGATCACCATTTCGGGTTATGACGGCGGTACGGCAGCTTCTCCACTGACATCGATTAAATATGCCGGCTCTCCTTGGGAGTTGGGTTTGTCCGAAGCACATCAGGCGCTTCGCGTTAATGACTTGCGTGGCAAGGTGCGAGTGCAGACGGATGGTGGTTTGAAGTCTGGTCTGGATGTGGTCAAGGCTGCGATTCTAGGAGCTGAGTCATTCGGTTTTGGTACCATGCCAATGGTTGCCGTTGGGTGTAAGTACTTGCGTATTTGTCACTTGAATAACTGTGCAACTGGCGTGGCAACTCAGAATGACGATCTGAGAGACAAGCACTACATCGGTACAGCAGAAATGGTTAAAAACTATTTCCGCTTTGTCGCAGAGGAAGTTCGTGGCTGGATGGCGCAGCTGGGTGTTCGTACCATGGATGAACTGGTTGGCCGTACTGATTTGCTGGCTGTTCTGGACGGTGCTACTTCCAAACAGCGCAATCTGGATTTGTCTCCGATGCTGGTCAATGACCATATTCCCGAAGACAAGCCAAATACCGTGCAGGTTGAACGCAACGCCCCGTATGACGAGGGGTTGCTGGCCGAGAGAATGGTCGCTGACCTGATGCCAGCCATTGAGGCCAAGACTTCTGCAGACGCGGAATACTCCATTACTAACTGTGATCGCTCTATTGGTGCGCGCATGTCTGGCGAAATTGCCAAACGACATGGCAACCAGGGCATGGCTGAAACACCGATTCGCTTGAAGCTGAATGGTGTAGCTGGCCAGTCTTTCGGTGTGTGGAACGCCGGTGGCCTGGAAATGGTTCTTGAAGGTGATGCTAACGACTACGTTGGTAAGGGTATGACGGGTGGCAAGCTGGTTGTTTTTCCTCCTCAAGGCTCCGCTTTTAAAACCAACGAAACCGCAATTGTCGGTAACACCTGCCTGTACGGTGCGACTGGTGGCAAGCTGTTGGCAGCTGGCCGTGCGGGTGAGCGTTTTGGTGTGCGTAACTCGGGTGCTCATGCGGTGGTTGAAGGTGCCGGTGATCACTGCTGCGAGTACATGACTGGTGGCATGATCTGTGTGCTGGGCGACACTGGCTACAACTTCGGTGCAGGTATGACTGGTGGTTTTGCATATGTACTTGATCGCGACAACAGCTTTGTCGACAAGTACAACCACGAGCTGGTTGATATCCACCGTATTTCAAATGAAGAAACCGAAGCGCATCGTAACCACTTGCGATCTGTTATTCGTGAGTTTGTTGAAGAAACCGGAAGTGCCTGGGGACAGGCGATTCTGGATGATTTTGATGGCTTTATTGGGCGCTTCTGGCTGGTCAAGCCAAAGGCTGCAGACTTGCAACAATTGCTGAACAGTACCCGTGCTCGTCCTGAATAAGGCCGCGGGTTGGAAACAGGACGAGATTAGAGAGGTTCACGATGACACAACGTCTGAATAACAACTTCCAGTTTGTAGATGTGGGTCGTAAAGACCCACGGAAGAAATCCATCCAGACTCGCAAGCATCAGTTTGTTGAGATTTATGAGCCCTTTCAGCAGAAAGAGGTGAATGAGCAGGCGCATCGCTGTCTGGCGTGTGGTAATCCATACTGTGAATGGAAGTGCCCTGTACACAATTACATTCCTAACTGGCTGAAACTGGCCAGTGAAGGCAATATTCTGGAGGCTGTTGAACTGAGTCATCAGACCAATACGCTGCCAGAAGTTTGTGGCCGCGTATGCCCGCAAGACCGTTTGTGTGAGGGTTCTTGTACGCTGAATGATGGCTTTGGTGCTGTCACGATCGGTAATGTTGAGAAGTATATTACTGATACCGCTTTTGCGATGGGGTGGAAGCCGGATATGTCCAGCGTAGTCCCAACCGGAAAGCGTGTCGCTGTTGTCGGGGCGGGGCCTGCCGGTTTGGGCTGTGCGGATATTTTGGCGCGCAACGGAGTTACTCCCGTCGTTTTCGACAAGTACCCTGAAATTGGTGGTCTGCTGACCTTTGGTATTCCAGAGTTCAAGCTGGAAAAGACCGTGATGTCGAATCGTCGCAAAGTCTTCGAAGAGATGGGTGTTGAATTCCGTCTGAGCACCGAGGTTGGAAAAGATATCGACTTCCAATCTGTTATTGATGAGTTTGATGCCGTTTTCCTGGGTATGGGTACCTATACCTATATGAAGGGGGGCTTCGAAGGTGAAGACTTGCCTGGTGTATACGACGCGCTGGATTTCCTGATTTCCAACGTTAATCGCAACCTGGGTTTCGAAAAGTCTGAATCCGACTTTATCAGTGTCAAAGGCAAGAAGGTGGTTGTCCTTGGTGGTGGTGATACGGCAATGGATTGTAATCGTACTTCCATTCGTCAAGGTGCAGCGGCGGTTACTTGTGCTTATCGTCGAGATGAAGAGAACATGCCTGGTTCGCGTCGTGAGGTCGTGAATGCTCGTGAAGAAGGTGTAAATTTCCTCTTCAATCGTCAACCGGTTGGCATTGTTGGCGATGGCAAGGTTGAGGGTGTTAAGGTCGTCACCACTGAAATGGGTGAGCCAGACGAGAACGGGCGTCGACGTCCTCAGGTTGTTGAGGGTTCGGAAGAAATCCTGCCTGCTGACGTTGTGCTGGTTGCGTTTGGTTTCCGTCCAAGCCCAGCGCCATGGTTTGCTGACTTCGGAATCGAACTGAACGATTGGAAGGGCGTTGTCGCGCCGGAAGGACAGGAGTTCAAGCATCAGACGACCAATCCGAAAGTGTTTGCTGGTGGAGATATGGTTCGGGGTTCTGATCTGGTTGTGACAGCCATTTATGAAGGTCGACAGGCTGCAGAGGGCATTCTGGACTACTTGGAAGTATAAAAACCTTTATTTTTGTGATGAAAGGTACAAAACGCGGCTATTGCCGCGTTTTTTGTTGGTGGCTTGGCAGTGGCTTCAGGTGATATTCTCCTGTGCCATAAGCTGTGTCAGGAATTTCTCAAGGGAGCATGCCGTCATGTTAAAACCCGGTCTGATTACTACTCTATTGCTGGCGATGGTTCTTTCCGCCTGCGGAGGTGGTGAGACATCCGTTACTGGTACTGATACGGGTACCGACACTGGTACCGACACTGGTACCGATACTGGTACTGACACCGGGACAGATACTGGATCTGCTACAGTATCTGAAGGCTTGGGATCAGGTGCTGATGGTAGCCACGTACCAGGGTTGCTTACCTTGAGTTCGTCAACGGTTCTTACCGGTGGTTCAATAACTGTATCTGTTGATGGCGTTGATAAAAATGATAATAACAGCGCTCTTAGCAATGGCACCTACCAGTACACTTTCAGTTCGACTTGCTCATCGGCAAGTCCTGCCACAGCAACTTTAAGTACGACAGCAACCTTCAGTTCTGACGGTGAGGCATCTACGACCTATACCAACACGGGTTGTACCGGCACTGATACGATTACAGCACAGCTTTTTAACTTTTCGGACAACGTCACAACGGCAACACCTCTTGCGACGGCAACCGCAACGGTTCAGGCCAGTGCACCACAGCTGGGTTTTGGTAATGGCGTTGATTATCGGGATGGACAGATTGACGGAGAACTCAGTCTCGTCGGTGTTTCCGAGACATTGTTAACAGCTAACGTTGTTAACCCATTGGCTTTGAACGAAGAGGTCACGTCTTCTGCTTATACAGCAACCTGGGCTTCAGATTGCCCAACAGAATCGTCATCACGGTTCAGTATCCCCTCGCAGTCCTTATCAAATCCGACTATTCAAACCCGTTACGATGCCGATATCGAGAATTGTCCGGGCGACAACATCATTACATTGACTCTGACACTGACTAGTGACCCGAGCACAGTCCTGGATACTACGTCGACTATCGTTCAGGTCAATTCTTCGTCTAGCGGTGGAGCTGTAATCGTGCCTAGCATCGGCAGGGGAACCGGAGGTGATTTTCGCGAAGGCCAGCTGACATTATCCAGCTCGCGAACAGTGACAGGGACAAGCCTAAGCGTCAGTGGCGACCTGGTAGACAAAAACAATTCGAATACCGTTTTGGCATCCGACTATCAATATGTTTTCCGGTCTGAATGCGCTAATCCTGCCATTCCTGACGGAGAAACCGAAGCGCCAGAGGCGACGGCAAGCTTCACATTGACCAGTACAGTCAACAGTGATGGCCAGGTAACCACTGCATACACTCCTACCGGTGTAAATTGTGTTGACTCAGACACCATTACGTTATGGGTGTATGAGTCTGCCGCTGATCCGGATAGCGCGACTGCGGTGGCAGCAGCTTCTGCCACAATTGATGTTGCATTGCCCAAACTGGGTGTTGGTTCCGGCTCTGCATTCCGGGAAGGTCAGTTCGGTGGTGAGCTAAGCCTGGTCGACGTCACTGAAACAACGTTGACTGCGAATGCTGTCAACCCTCTCGATTCGAACAGTTTGATCACTTCTTCGGAATATGAAGTGAGTTGGAAGTCGTCTTGCGAGAAAGGGGTATTCAGTATTGAAAACCAGCACCTGGGTTCGGGGTTGATAGAAACCCGATATGATGGTAGCGAAGTTGATTGCCAGGAGGAGCCGGGTGGTAACACTATTACGCTTACCCTGTTTTGGAATGACATTGAACTGAATTCAATCGAGCAAGTAGTCTCGTTCGAGACGGTGAGTTCAGACGTTGAGGATCCAGCACTGGGTAATGGCAGCGGCGATGACTTCCTGCCCGAAGAACTGAGCCTCAGCGCCAGCAACGTCCTGGTGGGCGAGAGCATCGACGTCAGCGTCAACCTGGTGGACGCCGACGCGCAGAACGCCCTGTTGAGCGAGCGCTACCAGTTCAACTTCACGGCTGACTGTAACGGCACGGCCAACAACGATGGCTACAGCCGCAGCGAAGTGATCAGCAGCACCGGCCTGGCCAGCACCCGCTACACGCCATCGATCACCGAATGCGCCAGCGGTGACATCACTCTGATCGCCCAACTGGTGGATCTTGATACAGGCACCGACGTCAAGGACGTCACCGCCAGAGCGACCCTGACCGCCACCATGCCGATCCTGGGTACGGGCACCGGTGCCGAATTTGATGAGACCAGCCAGGCGATCACCATCACCGGGACCAACGCAACGACCCTGACCGCCGACGTCGTGAACCCTCTTAATGCCAACAGCGCGATCAGCTCGAATTTATATGAGGTGCGTTGGTCTGAAACGGTGATATGTGCGGGTGATACAAGAGCGGATGAAATCAAGTTCAGCGTTGTAGAGCAAACCCTGGATAATGCGATTGAAACCCGCTACAGCACTGGCGCTGCGGCACCGACCTGTACCAGCAGCGTGGTGACCGCGACCCTGTACCTGGCTGCGAACGACGAAGAGCTGGACAGTCTCACTTTCAACGTGACCTTGCTTGAAACTGGCGGAGATACACCTAACCCTGGTCTGGGCTCCGGTGTTGGAAATGCCTTCTATGAGGGGCGTCTGGAATTAAGTACTGACAGTGTATTGGTAGGAAGCAGTATCCTTATCACTGTCAATGGTGTTGATAAGAATAACTCGAATGTGAATTTGACAGATGAATATCTGTATACATTTGAGTCAAGCTGTATGCCTGCAGTAGACAATGTGTTCTCAATCTCTGAGACGGTTAGTTCATCTAACAGCGTTACCAGTACCTACAGAAATCTGAGCTGTGCATCTTCTTCTGGAGACACAATTACCGTCAAGTTGTTTGATAAGGATGCTGATCCTTCTTCAGCAACACCTTTGGCAACGGCTTCATCTTCCATCGAGACGGCATTGCCGAAGATTGGAACCGGATCAGGTTCTTCGTTTAATGAAGGTGAAGTTGATGGCAATCTTGAATTGTCTGGCGAATCGGAGACAGATTTGTCCGTTACGGTGATCAACCCGCTTGAAGCCAATGCTTTGGTTGTTAGCTCTGATTACATCGTTGAATGGGGTTCAAACTGTCGTGGTAACGAAACGTTTAGTGTTGAAAGGCAAGCCCTGGACACGGGCACGGTAAGCACTCGATATACCACCGATCTTGATAGTTGTCTGAGTGTCGGAAATCCTGGAGATGTGGGATACACCAGCAAGAACACCATCACGGTCATTCTTTATGAACGCAATCAAAGCTGTGACTTTGGTCATACCAGAGATTGTGCTGCGGTATTGACGACTGATATTCATGTGGAAGAAGGACCTGATCCAAAGCTTGGTGTTATCGACGATGATGACGATTTCTATGAAGAGCTATTGGTCAATGGAACTCGTCAATCAGAGTACGGGGATCCGTTACCTGATTCAGATACTGTAGAAGATTCTCTGAAGCTGTCTGCTGGCGGAACCATGTTGATTAGAATCAACATCGTTGATGGCAATGACGGCGATGCGTTAATTACTGGTTCCCAGTATGGTGTTCGAATTGAATCTGGCTGTGTTGATGACGGAACTGCAACTCTGGATGCATCAGAAAAAACGACGACTTCTGGAGAAATTCGATTCACCTACACGGCAAATGGCTGTTTGTTCGATAACTTCAGTGCTGATCTGTACACCGTTGTTAATGGTGCACTGGCAACCAAGATTACAGATGATGTAGTGACGGGGGTGATCTACATCCAGCCTGTTGAAGTTGGCACGATAATTTTCGAGAGCGTTTCACAGACATACATATCATTAATAAATATTGGCGATGCGGTGCTACCTAAGCAGTCGGTTGTTACCTTCAAAGTTATGGATCGAATCGGAGGAGCAATTGCTGGACAGTCGGTGAATTTTAAGCTGAACAACACCACTGGAGGTATTACCTTGGGTAGTGGTGATGTGACCAGTTCTGGTGTTACAGATGAAAATGGTCAGGTGAGTGTCATTGTCAATTCAGGTACAAGCCATGCGGTCACTTCCATCAGGGCTTCAACAAAGACTTCTGAGGGAGTGGAGATAGCGACGGATTCACAACCTATTACTGTAACGAGTGGCCTGCCAGATCAAGACAGCTTCGATATTAGTGTCGACATAAGAAATCCGGGCGCTTACGACAAAAATGGAGTTGAAGTGGAGGTAACAGTACATGCTGCTGATCAGTACCAGAATCCTGTAGCAGATCAGACTGCAATTAACTTCACTGCTGAAAGTGGGGTCATTACATCCAGTTGTTTGACTGAGGACGGCAGCTGCTCTGTGACTTGGGTCAGTGGAGGTGTTCGGCCAGGGAAACACGATCCGGCTTTGGGACGAGTCAATGAAATTGAGCCCAATTGTCAATCATTTTCAACAGACCCTTCGGACCCTGGTTACCCGGTTGATGGATCTGCCAATGATTTTGAGGATTATTGCTACGAACGATTTGAGTCTGATGGAATTACTTCTGTTCTGGGTATGACAACCATTACGGCATACACTACTGGTGAAGCAGGTTTTACCGATCAGAATGGTAATGGACAGTTCGACTTCCGTGGTGAAGACTTCGTGGAAGGCGCTGAAACAGAGCCATTCGTTTCTCTTCCTGAGGTGTTTAGAGACGATAATTATAATAGGCGGGTAGACCGGGACCGGGAGGGAGGTCACCCCGTAGAGTTCTTTGCAGATTTTAATGATGACCAGGAGTACACCGATATCTCTTCTCCTGCGTATTATCAGGGCGCTGTTTGTAGTGAAAAACTAATAGAATATGCGCGAACTAACCTTGTAGGGCACTGTAAGGAACTGGTACATGTTCGTGATTCGATCAGAATCATACAAAGTACTGCAACTGTGCCCGTGGTTACGTTGTATGAATATAACGGCACTCGCTATGAGGAGCAGTCAGATATTGATCTTGTGACTAGTGGTACTTTTTACGTACTTTTACAAGACCAAAACGGCAACATGCCGGCTCTAACAACCAGTCTGACCATTACTGGTGACGGTTATACTGTAAGGTCTGCCAATGGCCCGGTTTCAAATAGCCTCGGAGAGCTTTATGAAGGGGTTGATGTTGGGTTACCAAGTTACGGTCAGCTTTACAGGGTCGATTACGAGGAAGATGGCGTTACTAAAGGTATTGAAATTGAGGGGTTTTTTGATGGTTCCTCAGATGGTGTTTTGCTGACACCTGCACCTTAGAGTTGGCAATCTTTCAACAGGGCCAGCACATCGGTGCTGGCTTTTTTGTTTTCCCTGGTCGGGTCAATGCTGACGGGGGCTTTTTTGCTATCATCCCTCCTTTGTTTTTTGCCGGAATCCTTCCATGTCTGAACTCAAGAATGACCGTTTCCTTCGTGCTTTGATGCGTCAACCTGTCGACCGTACCCCAATCTGGATGATGCGTCAGGCTGGTCGTTATTTGCCTGAATATCGTGCTTCTCGTGCGCAAGCCGGTGATTTTATGTCGTTGTGCAAAAATCATGAGTTGGCGTGTGAGGTGACCATCCAGCCGCTGGACCGTTATCCTCTGGATGCAGCGATTCTGTTTTCGGACATCCTTACTATTCCGGATGCCATGGGGTTAGGGTTGTATTTCGAGACTGGTGAAGGCCCCAAATTCAACAAGATCGTTCGTACAGAGGCGGATGTCCAAGAGCTGAAAGTTGTTAACACTGAAGCAGATCTTGGCTACGTCCTGAAGGCGGTAAGCACCATTCGTTCAGAGCTCAATGGTCGCGTGCCATTGATCGGATTCTCTGGTAGTCCATGGACGTTGGCCACTTACATGGTGGAAGGCGGTTCTTCCAAGGATTTCCGTCACGTCAAAGCCATGATGTACAACACTCCGGAAGTCATGCACCAGCTTCTGGACGTTCTGGCCAGGTCAGTGATCGATTATCTGAATGCCCAGATTCGCGCAGGCGCCCAGGCGGTCCAGATCTTTGATACCTGGGGCGGCAGTCTTAGTGACGTGGCTTATCAGGAGTTCTCGCTCAAATACATGAAGCAGATTGTTGATGGTCTGACACGCGAAAACGACGGTGCGAAAGTCCCGGTAATTCTTTTCACCAAAGGCGGTGGCCAGTGGCTGGAATCCATGGCTGATACGGGTGCGGACGCA
Organism: Oceanospirillaceae bacterium; assembly: GCA_002723385.1. Lineage (GTDB taxonomy): Bacteria > Pseudomonadota > Gammaproteobacteria > Pseudomonadales > Oceanobacteraceae > Oceanobacter. The sequence goes on along the minus strand of PBNY01000024.1, from coordinate 89,612 downwards.
TTGGGTCTGGACTGGACGACCGACATCGGTTCAGCCCGTACTCGGGTGGGTGACCGGGTTGCGCTTCAGGGTAATATGGATCCTTCCGTTCTATACGCTTCCCCAGAAAAAATCCGCTCTGAGGTCAAACGCATTCTGGAAAGTTACGGAACAGGCAGTGGTCATGTGTTCAATCTTGGACACGGGATTCACCAGTTTGTTGACCCTGAAAATGCAAGAGTATTTGTCGAGTCTGTTGTTGAATTGAGTGCTGACTATCACTCTTGATACCAGTATTGATGCCTCTTGGTAGTGTACTTGTCAGTACTTTTACCGGGTCGGTAGGTACTCTGATCCAAAGCATCACTATGTTGGTTTGGGACGGTCACTCCCCGTCCTAAACCATGCTAAGCTCTGCCCCTGTCTACATTGGTCTGAATTGCCCTACGTCTTGAAAGGTTTAGGGAAGGACCAGCTTGGTGTGATGGACTTCAACTGACAGGGCTTCGCCTCTATATGAATGTGTTCTGGATACTGCTTCTACCCATCCTGGGTATTCTGTCTCCCTTGCTTGCTGCCAGATTTGGGCGTACTGCTTGCGCCTGGGCGACAGCGTTAGCGCCTTTCGCGGCGCTGGTTATTCTTCTTAAACAGACCCCCGAGGTTTTTTCCGGAACGGTTGGAACATTCTCTATGGAATGGATTCCGGTTCTGGGGCTGAACATCCAGCTTCACCTTGACGGGCTTGCTTATCTCTTCGCGCTGCTGATTCTGGGTATTGGCCTTTTAATCATTTTATATGCCCGCTATTACCTGTCAGAGCGGGACTCCATGAGTCGCTTCTATGCCTATCTGATGCTATTCATGGTCGCCATGCTTGGCATCGTGCTCTCCAATAACCTGATCCAGCTGTGGTTTTTCTGGGAACTGACCAGTATCAGCTCATTCCTCTTAATCAGCTTCTGGTCCTATCGCTCGGACGCCCGAAAAGGGGCGCGTATGGCTCTGACCATAACGGGAGCCGGCGGTCTGGCATTGCTTGGTGCGTTGTTGCTGATAGGCCATGTAACCGGGACGTATCAGCTCGATGAAGTGCTGGGAATGTCTGATGTGGTTCATGAAAGCGGATACTATTACGTCATTCTGGTGTTGTTCCTTTTGGGGGCATTTACCAAGTCTGCCCAGTTCCCCTTCCATTTCTGGCTCCCTCATGCCATGGCAGCACCGACGCCTGTAAGCGCTTACTTGCATTCGGCGACTATGGTGAAGGCCGGTATATTTCTGATGGCACGCTTTTTCCCACTGCTGGCCGATACGGACGCCTGGTTCATTGTGGTGTCACTGACCGGGATGGCGACCTTGTTAGTCGGTGCTTACACGGCTCTCTTTAAACACGATCTCAAAGGCTTGCTGGCTTATTCGACCATCAGTCATTTGGGTCTGATCACCCTGTTGTTGGGTTTAGGCAGCGAGTTGGCTGCAATCGCGGCAGTTTTTCACGTGATCAACCATGCGATATTCAAGGCTTCCCTGTTCATGGCAGCAGGGATCATTGACCATGAGTCCGGCACTCGTGATATGCGCAAGCTCAATGGATTGTGGAAGTACATGCCTGTGACCGCGACGTTAGCGATGGTTGCAGCGGCTTCGATGGCTGGCGTTCCGCTCTTGAACGGCTTCCTGTCGAAAGAAATGATGTTTGCCGAGACTCTGAATCAGTACACGCTGGGCGCATTGTCCTGGTGGATTCCGTTGTTGGCGACCGTTGGCGGGGCATTGTCCGTGGCATACTCGCTGCGCTTTATGCACGACGTGTTCTTTAACGGTGAACCGATTGGGCTGACCAAAACTCCGCACGAGCCGCCCAGGTATATGCGTGTCCCTGTTGAAGTACTGGTTGTGCTCTGTTTGGTCGTGGGTATCTTCCCGCAGTTCGTGATTGGTGACTTGCTCAACGCAGCATCCTCAGCCGTCCTGCAAACTGAACTGCCAGAATTCCATCTGCACATCTGGCATGGCTTTAATGTGCCGCTGGCGATGAGCGCCGTGGCTATTACTGTCGGCTCTTTCCTTTATATCAAGCGGAAGCATTTGTTTAACTTCCAGGGGCAGTTCAACGACATCGATGCCAAGATGATTTTCGAAGGTGTTGTCCAGGATATTGTGCAGAAGGCGGGCGTGTTGTACCGCTGGTTTGACAGCGATTCGTTGCAACGAGCGATGTTCCTGATGTTGCTGCTATCGTTGGCAATGGTTTCGTATCCGTTGCTCACCATGGCGTCGGTTGAAGGTACACGACCGCAGATACCCACCAACTGGGTTGTGACCTTCTGTACCGGCTTATTGATCATCTCTACGCTGCTGACCGTTTGGTGGAGTCACCTGCGCTTGCGTGCTCTGCTGGCGTTGTCCGTTGTGGGCCTGGTTGTCTCGATTACCTTCGCCTATTTCTCTGCTCCTGACCTGGCGTTGACCCAGCTATCGGTTGAAGTCGTGACCATTCTGTTGTTCCTGTTGGCGTTGTTCTTCTTGCCTCAGCACAGTCCGGTTATCGACAGTCCGTTGCGCGTCATCGTAAGAGATTTGGGGGTGGCAACCTTGTTCGGCAGTGTGGTAGGAACGATTTGCTATGCAATGCTGACACGGCCACTCGAATCGATTTCCGACTTCTTCCTGGAAAATTCCAAGTCTGGCGGTGGTGGTACCAACGTGGTGAACGTGATTCTGGTGGATTTCCGTGGCTTCGATACGCTGGGTGAAATTACCGTTTTAGGGATCGCGGCCTTGGGTATTTATAAACTGTTGCTGCGCATCACGCTGGCGATGCCAACAGCGAACAGTGATGGTGTTCCGTGGTCTCGAGAAAGTCACCCGGTGCTGTTGGCACTGGTTTCCCAGAGTTTGCTGCCGTTGGCGCTGCTGGTATCTGCCTACATCTTCTTGCGCGGTCACAATATGCCGGGCGGTGGTTTCATCGCCGGTTTGATCACCGCCATTGCCCTGATTCAACAATACGTTGCCCACGGTGTGGAATGGATGAAGCAACGTATGCCGATCAATTATCAGGCCCTGATTGCCAGTGGCCTGTGTATCGCAATCCTGTCGGGGGTTGGAAGCTGGGTGTTTGGCTTCAACTTCCTGAAAACCTGGTACGACTATTTCTACCTGCCTGGCATCGGCAAATTCGAGCTGGCCAGTGCCATGGTGTTTGACTTGGGAGTGTATTTGACCGTGATTGGTGCAACCCTGCTGATTCTGGCCAACCTCGGCAAGATGACGACATCGGAACGCCTGCGTCTGCGCGGAGGTAAGGAATAATGGAGTTCAGTTTTGCTTTGGGCGTTGGCTTCCTGACCGGAGCGGGTGTGTTCCTGATGTTGCGTGGCCAGACCTTTCCCGTGATTCTGGGGCTGACGTTGCTCTCGTATGCGGTCAACCTGTTTCTGTTTGCCAGCGGCCGTCTGGTGATTAACGGTGCAGCCATTCTGGGTACCACCGACACTTATTCTGACCCACTGCCGCAGGCATTGGTGCTGACGGCCATTGTGATTGGTTTTGCCATGACAGCCTTTGTGATCATTTTGGCGATTCGTGCCAGAACTGACATGGGGAATGACCAGGTTGATGGTCGGGAAGCGTCACTTACGACTGATGAGCTGGTTGAACGCAAGCATCGCAAGGAGAACAAGCGATGATGACGCATTTACCCGTTCTGCCGATTCTCATTCCCCTGATTGTGGGTGCCTTGATGCTGATCCCGCCGTTTAGCCAGAACAAGGCATTACGGCGTGGTCTGGGGACGCTGGCCTCTGTGGCAATGGTTGCCATCGCAGTGCTGTTATTGATTGAAGTTGATACCACAGGCGTTCACTTGTATGCCGTTGGTGAGTGGTTGCCTCCATTCGGCATTCTGATGGTTGTGGATCGTTTGTCCGCCATCTTGCTGCTGTTGACCAGTGTCTTGATTCTGGGAGTGCAGTTGTACGCCAGCTCTGGAGAAGATGAGCATGGCCCGTTCTTCCAGCCATTGCTGATGTTTCAGGTGATGGGTATTCAGGGTGCTTTTCTGACCGGCGATATATTCAACCTGTTCGTGTTCTTTGAAGTACTTTTGATCGCTTCCTACGGTCTGGTGATACACGGTGGTGGCAAGCTGAAGACAGCGGCCAATGTTCACTACGTGATTCTGAATCTGGCCGGTTCGGCGTTGTTCCTGATTGCTCTGGGTATCCTGTACGGAACCTTTGGCACACTGAATATGGCCGATATGGCGCGAGTGGCTCCGACTATCGAAGGTGGGAGCCTGACCCTTGCACGCAGTGGCGCTCTGCTGCTGGTAGTGGTATTCGGGCTCAAGTCGGCGATGCTGCCGCTGCAATTCTGGTTGCCGAAGGCCTACAGCGCATCACCTGCTCCGGTTGCAGCTCTGTTCGCGATCATGACCAAGGTGGGTATTTACAGCTTGTGGCGAGTTCACCTGGGAGTCTTCGGCGAAAATGCCGGAGGTCTGGCGAACATTGCCCAACCGTGGATATGGCCACTCGCGTGGTTGACGCTACTGCTCGGTATTGTGTCTGTGATGGCCAGTCAGACCCTGAGAAGTCTGGCGGCGAATCTGGTGATTGTGTCCGTAGGCAGCCTGCTGTTGATGGTCGCGACGGCAACGCACGGTGCGACCAGTGCCGGACTCTACTATTTGATCCACAGTACATTGGCGACGGCTCTGATTTTCCTGATTGCCGGTCTGGTAGTGAATCTCCGAGGCCCTGCTGAAGACCGTATCGTATCGGCGCGTGCGATGCCGCAAGCGGGCCTGATTGGTGGAGTATTCTTCATTGCCGCTCTGGCCCTGATTGGTATGCCACCGCTGTCTGGCTTTATCGGCAAGGCGCTGATGTTGCAGGCCACTCTGGAAGCCAGCTCGGCAGACTGGATATGGCCTCCCTTGTTGATCTCCAGCCTGGCTGCCCTGGTTGCATTGTCTCGTGCTGGCAGCACCTTGTTCTGGCGGACTCGCACTGGCAAGGCGGGGACGGCTGTGGTTCATCCGCTTCAATGGGCAGGTATTTCTGTGCTGGTTTTGGCATTGGTTGCGCTAGTGATCGGTGCGGGTTGGCTGACGGAATTTGCCGAGCGCTCGGCGACCGGTCTTTTTCAGGGAATTGATACTTCCTCGCTGATGACAGGAGGTGGCAAATGATCAAATGTCTGTTCCCCATGCCATTTCATACCGTGATTCTGACGCTGGTATGGCTGTTTCTGAATGACTTCAGTGTTGGGCATCTGGTACTTGGTCTGATACTCAGCATTGGTATTTGCTGGCTGGTGGCTCCCATGAGCGATGACCATCCCAAGGTGAGAAAACCGCTGCGGGCCATTCGCTATTTGTTGGTGGTGCTGTGGGATATCTTGCTGTCCAATTTCGAGGTCGCGATCCGGGTACTCTCACCCAACTCCAGTTTGCGTCCGGGTATTGTGGCACTGCCTCTGGATCTGGAAGGCGAGTTTCCTCTGGCGGTACTGGCCAGCACCATTTCATTGACACCCGGAACCGTCAGCGTCGATTTTTCAGAAGATATGAAGTGGCTTTATATCCACGTACTGCATATGAAGACCGAAGAAGATGTCATTGAGTCGATCAAACAGCGCTACGAAGTGGAACTGAAGGAGATATTTGCATGCTAGATACCGTACTTCAAAGTGTCACTGTGCTGGTGGGACTGGCTCTGGTTCTGAATGCCTGGCGTCTGATTGTCGGGCCTACGGTAACCGACCGGATTCTGGCCCTGGATACCATGTACATCAACTGCATTGCATTGATTGTGCTGTTGGGCATTTATTTCCAGACCTCGCTGTATTACGAAGCGGCCTTGCTGATTGCCATGTTGGGTTTTGTCAGCACCTCGGCCTTGTCCAAGTATCTGTTGCGTGGCGACATTATTGAGTAGGAGGCCCTTGTGTCCTGGCTTGAATGGATCGCATCTTTTCTATTGGTACTGGGTGGCCTGTTTGTGCTGATTGGTGCTGTCGGTATGGTAAAACTGCCGGATGTGTACACGCGTTTGCACGCCCCCACCAAAACGACCACGTTGGGGATTGGCTGTATTCTGATCGCTTCGATGTGTTTGCACGTGGCGGAAGGTCGCGGTTTCAGTATTCAGGAGATTGTTATCAGTCTGTTCCTGTTTATTACCGCGCCGGTATCGGCCTATATGATTGTCAAAGCGGCCTTGCATCGTCGAGTGCCGATGCAGGAAGGAACGACCAACGCCGAGCTTGCCGAAGCCATGCGTGATCGTAAACCGCCTGAGGTAAATGATCAGGAAAGCTGATCAGACAGAAGCAATAAAAAACGGGTAGTGATCAACATCACTACCCGTTTTTGTTTCAGGGGTTCGCCGACTTGGCTTTTTCCCGCAGGGTTTGCATCATGACAAACAGAGCCGGGATCAGGAATATCCCGATCACTGTGGCAAACAGCATTCCCGACAACACCACAAAGCCGATGGAAATACGGCTCATGGCTCCGGCTCCTGACGCCGCGATCAGAGGTGCAACACCGAGGATAAAGGAGAAGGCCGTCATCATCACGGCACGGAAACGCAAGTCCGCAGCTTCTCTGGCGGCCTCTGTGATGCTCTTGCCTTCTTCTCTGAGTTGCTTGGCAAATTCCACAATCAGAATGGCCGACTTACTGGCCAGACCAATCAGCATCACCAGTCCTACCTGGGCATAGAGGTTGTTGTCCAGACCGTTGATCAGGTACAGCGGTAACAAGGCGCCCAAGACCGCAACCGTGATCGACAGAATCACCGCCAGCGGAATTGTCCAGCTCTCGTACTGAGCCACCAGAAACAGATAGGCAAACAGTAATGACAGTCCGAAAATCAGCATGACATAGCCTGCTGATTCCCGCTCTTGCTGTGCGGTGCCTGACCATTCCAGATTGTAGCCGTCTGGCAAGGTATCGGCGGCGATCTGTTCAACCATGGCCATCACGTCACCGCTGGAAAATCCGTCGGCAGGGGTAATGGTGACGGCAGCAGCCCGATAGGTGTTGAAGCGATCCAGCTTCTGCGGCCCGAGTATCTGCTTGATATCGACCACGGCGCTAACAGGTACCATGCTGCCGCGTGAGGAGCGTACATAAATGCCATCGATATCCTGAATGGCATCGCGGTATTCACTTTCGGCCTGCAGCATCACCCGGTAATTACGCCCATACAGGGTGAAATCGTTGACGTACGAAGAACCCAGTTGGCTTTGTAACGTCGAGAAAATATCCGCTGGAGTCACTCCCAGTGACAGCGCCTTGCGACGATCAAGCACCAGCTCCAGCTGAGGCGTGTTGGCACTGTAGAGGGTGAAAGCCTGTTTGATGGCCTCGGACTGATTCAGGGCCAGTATCAGGCTGCTGGAAACCTGAGCCAGTTGTTGAGGTGTAGCATTGGTTAAATCCAGCAGATTGGCTTCGAGGCCTCCGGCGTTACCGAGTCCCGGAATTGGTGGTGGTGGAAAACCAAACGCATTGGCACCGGGCTCATTGCTGAGCATGTCGCGCATTTGCCCGAAGGTTTGATACCAGGGCGTATCCGGGCGCTCACTCCAGTCCGTCAGTACCGGCAGCATAAAGGCGGCATTGGACGTAACGCCAGCCAACAGGCCAAATCCACTGACCACCATCGTACGGTCGATTTCAGGAATATCCCGAACCTGTTCTTCCAGACGCAAGGCCACCTCATCGGTGCGATTCAGCGACGCGCCCTGAGGCAGGGAAATATCCACAAAGAATGCGCCCTGATCCTCGTAAGGGATAAAACCGGTTGGCGTATTCTTGGCCAGATAAAAAGTAGCACCACCCAACACAACCAGTGTGCTGGCTGTGAGCATCAGACGTTTGTTGAAAAATACCGCGCCCAGTACATAGCGTTGACGGGCTTTATCCACAATTCGGTTAAACCAGGCAAAAAAGCCGTGGGCTTCTTTTTCAGGTTTCAGCAGCAGGGCACAGAGGGCAGGAGACAGCGTCAGGGCGTTGATGGATGACAACACTACAGCTACTGAGATCGTCACGGCAAACTGAGTGTAGAGTTTACCCGTCAGACCCGGCATAAAGGCAACCGGCACAAACACCGCCAGCAGCACCAGCGTGGTGGCAATGACCGGGCCGAAGACTTCCCCCATGGCGCGGGACGTGGCTTCCGGCGCACTCAGATTATCTTCTTTCATATGCCGCTTGACGTTTTCCACCACCACGATGGCATCATCGACCACAATACCAATGGCCAGAATCAGGGCAAATAATGAAATGGTGTTGATGGTAAATCCCGCCGCCTGCAGTGCCACAAAGGTACCGATCAGGGATACCGGAATGGTGGCAGAAGGAATCAGGGTCGCACGCCAGTCGCCCAGGAACAGGAAGGTAACGGCAATCACCAGCACAAAGGTCAGAATCAGGGTATCGATCACCTCGCTGATGGATGCTCGTACAAACCGGGTCGAGTCGTAGAACACCTGATATTCCAGATCGTCCGGGAAGAATTGCTTCAGGCGTTCCATCTCGGCGATCACCTGATCAGCGACCTCCAATGCATTGGCCCCCGGGCTCTGATACACCGCAAACGGCACACCGGGCTGACCATTGACCCGCATGCGGAAGCCGTAGGACTGCGAACCAAGTTCAACGCGCGCAATGTCTTTCAGCAGAATCAGGCTGCCATCACTGCTGCTGCGGATGATGATGTTTTCAAACTCTTCCTGGGTCGCCAGACGCCCCTTGGCTGACAGGGTGTACTGAAATTGCTGCTGATTGGTCACGGGCGGCGCGCCAATCTGACCCAGGGCAGCCTGTACGCTCTGGCTCTGGATCGCATTGCTGATTTCCGCCGGAGACAAATCCAGCGCTTTCAGGCGATCCGGGTCAAGCCAGACCCGCATGCCGTATTCCATGCTGCCAAACTGGCTGGCGCTGCCAACGCCATTGATACGCGCCAGAGCATCTTCCAGATAAATGGAAGAGTAGTTGCTCATAAACAGGTTGTCGTGAGTGCCATTGGGAGAGGTCAGTGCCAGTACCATCAGCATGGAACTGGATTGCTTCTGGGTCGTCACGCCACGTCGAACCACATCTTGCGGCAGGCTGGCATTGGCCAGAGCAACCCGGTTCTGAACGTTCACCGCCGCCTGATCCGGGTCAGTGCCGACATTGAAGGTAATGGTCAGGGTGTAGCTGCCATCATTGCCGCTGGTGGACGTCATATACAGCATGTCATCGACACCGTTGACCATCGATTCAATCGGAGCGGCCACCGCTTGCTCAACGGTTTCGGCATTGGCCCCGGTATAGGTCGCCTTGACCTGAACCTGAGGTGGTGTGATGTCTGGATACTGGGTCACGGGCAGAGTGGTGACCGCCAGGATTCCGGCAATCATGATCACAATTGAGATCACCAGAGCAAATTTGGGGCGCTGGATAAAAAATCGAGAGAACATGGGTCAGTCCTCCGCAACGGTCACGGGTTGGCCAACCTGAACTTTTTGCAGGCCAAGGGTGATGACACGCTCGCCCTGCTTCAGGCCGGAAACAATTGTCCAGTTGGTGCCGTCCTGTTCTCCCAGAACCACCCGGCGCTGTTCAACCGTGGTCTGGTCATTCACCAGCAGAACGTAAAAACCATCCTTGTCGCGTTGTATGGCTATCTGCGGCACCAATAGTACCTCTTTGGCGTCTTTCGGCTGGATATAGACCTTGACGTATTCCCCCGGCAGCAACAAACCGTTGGGATTCGGGAAGGTGGCCCGCACCTGCAGGGAATCCGTATCCGGATTCAGTTCCGGGTCGATAAAGTCGAACTGGCCAGCATGCTGGTAAGGTTTGCCATCAGCCAGTACCAAATGAGGGACAACACGCGCTTCCTGCATCTCTGGCGACTGACGGCGGACATTCAGCAATAGCTTGTTGCTGACGGAAATCTCGACATAGACCGGATCGGTCTGCACCACGGTGGCCAGGGTGGCGCTGTTGGCTGTGACCAGATTGCCCGGTGTCTGGCTGGTGCGACCAATTTTTCCGGCCAGCGGGCTGCTGATTTCCGTGTAGCCCAACTCCAGTTGAGCCTGTTCCAGACCGGCTTCCGCCTGCTGTACCGTTGCGGCAGCCTGGTCGCGTGTGGCTTCAGCGCTTTCCAGACTGGAGCGGGATGTGGCCCCGGATTTTCGCAGTGTCTGCAAGCGTTTCAACTCGGCCTGGGCTTGCTTGAGAGCGGCTTTGGCACTTTTCAATTGTGCCTGCGCCTGCTTGACCTTGATCTGATACGGGCGCTGTTCGATCACAAACAGTTTGTCACCCTTGTCGACACGGCTGCCCTCTGTGAACAGGCGCTGCTCCAGCACGCCGTTCACCCGGGGAATAATAGCCACACGCTGGGCTGCCTGAACCCGCCCGGAAATCTCGTACTGATCGGTCAGTTTGCCGGTTGTAATGGTGTGGGTGGAAACCGTTGGCCCTTCTGCCCAGGTCAGGGGGGCGACAACGGCGATGATCAGTGGAATGAGTTTGCCATTCATCATGAAAGCTCTCTTTGTGAAGTGCTCATATCGGTTTATTAGGGGCGGAATTGCAGGCTGACCTGCACATAGGCGGAATCTTCCAGCTCCAGGGTTTCCTGAATGCCCTGTTCATTATCGAATTCCAGTTCTTGCGAGACCTGTACGCCACCTTCCAGGTTGAGCCAGAACTGTTGGCTCAGAGCCTGCTCGGTGCCGATTCCGATACGCACACCTTTCTGGCTGTAATCAAACTTGATGTCCTTGTCGTCCGGGTCGTACACATGCCAGTTACCGCCGGTTGGCAGGGCTTTGAGGTAGTAATGCTGGCTCGGTGTGGGTGCGTAGCTGGCACGGGTGTAGGGAAATCCGAGGGTTAATTCAACGTTGGGAGATGGGTGATACAGATAGTTGGCCAACGGCACAAACCGGCCTTCGCCGAAGGCGTGGGTATACACCAGACCAATGCCGTAGCCATGGGTTGGCCCCTGGTAGCGGTATTGTCCCATGCCGGTCAGTGCCAGATCGTCGGTGCCAAAAAATTCCAGTGACGACTTGACCCCCGGACTCAGGTTGGCGATCCAGCGGGATGACGAATCACGCACCTTGATAAAACTGATGGGCACTGAAATATCATACAAACGCTGTTTGGAGGCAGACTGGCCATCAACCTCGGTACGAAATTCCCGTTCGTGAATACGTGCCTGATAGACAAACAGGCCATCTTTCGGGTTACCTGACACACCAAGGGGCAGCTTCAGCTCGGTATCGATCTGGGTCACTTCAGCCTGCTGGGCCTGTGTGACCTTGGCAGGCTGAAAATAAGTGTAGGAAACAAGGCCAGGAGCGGGAGATGGAACCTGGGTATTGGCAGACAGAGACATCGGAAATGACAAAGCCAACGCAGGCAGAATAGGCACAATTGGACGCATGGCATGCTCACTGAATGGGTGAAATAAAAAACACTCTTGTCATTCATAGTATAGACAAACGTCTGATTATAAAATGTTGTTTTGTAACCCGTTAAAACCCGAACTCCAGTGCTTCCTGAAGACGTTCCACGCCAATGACTTTCATGCCCTCGGGTAATTGCCGGGGCATATTGGCCTTGGGCACGATGGCGGTTTTAAAACCGTGTTTGGCGGCTTCCTTGATGCGCTCCTGACCGGATGGAACCGGGCGAATTTCGCCCGACAGGCCTACTTCACCAAAAGCGATCAGATCCTGCGGCAACGCCGTATTGCGGAAACTCGACAGAGCCGCCAGCAGCAGCGCCAGGTCTGCGCTGGTTTCGTTGACCCGAACGCCACCGACCACATTCACATAGACATCCTGGTCACCCAGATGCACACCGCCATGACGATGCAGCGCAGCAAGCAACAGGTTCATGCGGTTCTGATCCAGCCCCACAGCGACGCGTTTGGGATGGCCAAAGTGGCTGTCATCAACCAGCGCCTGTATCTCTACCAGCAGTGGGCGAGTGCCTTCCCAGATCACCATTACGGCGCTGCCGGGGGCTGGTTCGTCGCTACGGCTGAGGAAAATGGAGCTGGGATTCTTCACCTCTTTCAGACCGCGGTCGATCATGGCGAAGACGCCGAGTTCGTTAATGGCTCCAAAGCGGTTTTTGATTCCCCGCACTGTGCGATAACGGCTGTCGTTGGATCCTTCCAGCATAATGGAACAATCGATCATGTGTTCCAGAACCTTGGGGCCTGCCAGTGTTCCATCTTTGGTGACGTGGCCGACCAGCAAAACGATGGTGTTGGTCTGTTTGGCAAAACGAGTCAGAAGTGCGGCACTTTCCCGTACCTGTGAAACACTACCTGGAGCGGATTCAACACCGTCAACGTGCATCACCTGGATAGAGTCAATCACGATGACCCTGGGTTGATGCGTTTGCAGTTGTTGCAACAGGGTATCAACGCTGGTTTCACTCAACATATCGAGTTGGTTCATTGGCAAGCCGAGTCGCTTTGCTCGCATTGCCACTTGCTGCAGGCTTTCTTCGCCTGTGACATAGAGCGCTTTCATCTGGCTGGCCAGATAACACATGGTTTGCAGCAGCAATGTGGATTTGCCAGCACCCGGATGTCCGCCAATCAGGATGGCTGAACCGGGCACCAATCCGCCACCGAGAACCCGGTCGAATTCCAGCATGCCGGAACTGACACGCGGTACCTCGGCCAGATTGACCTCAGCCAGGGGCTGAATACCCGTGCCGCTGTCCTGGCCTGCGTATCCCTGAAATCGCGGAGAGGGTTCCGCCTGTTTGGCCGCTGAGACCACAAATTCCTGCAGTGTATTCCAGGCACCACATCCGGTGCATTGTCCCTGCCATTTGGCATGATCTGCGCCGCATTCGGTACAGACATAAGCGGTTTTTTTCTTGGCCATAGCTGATCGATGTTTGCTGTAGTGATGGGTTGGTGATGCGGAACGAGTATTCCGCAAATGGAATTATTCGTTAGGAGCTGCAATTGATACACTCTGGCGCCAATGACAGGTGAGTTCCGTGACAGAACGGACAGCACTGGCAGTCATGCGGAATGGCATCGGCTTGCGCGAGTCGATCGCAGACAATGACAACAACAAGAAGGATACCACTGGATGAAATTCGAAACTCAGGCGATTCATGCTGGCTTTGAAGATGACCCGACAACCCGCTCGGTTGCGGTGCCTATCTACCAGACCACGTCATACAGCTTTCGCGATACCCAACACGGCGCGGATCTGTTTGACCTGAAGGAACAGGGCAACATCTATTCCCGTATTATGAACCCGACCAACGACGTCTTGGAAAAACGTCTGGCGGCTCTGGAAGGTGGTATCGGTGCGTTGTGTATGGCATCCGGCATGGCGGCAATTACGGCTGCGATTCAGACCCTTGCTCGTGCTGGCGACAATTTTGTCAGCGTTAGCCAGCTTTATGGCGGTAGCTACAACCTGTTCGCACACACCTTCCCGCAGCAGGGGATCGAAGTGCGCATGGCACCTGGCGACGACATTGCTGGCCTGGAAGCCTTGATCGACGAGAAAACCAAAGCGGTTTTCTGTGAATCCATCGGTAATCCGGCGGGTAACATTGTTGATATCAAAGCACTGGCTGATATGGCTCACAAGCACGGTGTGCCTCTGATTGTGGATAACACGGTACCGACGCCCTATTTGTGCCGTCCGTTCGAGTTTGGTGCTGATATTGTGGTGCATGCCCTGACCAAATATATCGGTGGCCACGGTACAACCATCGCTGGTGCGATTGTGGATTCCGGTAACTTCCCATGGAAAGACAACCCGCGTTTCCCGCAATTCAACGAGCCTGATCCGTCTTACCATGGTGTGATATACGCTGATGCACTCGGCCCGGCGGCCTTTATTGGTCGTGCCCGCGTTGTGCCTCTGCGTAATATGGGTGCTGCATTGTCGCCAATGAATGCGTTCCAGATTCTGCAAGGTCTGGAAACCCTGCCACTGCGCATGGATCGTCACTGCGAGAATGCCCAGAAAGTTGCGGAATACCTGAACCAGCACGAGCAAGTAAGCTGGGTTCGATACGCGGGCCTGCCAGACAGCGAGCACTATGAACTGGCCAAGACCTACTCACAGGGGCGTCCATCGTCCATCATGAGCTTCGGCATCAAAGGTGGCGAAGAAGCCGGTGCTCGCTTTATCGATGCGCTGCAAATGATCAAGCGTCTGGTGAACATTGGTGACGCCAAGTCTCTGGCTTGCCATCCAGCCAGCACCACGCACCGTCAGCTCAACGAGGAAGAACTGGCGTCGGCCGGTGTTTCCAAGGATCTGGTGCGTCTGTCTATTGGCATTGAGAATGTCGACGATATCATGGCCGATATTGAGCAGGCACTGAACGCCGCCGATGCTGGCTAAGCAGCCTATGTGTTTGCTGGCCGGTGGGCTGGTAAACACTTTTTCAGATTTTTGAGGTAGGCATGTCGTTCGGACAATACGTCGCACTGAGCAGTTTTCTGTTGTCGATGGGCACCATTGCAATCACCTATGCGGTGGCGATTTCCCAGGGAACGGCACCAGCTTGTAATCCCTTTCTGGTCGGTTGTACTGACATCACACATACCGGTATGAAAGGGGACGCCGGGTTTATTTTCCGCGGGGGCATGGTTGCTGCCTGTGTCTTTTTTCTGTTCTGGTGGCAAGTGATGTCGGCCTGGTTAAAACCCGTGTCTGGCAATATCAGTCGTCGGGTGATGGTGTTTTTCGGCATGTTGGGTGCCATCGGCTTGTTGGCGGGAACCGCCGTATTGTTGCCGGAAAAAGGCGACACCCACTGGGGAGTTCACGTTCGGGGTGCCAATCTGTTTTTTCAGGGTATGCTGATTGCTCTGACCATCAATTATGTTCTTATCTTTAGAGGCCGAAAACAGGGTTTGAATGTCCCGTCATTCTGGTTTAAAACCTTGTTGATAGGTCTGTTATGGTTTCAGTTCGTTGCTTTTGCCGGTGTCACCATTGGTATTGAAATGAGCCATGGCAAACGCATTATCGAATGGTGGGCAACCGCATTCATCGGTTGTTACTTCCTCACATCCTGGTGGGACTGGAGGTCGGTAAGACTGACCACCTGAGGTTTCACAAACCGGGTTTTCGCAGTTTCTTGCAACAGGGAGGTTGGTTTGCAAATTACAGTTCCCCAACGCATTTGTCTGGTGGCATCACTGGTGCCTGTGCTGACATTTGTCGTCAGTTATCTTTTGTCCGCTGTGGGCGGGCATGTCGATTGGTGCAACCCCTATGTGGGCGGGTGCACCACCATCACAGCAACAGGTATCTTCTATCCGGCGGCGTATGTGCTGCGCGGTGGTATCGTCAGCTCGGCGGTGGTGTTTGTGCTCTGGTGGTACTGCACTCAAATCTGGCTGAAGGATGCCAAAGACCCGGATCCTGGCTGGGGCATCAAACTGCTGATCTGGATCGCGTCTCTGGCCAGTCTGACGCTGGTCGCTTCCATGGTGGTACTCGGCGAGAACATGGAGCCCAGCAATGAACACCGCGCTCTCTGGAACTTCCACTCTTTAACTGCGGTGGTGTTTTTTGTCTTTACGTCCGTTTGCCAGATCATCATGACCTGGTTTATGTGGACTCACCGCAAGCAGCTGTCCACCACCGGATTCCGGATTACCGCCAAGGCGATTCTGGCGATTGCCCAACTGCTGATCCTGCTGGTTTTGATAGCGGCGCTGGTTCTGGGCAAGGAAACTCACTGGTTGATCAACACCAGTGAGTGGTGGATTGCGACGCTGTGCTCGCTGTTTTATCTCACCAGCTATCCTGACTGGAAGGAATTCCGTCTGACTCGCATGGAACAGAAACTGGCTTCTGCACAAGGAGATGCGCTATGAATTTGCCGCGTGCACTGGCGCTGGCGCCAGTTGCTTTTGTGATGCTGGGGTTGGGGATCTCGTTGTATCTGATGGGACAGTCGCAAGAAAGCAGCTGCAATCCCTGGTTGACGGGTTGTATTGGAATCTCAGAGCTGGGTGTGCCCGATCCCATCTCCTTTGTCTATCGTGCCGGTTTGTTGCCCGGAGCGATGTTGTTGGCGTTCTGGTGGTATGCCGTACGCAGCTGGATTGCTGAGGTAGAACCGGGCGTTGCCAATGACTACAGCGCCTGGCTGACGGCTTTGGGGTTCACAGCGGCGGCGTGTCTGATGATTGCGGTGTCTGTATTGAGACCCGAAGTTGATCAGCTTCCCTGGGCTGTCCACTGTGTGTTTATGGCGGGCTTTGTTGTTATCCAGTTGTATTTGCAGGCCCGACTGGTGCAACGTCAATGGGGTTGGCGTAGAGACGGGATTTTGAACACCGTGAGTCTGTGGCTTCGTGCGCCGCTGGTGGTGGTACAACTGGTGCTGGTAGCGGTGCTGCTGATTGGCTGGATCGCAGGGACGCCAGAACTGGCCAAGATGGCCGGCTGGTGGTTGGCTACGCTGATTATGCTGTTTGTATTGATCAGCTATCTGGATTGGGGGGCTTACCACCTGACATTGGATGATGAGCCTGAAGCCGATCCGGTATCTGCCGACCAGCCAACAGACTGAATACGCTGTTAAAAATCTCCCCACTGATACTGCAGCACTGACAGGGCCGTCAGGGCTGCGGTTTCCGTTCGCAGAATTCGTGGCCCCAGCAACAAGCCTTCAAAGCCTGAATGTTGAGCCAGTTCAATTTCAGTATCCGTAAAGCCGCCTTCTGGCCCAATGGCAATATCCACCGAGCTCGGTGGGGTATGCTGCCCTAACGGCTTCTGGTTGTGGGGGTGCAGCACCAGCTTCAGGTCACTGCTGGCCTGTTCAAGCCAATTGGAAAACTCCAGCGGTGCAGCAATTTCGGGAACGTGGTTGCGGCCGCATTGTTCACAGGCTGAAATCGCCACCTTGCGCCAATGCTCAACTTTCTTCTCCAGACGATCCCCCTTCAGGCGCACATCACAGCGCTCACTCCATAACGGTACGATGCGGCTAACGCCAAGCTCAGTGGCTTTCTGAACCACAAAATCCATACGATCCCCCTTGGAAATCACCTGCCCCAGATTCAGGCTCAGGGTCAAAGGTGCGTCGGTATGATTGATGCTGCCAATACGAACCTGTGCGATTTTTTTGGAACAGCCTTCCAGCTCCCCCTGATATTCACTGCCATCGCCATTGAACAACCTGACGGCGTCACCATCGGACATCCGCAATACCCGCAGCAGATGCTGGCTGGCCTGATCTTCCAGAGTAATCAGATCATGAATGGCGATGGGGTGTTCGGTGTAAATACGTGGGCCGGGCATGGGACTTCGCTGCTGGAGAATAGAAGGAGCGAATCATACCAAAACTGATCAGCTTTCCTCGCTGGCCTGCTTATTGAAGTAACTTTCGATGGATATTTCCCCATACTCCGGTGCCAGCATATTGGTGGCCATCACCGTCATAAAAAATTCCAGTGGCCCGTAGGTTTTGACGGAGGTGATGTTTCTCAGCATGAACAGCACTGTCTGGCGCAACCAGTTCGGGATATAGGTGATGTTGACCGGTTTGCCAGTGGCAGCAAACGCGAGTCTGGCGATGTCATTGTGGCTCAGGGTTTGAGGGCCACCAATGGGGAGTTCACCGGATGGCTGGTCAATCTGCTCAACAATGGCTTTGGCCAGATCCGCGCCGTGAATCGGGTTGGTGCGGTATTCGCCATCACCAAACAGATAGATGCGGCCTTTCTGTGCCATATGAACAAATTCTCCCAGGTCTGAATAAAAACCGTTGGGACGAATAATTCGGTAGTTGAGGCCAGACTGTTTCAGCGCATCGACGAAGCGCTCCTTTGCAGCGCAGATTTTCACCTGACGAAATCGCTCGCCGTTCAGTACCGAGACGTAGATAAACTGTTTTACACCGCTACGGCGGGCTTCATCCAGCAAGTTGAGGTTAGCTTGGTAGTCGACGTCCATGTAACTCAGGCCGTCGCGTTGGCGAGTGATGCCGAGGGTGGAGATCACCACATCCACCTGTTCACAGCAGTCAGCCAGAGTAGTCGCTTTGGTGACATCAACCTGACGCACGTCAGACAGGCGTTTGTGCAGTGGATCAACCTTGCCGGGGTTTCTGACCAGCGCCCGAACCTTGTAGCCGGAATCGAGAAGTTGTTGCCAGAGGTGGTTGCCCAGGTATCCGGTTCCTCCAGCCAATAAGACGGTTTTCATTGGCAGTTCCTGTGCGTGAGAAAAGACATCCGCTTCTGCGAACAGAAGCGGCGTTTGGGAGGGAGGTTATTCTGTGATGGCTTCCCAGGCGGTTTCCAGCCCGAGGTCTTCTTCTTCCTCACGCTCTTCCAGTGTCATGAATGGAATCTCGGCGGCCACCGGAATGCCCTGACCTTCGTACCAGTCGCCGTCGCTGGACAGATAGTATTCGTTCACCAATGTGAAGTTGGTGCCGTCCGGCAGTTGTTTCTCCAGCGTGTCGGCCAGTGCGCCCTGGGAACGTTCACCGAGTACGGTCACGTGCGGCAATGCGCTCATGGCCATCGTAAAGACTTCAGCGGCGCTCTCGGTCATCGGACTGGTCAGAATCACAACCGGTTTGGTGTAGGTCAGCTCGGCTGGAGACAGTCGAATGACCTCCAGATCAGTGCGGTCGTTGCCCAGGCGTGACTGCTTGCTGTACAGCGTTCGTTCCGTGTCGAGGAAGTGGCGCACCAGAACCTGGCTGTTGACGTCATGGCCACCTGGGTTGTCACGCAGGTCGATGATCAACCCTTCCGTGTCTTTCAGATCCGTCAGCACCTGGACGATGGCCGTTTCCAATGCGTCCATATCCGCTTTTATTTCAGCCAGGTTTTCCGCCTCGTCGGCATCTTCAAGGAATCCGTCCATGGCATTAATGATCAATACACCGACCGATGATCCGTCCTGCTCGACCTTGTACCACAGCAGTTCGTCGTTGGCGGCCTGCTGGATGTCATTGGTTGCGTAGCTGGTACGAATTTCGTTCATCAATTGATATTGAGTGCCGATATAGGCCATGTACGCCTGATATTCAGCATCCGTGTCGATGGCACCATCGACCTGATCGCTTTCCAGGAATTCAGCCAGCAGGCGATCATCAAAGGTTTCACCACGCATAAAGGATGCTTCGGCATCGCCGTTTTCCAGTGAAATATGGCTGTCTTGCAGCGGCTGAACCATCTGTGCCAGCACCTGGAAGAATTCCGGCTCGCTCATGTCGTTACTGATTTGACCTGAGTAGGTGCTGTTGATGGTTTCCCAGTCGACACCACGACGCGCAAACGATGGATAGTATTCGTTAAATGTGTCCCAGAAAATCTGGTAGTCACGTGCCGGATCGGCTTCGAAGTCGTCCTCAAAGTACTGGGTCAACAGCTTGTCGTCAGCACATTGTGCTGGCAGTTCGTCAGCTTTCTGATAGCTGATATCAATGTAGCTGGTGCCCAGGTGGTTCGTTTTCAGGGTCAGGCTGGTGTTGTCTGTGTTAAGTGTCCAGCCCTGCTTGCCCAGATCGGCCTGATTGCCTGTCGTGGATTGATCAATCAGGCAGTGGCCTGCAGTGTATTGGTAGCTGGTTACCTTGTTGGATTCCACTTTCAGAGCCTGGCCATCTTCTGCAGAAATCCAGTTCCCCACAAAGTCACCGTTTTCGATTGCCGCCGGGTTGTCATCGTCTCCACCGCAAGCTGTTAACAGCGTGGCTCCCAGCAATGCCGCGGCCAACGGTTTCAGGGCCAGACGGGAAGAATCAGTACGCGGCCAGATTTCATTGGCTGAGGCAGAGGTTAATGGTTTCATGGTCAACTCCTTGATCGAATCAGATGGGTCGTTACGATGTTGTTCTGACAGTGCCCCGGCGAGTTGGGGCAGTGCCGTGTTGTTGGTGACCATCTTGCCGAGGAATGCGTGTTCGTTCTGCCAGTGGTGAGTAAGTGATATATTGCTCGGTGTAATTCTGTGTAATGGATAGTGTGATGGACGTATCGGATCAGACAACAGGCCAGGCCGAGAACCAGCCTCCGGTCGCGCGTATTCTGGTGGTTGAGGACGATGTAAAGCTGTCTTCCCAGATAGAACGGTTTCTGGTGCGGTATCAGTATCAGGTTGAGATCCAGAACAACGGACTGGCGGCAATTGATCAGATTCTGGAAACCCAGCCCGATGTGGTGATTCTGGATCTGATGCTGCCGGGCGCTGATGGCTTTGATATTTGTCGTGCTGTGCGGGCCCATTATCGGGGTTCGATACTGATGCTGACGGCCAGTGAAGACGATATGGACCACGTCGCCGGCCTGGAACTGGGGGCCGATGATTTCCTGATCAAGCCAATTCATCCGCGTGTGTTGCTGGCACACATCAAGTTGTTGCTGCGGAAACAGCTGAGCGTCAGCCCGGTTGTTGGCAAGGCAGAGGTTACCGCTGCTGTTGATTCCGAACCGGCAAGTCGCAATGCTCCAATCGTGTTTGGCGCTCTGACGCTGCACCCATTGCAGCGAGTCGTGTCGCTGGATGGCGACGATGTGTCACTGACACCTGCGGAGTTTGATGTACTGCATTTGCTGGTGGGACGAGCCGAAGAAGTGGTCAGCCGAGAAGAAATGCTGCGTCAGCTGCGCGGTATTGAGTACGACGGTCTCGATCGATCGGTGGATGTGAAGGTCTCGGCATTACGACGCAAGCTGGGAGATAACCTGTCGCAACCACGCAAAATCATTACAGTGCGTGCCAAGGGGTATCTGTTTGTTCCCGACGCCTGGTAACGATTCTGGCCGTCGTCATTACAATCCATAACACTTCGCTGTCATTTCTTCCCGCCGGTTGCAGTCTACACTGCAACCATCTCCAATAAATGCCGGATTGCTCATGCTTCGGATTTTTCTGCCGCTGTATCTGATTTTGTTTTTTTACGTTCTGTTGTACGACCCGTTAACCGAGTTGGTGCTTTATGCCGTTGCGGAAGAAGAAGTTATGGAAGACGCCATCGGTGATTTTCAGGGGGCTTTTTACCTGATCGAAGAGGTGCTGAAAAACTCGGATGAGACGGCGTGGCCCGAGCATCTGGAGAACATGTCTG
This sequence comes from Oceanospirillaceae bacterium, assembly GCA_002723385.1. GTDB lineage: Bacteria > Pseudomonadota > Gammaproteobacteria > Pseudomonadales > Oceanobacteraceae > Oceanobacter. Next base: position 68,494 of record PBNY01000024.1, on the reverse strand, counting down.
CACCGAATATCCCGATCAGGGTTGTCACTGAGGATGAATTGGCGCTGTCTGAATCGGGGAAGGAAACTCTGGATCGGAATGAAATCCTGGTGGTCGATGTTGCTGAAGGGGTGTTGGTAAAACGGCTGGAAGGGACGCGCTGGATTATCCATGTGGGGCCAGTTGAGACGGTCGAATCACTGACGCAGGTATTCGTGATGGTGATGCTGGGGGGAACCTTGCTGCTGATGCTGCTGGTGCTGCTCTGGGCATTTACGGTACAGCGCCGGATTGCACATCTGAGCCGGGTCACCCGACATTTTGGCCAGGGCGATTTGAGTGTGCGTGCCAGTGTCGCGGGGCGTTTGAAAGTCGGCCGTCTGAACGACGACTTCAACCGCATGGCGGTCCACATCCAGAACCTGATCGAGAGTCACAAGCATCTGACCAATGCGGTTTCCCATGAGCTGCGAACGCCTATTTCGCGGATTCGTTTTGAGCTGGATTTTGCTCAAACACTGGAAGATCCGGCTGATCTGCATGCCAGTTTTGACAGTATTGCCGAAGATACCCAGGAGCTGGAAAAGATGGTTGAAGAGCTGCTCAGCTACGCCAAATTTGAGCGTGCGACGCTGGAACTGGCGCTGGAAGAGCAACCTCTGGCCAGCTGGTTGAGTCAGTGGCATCACTCGTTTTTGCAGCAACAGGAACGCCTGCTGCGAGAGCACTCGAAAGACAAACAGCTGAACATCGAATTGCTGCTGCCAGAGCAGGATCGCGCGGTGCCATTGAACAGCGATGCCATGAGCCGTGCGTTGGATAATCTGGTACTGAATGCAGCTCGTTACGCACACGCCCATGTGAGAATCCAGCTGTTGTGGATCTCTGAGGGTGGTCAGTCCCGTCCATGCATCCGGGTTGAGGACGATGGCCCTGGTGTGCCCGAAAACTATTGGAAAACCCTGTTTGATCCGTTTGTGCGGGCTGACAAGAGTCGCAACCGGGGAACCGGCGGGTTTGGTTTGGGATTGGCCATTGTGGCTCAGATTGCGCGACGTCATAACGGCGAAGCAACCATAGGCAAGTCCACTTTGGGGGGGGCCTGTTTCTCCGTGTGCTGGAAGGGCTAACATTTCATAACAATCAGGCGGCGGCTGATAAAGAACCCGAACATTTGCCCGCACGAAACATCACCGAGGCGTTGTCAGAATGGCACCCAACTTCAGGATCAGCCATTCAAGGTGACACAGGATGAAAACCCCAGCTCCCGATTTCAAGCGCCATCCCATTGCCATGGCGCTCGCCGTTCTCAGCGGCTTGACTGCGTTGCCCGTCTGGGCAGAAACCGATTCCAGCGATGCTTCCGGTTCTGACCAGAACATCGAGGAAATTGTCGTGACGGGCCAGAAGGAATCGCTCGCTCAGGTGAAAACCGAGCGTCTGGTCAAGGTGGCCGGGGCTGGCAACGATCCACTGCGCGCCATCGCGTCACTGCCAGGGGTGACATTCACCAACGGTCGTGGTGGCGGCGAACCTGCCGTGCGGGGTTCTTCGCCGCAAGAGAACCTGTACATCGTTGATTTCCTGCCAGTGGGTTATGTCTTCCACGTCGATGGCACCAGTATCCTCAGTGACAACACCGTTCAGGACTTCAAACTCGACAGCGCGGGTTTCGGGGCGGAATACAATAACGTCAGTGCGGCAGTGATTGAGGCCAACTCGCGAGACCCGTATGCCACCAGCCAGGCAATCCTGGATCTGAGTCTGCTGCGCGCCGGAGTGTTTCTGGAAACCGGCGATGAGGATGACGGTGGTTTTCTGTCGGCGCGCCAGAGTCTGTTTCAGTACTACATCAAGAACCTGATGGATGAAGAGGATTTCGAACTGACGACGGTGCCTGAGTTTTACGACTATCAGGGCAAATATCAGTGGCGCTGGGATCAGGACAAAATCAGCTTTCAGGTAATGGGCGCGAGGGACAAGGCCGGGGTGCTGTTTGATGAGGATTCAGATGAAGTCGAACAGGATCCGGAACTGGCAGGCGGGATTGAATACTACGGCCAGTTCCACAGTCAGGGACTGTTGTGGGAGCGTTTCTACGATTCAGGCATGACTCAGAAAGTCGGCTTGTATCGGCTGGATCAGGAGTTCCGTTTCCGTCTGGGGCGTAACAACCGAATTGATGGGAACACCGTGGATCAGGGCTTGCGCACCGAATTCAGCCACGCAGTCAGCGCCGATCACACCCTGATGTGGGGTGTTCAGGTGGTGGATCGTGATATTGATGCCACGGGCAAATTACAGATTCCACCTTGTGATGAATTCCAGCCGGATTGCCGTGCCAGTACTGGCAAGGAAGAGCTGATCATCAGTGAGCATTTCGATGTTCTGAACGCCGATGCCTTTGTGTCCGATGAATGGGCCGTCACCGAGGCGTTTACGGTCACACCGGGTGTGCTCTATTCCTGGGATGACTACACCGAACAGGAATTCTTGCAGCCCAAGTTGCAAACGCGTTGGCAGTTCCTCGACGACTGGGCACTGAATACCGGCTATGGCCGATATCACAAACTGCCCGATGATTTTTTCTCCTACTCGCCAACCACCGGCAACAAGGATCTCAAACAGCCTGAATCCACCCACTACGAATTGGGCGTGGAATATCAACACAGTGACAGCTTGCTGGCGAAGCTCGATTTTTACTACAAGACCATGGACAGTCTGATTCTGGCGCGTCAGGACGAGGAGATTTATCCCGATTTGTCAGAAGAGGAATATCTGGCTCTGCCGCGCTACACCAACGATGCGACGGGACGGGCCTACGGGGTGGAGTTGTTCGTCAACAAGGACATTACCGATGACTGGTATGGCTGGCTGTCGGTCGCCTATTCCCGCACCTTCCGCAAGAACGAAGTCACTAATGAAAGCTTCCGCTACGAAACCGATCAGCCACTGATTGTGAATCTGGTCGCGAATTACCAATGGAACGACGACTGGAATCTGGGACTCAAATGGCGCATGCAGAGCGGCCAGCTGATTACCCCGGTGGAAGGAGCCTACTTCGATCCGGATCAAAATGCCTATCAGCCGGTGTACGGTGATCTGAACTCCGAACGCCTGCCGATGCAGCACTCACTCGACGTCCGTGCTGATCGCGGTATTGAGATATTCAATATGCCAACGGATCTCTACTTCGAAGCCATCAACCTGTACGGCCAGAACAATGTCGAGGGTTACGAATACAACGGTGATTACAGTAGTCGGGAGGAAGTGAAGGCACTGCCAACCATCTTCTCGTTTGGTTTCAAGATTCATATGATCTGAATCGGGTCTATCGGGTGATAGATCGAGACAAGGATGGAGTTACCAGATCCGGCAGGCTGGACTCTGGTAACTCTGTTGCAGTTTTGCGTACGTTGACAATTTGCACCCGTGTGCTTCAGGCAGAGACCATCAGGGTCTTCCAGGCCAGCATGGAGCCGTCTGACATTTTGTGCGTGTCCATCAGGAAACCTTCGTAGCCACTGGATGGAAAAACCGTGTCGTCATAATTGTGTGTATCGGCAATGCCCCGACTTTTGTAAACAGAGTGCGACGTCAAAATCTCATCGACCAGAGAATCCTCGAAACCAACCTGAGAAGTCACGTAGGTTTGGCCGTTGATGATGACCATAAAGTGGATATGAACCGCACGGCTGCTGTACCAGCCCGGGAAACAGGTACTGAACCAGACGACGCCATCGGCGTCCGTGGTCTGGGTGCCCCGGAAGTAATCATTGTTGATGTGATCCGCATCGCCACCGGTGCAAAAATTCACAGATTGCATGCCGTCGCCGGAATAAATTCCGTCGGTATCGCAGTGCCAGATATCCACAGTCGCACCTTCCACGGGATTACAATTGGCGTCCACAACACGAAAACACAATCGGGTTGGCAAGCCGTCCAGCCCCTCGGAAATATCTTCACGTTCAACCGTATCGGAGTAGCAAGGGCCCTCTGTTGTCGCGTCTGTCAGGTCACAGACATTGCCGTAGCCCTCATCAAACGGGTTGGGATATTCCACCGACATGGAATCGGTTCCTCCACTCGCCCAGTCAACCGCTGAATTGTCCTGAGTCAGTGACTCGGCGGAGCCTGAGCTGGTGTCGGTGGTCGTTGAATCCGTTGTTGAGTCTGTTGTTGAGTCTGTTGTTGAGTCAGTCGATGTGGTGTCAGACGTTGTCGTGCCATTGGATCCTCCACCGCACGCAATCAGGTTGACGGCGGGGATGGCAATAAGAAGCTTGCCGGTTTGGCGGAGAAAAGCACGTCGAAAAAATGGTGTATTGGGGGTTGGCATGCCGCGAGTTCCTGTCATTAGTCAGCGCTGATGTGGATTTGTATCGGCGGGTTGGTTGAGAGAGCTGTGTGCTCCTGTCAACAACGCCGCTTGATAGGGTAACGCGCCAGGATCCGATTGGTTGACAAGATACTCAAAAGTTTTTGAAGAAATGAATTCTTCTCATTCGATTTGTTATTTTCGGGGTGTGAGTACGCTGGTATACGAGCATCGAGATTCGTTGATCAAGAGCGTTGAAATCTGTTGGCAGGCCCCCTAGTCTCTGCCTGAATTTTACCCATTCCGACCAGCCGTCCCTAACGGAGAGACTGAGCCATGTCCGAACATTCCACGTCAAACACATCGGCGGATCCAGCCATCGCCGACGCGAGCCGTTGGCAACAATTTCGCGAAGTGTTTCTGATTTTCCTGCGCCTTGGCCTGACCAGCTTTGGCGGCCCTGTGGCTCATCTGGGCTATTTCCGCGATGAGTTTGTACAACGCCGACAATGGTTATCGGATCGCAGCTATGCTGATCTGGTCGCTCTGTGCCAGTTCTTGCCCGGTCCGGCCAGCAGCCAGGTCGGGTTGGGACTGGGGATGTCCCGTGCCGGGTACACAGGCGCTGCTGCTGCATGGCTTGGGTTTACCATGCCGTCCGCTCTGGTGCTGATTGCGCTGGCCATGAGTATCAGTGTGTTGGGAGAGTCGTTTCCTCACGGAGCCTTGCAAGGCCTGAAAGTGGTTGCGGTTGCGGTTGTGGCTCAGGCCGTTTGGGGGATGGGCAATAACCTGTGTGTCGGCAAGCTCAAGATCAGTCTGATGGCGGTGGCAGCTGCGGTGGTGTTATTGGTACCGTCGGTGTTAACACCGGTGTTGGTGATTCTGGCTGCCGGTTTGATCGGTGTCTGGAAGATTGCTCCTGAAGCACGAGATCCAGAGGATTTTCTGCCAATCAAGACGGATCGTGCCCATGCCAAACGCTGGCTGATCGCTTTCTTTGTGTTGCTCGGCGGCTTGCCATTACTGGTCGCCATGACTGACAGTCAGTCGTTGACCCTGTTTGATGCTTTCTATCGTGCCGGTGCGCTGGTATTTGGCGGTGGCCATGTGGTGTTGCCGCTGTTGCAAAGTGAGGTCGTCACAACCGGTTGGGTGGAGAAAGATGCCTTCCTGGCAGGCTACGGCGCCGCTCAGGCAGTCCCTGGTCCTTTGTTCACCTTTGCGGCGTTTCTGGGTACCGCTGCCGAAGGCGATACGGTCTTTGCGGGGGGCTTGCTGGGTGGTTTGTTCTGCCTGGTGGCGATTTTCTTGCCGTCTTTCCTGCTGATTGCCGGTGCCTTGCCTTATTGGGAAAGTCTGAGAGCGGATAGCCGTTTGCAAGCCGCACTGAGCGGCGTGAATGCGGCGGTGGTTGGTATTTTGCTGGCCGCTTTGTACAACCCGGTCTGGACCAGTGCAGTGCACAGTGCTGCTGATTTTGTGATGGTACTACTGGCGCTGATTGCACTGATGGTCTGGAAACTGCCACCGTGGTTGGTGGTGATTGGCTCAGGTGTGATTGGTTGGGCCGTGCTCTGAATTATTGAGCCACTTCAGGGGCTGCCTCGGGAGCGTGTGTTTCTGGCGCGTGCTCTACGTGATGGCCCGCCCATTTGAAAAAGTCCTGCTGTGACACGCCTGCTTGCTGTAGCTCGTATTCCAGCACATAGGTACGAAATTCCGGTTCGGGGTTAAAGGGCGAATGAGCCAGCGGCTGTCTGAGGTAGTCCGTCATTTCCTCCAGATACAGGCTGCGGGCGACCATCATGGATTCGTAGTCTTCGCTCAATTTGACCATATCCACCGAGCCGTTAATGGCCTCTTCAGGCGGGACTGCCGGGTAGGTCAACTCTGGTGGTGTCGGGCGGCCAATATCTGGCGAGAAGCCCAGAATCACGTCTCGAAGATGCTGCGGATAATCGCCATCGTGAATCGCCAGTAACTGCTGGGCAAGCCGTTCCTGTTCAGAGGCTGTTTCAGCCCAGGCCAGCTGGTTGGCAAGCTGGCGTATTTCCAGCGCCAGGAACTGTTTGGTCAACCGCGGATAACGCGTCAGTATCACATCTCTGGGTTCGTTGGCCTGATAGGCCAGCGCCTGCAGCACATTGTGCTGTTCCAGCGGCAAGGTCTGGTTGTCGCGAAGCGCGTGAAGACGCAGTGCTCGCAAATGAACCTGACGGATATGCTCACGATGCAGCGCGTCGAGCTGAACATGATACTGACGATTCCACTCGCCAATGCGCTGCTGGAATGACAATAGCTGGCTGATTTCGATCTGACGCGCACCATAGGTGTCAGCGTTGGCACTCAAATCCTTGTCGTTGGGGTGGTAGTCAAGCGTCTGAACGGGCCCGTTAGTGCAGCCGGACAGCAGTGTCCCACTGATCAGTGCGGTCATGAGTGAGCGGTGGGTGGCGTGCAGGCGCGTCATGGTCTGTGTCCTTTACGAAGAGCAGCTTAACATCACAAATCCGCCGTCCTGTGGTGCTCGTTTCCAGCTCTCCAGCCCGGCGTGTTCCTGATACGGGTGTTGTACCACATGCAGCCATCGATTGAGTGGCTCGTAATCACCTTGCTCGGCAGCACGAATAATATGTTGGGCAACATGAGTACGCAGCGTGTACACAGGGTTGACGGCCAACATGGCATCCCGACGCTGTTGGGCCGGGCAGGTTTCCAACGCCAGACGTTGTTGATACTTCGGCAGCCAGTTTTCCAGTTCGGTACGCCACAGCAGTAACTCGGTTTCATCCAGTCCGCTGTCTGGCTGATCAGATTCTGACTGCGCCAGGCTGAGTGCACGGTAGAGTGGATTAAAGTCCATTTCGTACTGAGCCAGCAGTGAGCGCCATTCCTTGATGAAGCTTTCGTCATCCGGCTGTTCGGTGAACAGTCCCAGACGCTGGCGCATGCGCGTCAACCAGGCTGCCTTGAAGCGGCGAGGGAAGCGGGCCAGCACTTTCTTCAGGTCATCAACCGGTTCCAGTGGCGTCAGAGCCTGTGCCAGCGCTGACAGGTTCCAGTGAATGATGTCGGGTTGCTGATCAAAGGCGTAACGACCGGTTTCATCCGTGTGGTTGTACACCGCGTCTTCTTTCCAGCGATCAATAAAAGCAAAGGGGCCGTGATCGAAGGTCTCGCCAATCAGGGACATGTTGTCGGTATTCATCACTCCGTGCAGAAAGCCATAGGCTTGCCAGCCTGCGACCATACTGGCGTTAAGCTCGACCACACGATCAAACATAGCCAGACAGGGCTGCTCGCTTTCCTGGCATTCCGGGAAATAGCGTTGAATGCAGTAATCCACCAATTGCTGAAGCGCGTCTTGCTGGCGCGTGTAGTAGAAGTGTTCAAAGTGTCCGAAGCGGATATGGCAGGGAGTGACGCGAATGATAGTCGCGGCATTTTCGACCATTTCGCGCTGGATTTTCTGTCCGGTGATGCACACCGCCAGTGCCCGGGTAGACGGAATATTCAGGGCGGTCAGTGCTTCACCCACCAGGTATTCGCGAATGCTGGAGCGCAGCACGGCACGACCATCGCCGCTGCGGGAATAACGTGTCAGACCGGCGCCTTTCAGATGCCAGTCCCACAGTTGACCATCAATCGCCTGTTCACCCAGAAGCAGACCTCGACCGTCGCCCAGTTGCGGGTTGTACATGCCGAACTGGTGTCCGGCGTACTTCATGGCCAGGGGAGAAGACCCGGGTAGCAACTGGTGGCCACCCATCAGACTGGCCAGATGCTCTGGGTCCAGGGAGCAGGGATTCAGTTGCAGCAGCTCGGCAGCCAGCGGATTGATACTGATGATTTTGGGATCCGGCAGAGGCATGGGCTCTGTGCGGTGATAGAAATGCTCTGGCAACGTCCCGTAATCGTGAGACAGAGTCAGTTCGTTCAGTGTCAGTCGCTGGCTGGTATTCATGATCAGTGACCCGGTTGCTCAATGTGGGATACGGCTGACTCTACGTTGTTTTCTTCTGCAACCTGAAGCAGGGCTTTCGGTAACGGGAAAACAGGTTGGGCAGATTGGTCAATCCCGGACAGGGGTTTCAGGTCATTCACATGACCACCCTGGGTAAATAGCAGCCACGGCGTTGGCGCAGGATCAATGGTCAAGGGCTTCAGCAGCAGGTCGCGATACAGGGTACGGACGTCTTCCAGTGTCAGCTCATTCACCAGTGCTGCGATGGCGGCGTTGGTGTTGAAGAGGGTGCGGCCATTGTCGATTTCTCGCCAGAAACGAGTCGCTTTTTCGCCCATGTTCTTTGGTGGTTCCAGCAGCTTGCTGGTCAGCCCATCCTTGAAGGACTGGAATTCATCTTCCGACATGGCGGCCAGCTGGCCTTCAAACTGTTTCCAGAAGGTGATGCTGTGATCCATCAATTGCTGAGGAGCCACCCCCGGCGACTGAACGATAAACACCAGTCCGGGAACCGTGCGTTGTGGATAAACGGCTGCGAAAACGATGTAACCCAGCTGCTGTTCGGTACGCATGTACTGATAGTACGGAGCGCTCAGAATTTGCCCCAGCAGTGCCATACGGGCACGGGTCATGTCGCTGTTGTCGGATCCCTGTACGTACAGAGTGATGTTGGTGTCTTGGTGATCCAGCCCCATGTCGTGCTGGAACTGGCCGTCGGGAACCCGTGTGATACGGGTTGTCACCATCTCTGATTTGACTGGTGGGTACTGTGCCTTGAGCTGGTCGGCAATGGCATTGCTCTGTTCTCGGTTCAGATTGCCGTGAACGTAGAAGCGGGTAGCGGATGCCTGCTGCAACGACTGACCAAAGGTGGTGACGTCTTCGAGGGAGACATTGTCCAGTGCTGACAGCAGCTGCTGTTCACTGAAGCTGGGCTGATACAGCCACTGTTTCAGCTCGGCAATGCTGCGTTCATAGGGCTTGGACTTCAGCTGGTTTTCAAGTCGGCGTTGAAGGGATGCTTTATAGCGTGCGAATTGCTGTTCGGAAACCTGTGGGGCTTTCATCGCCGCCAGCAGACGTTCCATCAGGGCAGGCAACTTGTCCTGATAACCGGAAACCGTCAATTGCAGACTTTGCGGTGTAACGTTGAGGCTGTAACCCAGTCCGGCCAGATAGGCCGGATAGCTGTAGGTGTTCAGGCTTTCATTGACGGCGCGCACGTACAGTTGGGCGGCAATCTGGGTCGCTGCGGAGTTGGCCAGTTGCTGCTGGAACAGTTGGGTAATGATGCGCGCTTTGGGACGCTGGAATTCATGTTCCGGGTAATACCAGAACTCGAAACCCGGGTCGGACTCCAGCTGCACCGGGCGGGCCTGTTCTGTCTCGGCGTAGACGTTGAAGTCGGTCGGAATGAAAGGGTTGGCCTCCGGCAGGTGCAAGGCCGCCAGTTCTGCTTCGAAAGCGGTATCGGGTTGATAGTTGGACGGACGAACCCGCATTGGCGTGCCGTACCATTGCTCTTTCATATCCGTTGTCACCCCGGGTGCAATCAGAGTGCGCAGCATGAGGTTGGCGGAAAGGGCATCCAGATATGGCTTGAGCTGCTGGCTTGAAACCGGTTTCCACAAGTAATCGCCGTAGATGGTTTCAGTGGCAGGGTAGTGCATCATATTGGTACTGAGCTGAACCACATAATCAGAAATGCGGCCATGTTCCATAAAACGGAAAGCCATGTCGCTCAACTGTTGCTGCTCGACCAGCAGGTAATCTGGCAGGGGTTGCTGCTTGAGCAATTCCATATAGTGCAGTACGGCCTGGGTGATTTGATCAACGTGCAGCAGCCCGGAACGCGTCAGGCCAATCTGAATCACCATGCTGGATTCAAACTGAGTGCTGAGAGAACGTCCGGCACTGAGTGATTCGGCCCAGCCCTTTTCTTTCAGGAAGGCCAGCACGCTGCCTTCACCTTCGTGGCCGAGCAGACTGCCGAGCAGTGACAGCGGTTTGTACTGATACAACGAGAGGCTTTCGGGCATGGCGAAGGTCAGCTGTAAACGGCGGATTTCCTTCACCGGTACGATGTTCACATCCAGCGGCAGTTGCTCTTCAACAAACATTGGTGGTCTGGCTGCCGGGGCTTCAAGCTCACGATTGGGAACGGCATTGAAGTGGCTCGTGGCCCACTGCTGCAGTTGTTCCAGAGGGTAGTTGCCAGCCAGTACCAGCGTCATACGGTCTGCACTGTAGTGGTTGTCATAGAAGCGCAGCAGCTCGTCGCGAATCTTGCTATCCGGTCGGTCTGACAGGGTATCCAGGTTGCCGGTGGCAAATTTGGCGTAGGGATGCTCAGGATTCATGGCCAGCTTTTCAGCGTTGTAAATGCGGCGGAAGTCATCCTTGATCTTGGCCATGTACTCGGCGTGAACAGCGTTCTTTTCACGGTCGACATAAGCTTCATCGAACGTTGGCGAAATAAAGAAGGGCGCAAAGCGATCCAGAGCACCTGCCATGGCATCGTTGTCGATGGAGAAGTAGTAGGTGGTCTGCTGGTGGGCGGTGAACGCATTATGGCTACCACCGTGACGGCTGATGTAGGCCTGATACTCACCGGATTCCGGGTAAGGCTCGGTGCCCAGGAACAGCATGTGTTCAAGGAAGTGCGCCAATCCTTCGCGATCTTTGGGGTCATCGCCACTGCCCACCGCAACGGTAACAGCGGCGGCGGCTTTATCGGTATCCGGAGTGGAAACCAGCAGGGCTTTCATGCCGTTTTCCAGTGTCAGATAACGGTACTGAAACGGATCCGCCGGGCTGGACAGAATCGCACCTGATTCCAGACCTTCGGTGGTAAAGGCCGACTGGTACTCTACAGGGGCGGCAGGCTGTGATGCTGTCATCGCTTCCTCGGCGGCTGATTCATTGGCGCTGACCGTGTCGTCAGTGGTCGTTGGTTCGGGTTTCAACATGGAATAGATGATGGCGGCTGCCACAATGATCAGGAAAGTCCAGTAGCGGGGCGAAAGCATGCCGACTCCTAGTATTTAGTGTGCGGTTCCGTTGTGGTCGATGATCTCAAGCGCGTCAGCAAGGGAGTGACGATTCGGATCAAGGTGTTTGATGGCGTTAAGACGCGCCTGGCTGTCCTGGAGTTCCGCCAGCACCAGCGCGAACTGTTGCTCAAACGCTGCGTCGATGGACTCGTACAGGGCTTTGGCGGTGTCTTCGTTGGAGGCGGCATTACCGCTACGCAGGGTTTTCAGACAGGCCAGTGCTATCTGGTGATAGGCTTGGTCTTTGTTCAAGGTGGTGATCCTCGGGCTGGGTTCAGACAATGCTGGCCATGATACATCACTGGCGCGGGCAACGAATCCCGGAGTTGTTGGCCAGAGGTGTCAGTTGGCGAACCAGTTCAATTGATTGGCACTGAGCGGCATTGACAGGGCGCTGCCACTGAGCCAGTCGACACCGCACAAATGGGATGCGGCCAACGCTTCAGTGCTGTCCGTGTGACAGGCCCAGATAGTCAGCCCGGACTCTTGCAGTTTTTTCAGCATTTCGCAGCCTTTGCGTGTGTCGTTTTTCAGGTAGCTGAACTGGCGAGGCGGCAGACACAATCCCTGAATGTCACCAGAGTGTTCCTTGAACCAGCTTTGCAACTCAGCCAGAGTCCATGTGCCTGGCTCCTGTTCCTGATCCGGGTTGACCTTCAGCATGATGTTGCACCCCAGTGTTCGGAAGTAGTTCAGGTCTTGCGGTCTGAGCACCAGCCAAATGCTTTTTCTGACGCTGGGGTCGAGGGTGTTGAGCAACCGGTTCAGCAGTTGTTCATCCAGGGCCTGGCTGTCGATCAGAACCTGAAATGGCGTCTGGTGATGCTGCCGCCATGAGGTGATCATGGTGATGTACCAACGTCTCCAGCGTTCTGGCGAGGTGAGAATCAGATTGGGAACTTCCAGTGCGGCCAGGGTGTTCTGTTGATTGAAAATCGGCAACGCACAGTCTTCAAGTTCCGATAACGGATTGTCAGTCGGTTCTGGCGATGATTCGGTTGTGGCCGCCGGGGCTGAGGCTATGCTGGTAATGGCCTCGGTGCTGGCGCAGCCGGATAAAATATCCGTCAGATCGCTCACGGCGTGCGGCACTGTGATTCTCAGGCAGTCCGGGTCAACGGTTCGTGTCTGGTTGTACAGGGACAAGGGCGTTTGCAATGCCGACAGAATGGCCGACTCCTGAGTAGCCCAGTCGACCTGGATACCGGCATCGTTGGCGAAGACTGCAAGAATATGGGGCTCCAATGGCCGAATCGTCACCCGCCGATCCATTGCCTGACGAATGCGAGCGATGCAGGCCCGGCTGGCTGAACTGTCGGAAATCTCTGTCGGAGAAAAGCTCAGTAGCAGTATGTCTTTGCCGCTGTAGCCTCTGGCGACCAGCTGAGTTGACAAGGCCTCTTTGTTGGATAGCTCTTCACTGAATCCAGCTCTGCCGTTGATGGCTTCTGTCCCTGCTTCTTGCGGAATGGCCGGACGGTTTATCCCCTCGTTTTCCCTTGGCAGGCAACAGCAAATGCGATGTTCGACATTGATAGTGCTCACAGCCATGCGCGTTGTGACGGGGTTACGATCCTTGTCAAAAAAAGTGAAATCCCCCAGCCAGGTGTTGTCTGCTTCGACCAGCCGGGTGATCTCGGACTCCTGGGTGAGTGGTGCGCCCGATAGCGTTGGAGCAAAAAGATTGAGACCAAAAATCTGGTTTTCCTCAACTCCGAGAAACTCACAAAAGCGATGGTTTGCCAGTCGAATGATCCAGTTGGAATCGGTGATCAGCGCCGGGTGTTCGTTCCTGACGACATTTTTGAGGCGGTGAATCGTGCTCAGTAACTGACTCTGACGACAGCCTTCCTGAACGCTGCGCTTCAGAAAGGCGTTATTCCAGGGTTTGGCCACGAAGGTATGGATGGTGCCCTGTCGTACCGCGTCTTCGAGAGTGGACTTGTTGACCTTGCCTGAGAGGAGAATGCGAAAGGTGGACGGCGAGTAAAGCTGAATCTGCTCGCACACATTGATGCCAGTTCCGTCGGGCAGATGGTAATCGCACACCACCACGTCCCACTGGCTGTTCCGAATTGCGCTCACTGCCTGACTGGCGTTCGGAAATCCGTGAGCGTCCAGCCCCTCCTGCCGCAGTACGTACACCAAAGCATGCAAGGTGGCGGGGTCATCATCAATCAACATCACTCGACCCGTCATGGCAGCGTGCTCGTGTTAGTCAGAGATTGCATGAATCGGCCTTGTCACTATACCAACCCAGCATAACGGAATTTCATCACGGTCATGATATGAACGGAGTCTCAAGTTGACTAATGCCGTCACTCGCCCCTTTTTGTGCCGCAATGGCTTCAATTCGCCGGATGCTAACTATACTGATAATGATGAGGTGATGGGCCTTGCCCATCAGGTCAAGACAGTGAACGGGATGAGAACAGTGTCAGACAAGAGCGCTTTGACGACAGGAGAAGTGGCACGATTCTGCGGCGTTAATTTTCGAACCGTAATCCGCTGGATTGAGCGAGGACATCTGGAAGCCTACAAGTTGCCTGGTCGGGGGGACAACCGGATTCCCGTGACAGACTTTGTGTCGTTTCTTGAAAAAAACCAGATGCCAGTGCCAGAAGAGTTATTACCCCAGCGATCCATGCTGTTGCTATGGTCTGAGTCGCGGGGCGGTGAATTGGCTGCCATTGGACGTTGTGCTGGCTGGGAACCCCTGGTGGCTTCCAGTGAACTGCAACTGGGTTATCTGCTGGGCGTGCATCAGTCAGCCGGTGTCATCGTGGATACACCAGCGGCGCAGGAATCAATCGATCGGCTTCTGGTGGGAAAAAACAGAGGTCTGGAATTACGGATTCGATTGTGTCATCAGCCTGAGGTGGAAAAAGTGTGCGCTGGTTGGCATATTGTGAGCTGGCCGTCCGGGCAGCAGGTTTTGGTAAACCTGCTGTCTGAATTCAGCCCCGGCAGCAGTGTTGACAATGGCAGTGTGTAACCACTGTTGTTGTGATTACAGTACCCACAAGGCGTTTGTGTTTGTTGTTCGTGGGAGATTGTAACGGGGCAACCAATACCAGTAAGGAGATTTTCTGAGTGGAATGGTTCCTGCTTGGATGCGCTGTTTTCTTTGGGCTTGTCAGCGCGTATCTGGCGTGGCAATGGATGGAAACCCGTCAGCAATTACGTCAGTGTCAGGCTCAGCACGATGAACTGGAGACCATTTGGCATCAGTTTCCGGAACTGTTGGTGCTGATTGATTCCCAGGGGCGGATCATGCGATTCAGTCGTCCCTTGTTACGGCCCATCGCTGCCAGTCAGGATGAAGATTCTCCGCTGAAACAGACGGCCCTGTTTCAGGACTACCTTCCGGATGATGTCCAGACCGAATACCGCAATGTGCTTCGCAGCGTCGTTGAGCAGCGTGTCCCGGCTGCGCTGGGCATTAACCTTTCGGCCCCGGTTTGCCGCTTGCAGCTGCAGATGATTCCAATCGCAGACAACCATGATGCCCCGGTGATGGTACTGGTGGAAGATGTCACCGAAGCCCATCGCAGCGAACAGCAGCTGATCAACGACAAACATCGTGCTGAGCGCGCCAGTGTGGCCAAGAGCCGTTTCCTGGCCAATATGAGTCATGAGATCCGTACTCCGATGACGGGTCTGCTGGGCATGGTTTCCCTGATGGAGCAGACCGAACTCAGCGAAGAGCAATCCAATTTTTTACGCGTAATTCAAAGTTCCTCCGAGCATTTGTTGTCGATCGTGAATGACATTCTCGATATCTCAAAAATTGAGGCCGGCAAGCTGACACTGGAAGAAGAAGCCTTTGACCTTGCCAGAATGATCGAGACACTGCTGGACATGGTCGGCAGCAAGGCCCAGGAGAAGAAGCTGGTGATGCAATCGTTCATCGATGACGATGCACCGCAACTGCTGGTCGGTGACTCCATTCGGCTGCGTCAGATTCTGATGAATTTCCTGACCAATGCGATCAAGTTTACAGAGCGTGGTCACGTGCTATTACGCGTTGTTGTGGTTCGGCACTTGCCCAGTGCGGTGCACCTGAGATTCTCTGTGGAAGACTCCGGCATTGGTATCCGTGCCGATCGTGCCATGACGTTGTTTGATGAATACGTTCTCGGCCACGATCAGCTGTCGACTGCTGCAGGCGGTACCGGGCTGGGCCTCAGCATTTGCAAGCGGCTGGCTGAGTTGATGGGTGGCCAGGTAGGCGTTGTCAGTACGCCCGGCATTGGTTCCAACTTCTGGTTTGATATCACCCTGTCGGTGGCAACCTGCGATGTTCCAGAGCCTGTTGAAGAACAGGTGGCGAAGGGGCAAACCCTGTGGATTTGTGATGACCTGCAAGTGAATCGCACCCTGCTGATTTCCATTGCCCGCAAGCTGGGGATGAAAACCCGTGAATTTACTTCCGCCGATGACATGCTGCCGGTTCTGATTCGCGAAAGTCCATCCATGATCGTGATTTCCCGTAATGTCTGGGACGGTGCCAGTGATGAATTCCGTAATTACGTCAAGCATCATCCAACCCGGGTGGCGATGTCGTCTCCGGATGTGCTGACCCATGACGGTGAGGAATTGCTGGAGCAGGGAATACACGCTTACTGGGATTGGCCAATCAGTCAGCATACGTTGAGTGACCTGTTGGTACGCCTGCTACAGCAAGAGCCTTCGTCACAACATCTGGTCACCCGTTATAGCCGGGCGCCCGCTGAACCACGAGTGTCCATGACTGCACGTCAGCCGGTGCCAGAACTGGCTGGTGCCAGAATCCTGTTGGCTGAAGATAACCCGGTCAATCAACGTGTGACGTCGCAGATGTTGTCTCGCCTTGGCTGTGTGGTCTCGACCGCCAACAATGGTCAGGAGGCGGTTTCGGCCCGTCAGGAAAGTGACTTTGATCTGGTGCTGATGGATTGCCATATGCCGGTACTGGATGGGCTGGACGCCAGTCGTGCCATTCGGGCATGGGAGGCGGAAAACGCTCACACACCAGTGCCGATCGTTGCCTTGTCGGCAGATGTTATGTCGGACCGCAAAGCGGAATGTGAAGAGGCCGGGATGGATGGGTATTTATCGAAGCCCATTCGTTTGAATGAGTTGAAGCGCGAGCTTCCAAACTTCGTTCGAATGCACACGCAGTAACCTGGTATTTATTCCGGGGTAGCGATTCCGCTGACTGCTTGTGCAGACGATGGTTCCGAGGCTCTCGTCAGAGAGCCGCACCGTAGGGGATGTAACGGTTGGTCGTCAGTGACTTGATGTGACGGATGACCGGCTTGTCCGGCAGTTTGCCTTGTTTCTTTAATTCCCGAAAAATCACGATGGCCGGGTTGTTGGCGCCGCACTGCCAGTGACTGGTTTGCTCTTCTGCAACGGTGAAGAATATTGCCAGATTCAGCCATTGCTCCTGTGGCAGTTGCTGAATCAGATGCAGCCATTTTTCGGCAGGCTGAGCCAACCAGGCTTCGATCTGTTCCATGTCTTCCTGATTGGCTTCAAGCGGTTCTCTCGCCATCAACGCGTCTGCCGTTCCAGCAAGACGAATGAGAAGTTCACTGTCTGGCTCTTGAGTGGAAGGGGCTGCAGCTTGCCAAAGTTGGCTCATGGTTTACCTCAATTGGTTTTGGTCAGTCACTGGCTGTTTATAACAGGTCGCTCCATGCCTTAACAGATGGCGTCAGTTCAGGCATCATCCCCGCGCCCGTTGCTGTTTGAGTTATATACACCCATGTCTGACCCGTTTATCGATATTCGCCCCTATCAGAATTCTGAAGTCAGGACTGTTATTGAGCGTATTTCACGCTCCGATGCGCTTGTCGGGGCCTTGTTACGCTATCGCTTTGCTTCTTTGCCCGAATGGCTGCACAACGTCCTGATCCCTGTGGCGAAATGGCGTTTGCAAAGGCAAACCTCAGACATCGAAACTGTGGAAGATTTCCAGCGTTGGCTGGAAAGATGGGTCACCCGTTTACTCGACAAGACCACCACCTGCGTCGTGGTGCGAGGTCTGGAGAACCTGTCTCCGGATGAGGGGCACCTGTGGATTTCCAATCATCGTGACATCGCGATGGACCCAACCCTGATCAATTACTCTCTGCATCAGGCAGGCTGGCCAACCAGTCGTATTGCCATCGGTGACAACCTGTTGGGGCATCCCGATGTAGCGGATGTGATGCGACTGAACAAAAGCTTTCTGGTCAAGCGCAATATTGCCAATAAGCGCGAGAAGTTGGCTGCATTGATGCAGTTGTCAGATTACATTCGCCATTCGCTGGATGAAGGCGTTTCTGTCTGGATTGCCCAGCGCGAAGGGCGAGCCAAAGATGGTATTGATGTCACCGATACGGCGGTACTCAAAATGCTGGCGTTACACGGGCGGGGCCGCAAGGAATCCTTCTCTGAAACCATGGCCGCGCTGCGCCCGGTTCCGGTATCGATTCAGTATGAATGGGATCCGTGTGATTTGATGAAGGCGCGAGAACTCGTTGCCAAGGCTCGTGATGGCAGCTACTGCAAGGAAGAGGGTGAAGATACCCGCAGCCTGTTGACGGGTGTGTCAGGATTCAAGGGCACCGTTTACGTGGATTTTGGTCAACCCCTCGCGCCGGAAGAAGTCGAGTCGGCTGATACCATGGCGGCAGCAATTGATCGACAGATTCGAGATATGGCTGAGATCCTGCCAATCCATCGAGCGGCATTGGCACTGTTACAGCGCCGTTTTGCCCAATACCGTGAACTGGCTTGTGGTGATGTGGATACATCGCTGACCGAGCAACTCGAACAACGGATAGGGGATCAGGACGAAGCCTTGCAACAGCAGGCGCTGACGGTTTACGCCATGCCATTGATCTTGCAGCAAGGGGAACCCTAGACCATGCACCACACAGGGAATGATCGACTGAACATGAGACACGTCGCACGCGGGTTGGCAACGGCGGCGACCTTCGTTCTTGTCTTGTCAGGCTGTATTGAGCTGGGACAGGAATGGTCAGACAAGCATGAAACCCGTGAAGTGGATTACTACAAGGAGCAGTGTGACAACGACAGCTCTGAACTTTGCTTCCGTATCCGTGAAGACAGCGGTGACTCCTGGGAAGTGGTTGAGGAGCCATTTGCCGGTTTTGAGGACTACGTCTGGGGACAGCGCCACGACGTGGACGTTCAGGTGTCCTTTAACGATGACGGATCAACCAGCAGCTATGTTGTAACCGGGCTGAACGCTTCTGAAACCGTCGATAGCAGCGAAAATACCTTCGCCATCAATCTTTATACCCAGGCCGGTATTCTGGTTCAGAACAACGATACTAACTGGCAGCTGGGGGGTGAAATTTCATTCGACTGCGGCGTTGCCTGTGATGCTTTGGAAAAAGCAGTCGCCAACCAGTACGCAACACGACTTGAGTTTGTATTGACCGGTGGAGATGTTCCCGGAATCGAATTGAACAGCGTGATTTGTGCGTCTTCCGAAGACGATTTCTCCAGCGATTGCGAAGGTGAAAGCAAGGTCTCCTGGATCATAGGCTGGTTCCAGTCCGACTGCGGGCTGGCAGAAGCCTCCATGTGTCTGGTGTACAAGGTGAACAGCTCGGACGATTTTGAATTATTGCAGCTCGAGGGTGGTATTGACGGGTTTACTCCTGAATGGGGCTCGCAGTACACCATTGACGTGATCAAAACGGTGTCCGATGGCGGCACTATCACCAAGGTGACGCTGGACGAAGACGACAGTAACCCGGACTCCTATGTCGGTTCGTCCAATGACTTCAGAATGATTCTGCGTGGGAGCGAGCTGAAAGACCCGGATTCCAACAATCTGGTGACTATCTACGATGCTGATATCGACCTGGACTGTACCGGAGCATGCAGCGACTTTTCAGGACTGGAAGACGATGAATGGATGCTGGTTCGTGTCTATGTCGACGGTGAGGAGCTGAGACTCTACAACACTGGCAGCGACAGTATCTGTATCGATGATTCCCTTGCGGATTTTCGTGATAACTGTATCGACGACCATGATGACGTCACCTGGGGGATTTGATTTCCAATGACTTTGATTGCGGGAAAGCCGGTATGGCAGTAGCTGAATCAGTACACATCAAGCGTGCGGCGACCGCTTCTCTGGTGGTTGCGGCCACCTTGCTGGTGGCCAAGCTGGGCGCCTGGTCGCTCAGTGATTCGACCAGTGTGCTGTCGTCGTTGCTGGATTCCCTGATGGATATCGCGGCTTCCCTGATCAATTTCTTCGCCGTGCGGTATGCATTGATGCCAGCGGACGACGATCATCCCTTCGGGCATACGAAGGCGGAGGGCCTTGCAGCTCTGATCCAGTCGGCTTTTATTATGGGCTCTGCCGTTGCCTTGCTGGTGCATGTGGTTGATCGTTTGCTGAACCCGCAGCCGCTCAATGCGCTAGGTGAAAGTATTGGCGTCATGTTGTTTTCTGCAGCACTGACCGCAGTGCTGGTGGTGTATCAGCGCTGGGTTGCCAGAAAGACGGGGTCGCTCGCGATCAAGGCCGATTCGGCGCATTACTACGGCGATATCCTGACCAGCGTTGCGGTTGTATTTGCCCTGTTGGCGGCGTATTGGGAGCATTATTGGCTTGATCCTGTCGTGGCACTGATCATCGCGGCGGTACTGGTTCACAGCGTGTATGAAATTGTCACAGAAGCACTGAAAGTCCTGATGGACCAAGCCATGTCGGATGCTGACCAGGAGGTCCTGGAAGGTCTGATTCGAGGTGTTGATGGTGTTCATGGCTTCCATGACCTGAAAACCAGACAAGCCGGGGCGGTGCAATTTATCCAGTTACATCTTGATCTGGATGGTCGGCAAACATTGTCCAAAGCACACGGCATTGGTGACCAGGTTGAACAAGCCATCTTGCAGCAATTCCCGCGAGCGGAAGTGCTGATTCACCATGACCCGGTTTGATGGAAGCTGATGATGCTGATTCGGTTACTGTTCACAGCGTTGGTATTGTCCAGTAACTGGAGTTTGGCTGATTCATCGAATGTATCGGACAAGTCTGTCGATACGATTCCCGTGGATGACAATGCGCAGATGGAAACGCCCATCACTCCGGGCATGGTTGAGCGCTCGCGCTATTGGCTGGCTGGCTATCTGGATGAGTTGTCTGCCGGTCTGGATTCTTTCTTTGTTGACAGCTTCTTCAGTGAAAACATTATCGAAGATGATATCGAAGGCAGCCGTGCCAAATTGTCTTTTTATACCCGGCGTGAGCTGGGAGATCCGGTTGATTACAAGTTCGGCCTGAGTGTCAGGCTGGTATTTCCGAATACCAACGAACGGCTGAATCTGTTGCTTGAATCAGAAGATGAAGAAGCCCGTGAAGCGGACCCATTAGAGAGCGTCGAGAATAATAATTACAGTGCTGCGCTGCGTTTTATTATTCAGGAGTCGGATCGATGGAAAACCAACCTGGATTCCGGGGTGCGTTGGGGAATTCCGCCAGATCCGTTCAGCCGGCTAAGGGCGAGACGCTTCTTCGGTTTTTGGGACTGGGAAGCCAAAGCGACCCAAACTCTTTACTACTACACCAGCAAGGGCTGGGGTGAGAGAACGTCTTTGCAGCTGAACCGTTCGTTGAATACTGAAAAGCTGTTGCGTCTTAATGGCGCTGCGGAATATCTGCTCAATGACGAGTATTTCAAGCTGAATTACGATTTGGGTGTGTATCACGAACTCAGCCACCGAGCTGCTATGGGCTACGTGGCTGGTGCCAGTGGCGATACTCAAAGCAGCGCAACTTTTTACGATTACTTCGCCAGTGTCCGTTACCGCCGCCTGATCTATAAGGACTGGGTGTTTGCGGAAGTGGCGCCTGCGTTGGTTTGGGAAAGTAACAAAGACTACGAAACCACGCCTGTCATCATGTTTCGTATTGAGAGTGTGATATCCCGCTAGAAGCGGGTTAAACAATCTCTCTGAAGGTCAGATTGATGCGGGCAAGATCGATTCCTTTGCGTTTGGGCAGTGAATGTTGCCAACGCGTCTGCATTCCTGACTGCATCACCAGCAAGCTGCCATGAGGCAAAGGCAACACACCGTGCTGTTTGGTGGCACCGCGTTGGCGGACTGCAAAGCCTCTGGTTGCACCGAGCGTCACTGATGCAATGACCGGGCTTGGTCCCAGTTCCGGCTCGTCATCGGAATGCCACCCCATGTTGTCTTCACCGGTTCGATAGAGGTTACAAAGAACCGAGTTGAATGCCGTTCCCAATGCCTGATTCAGTTCGTCTCTCAAGTCAGTCAGTTCGTCAATCCAGTCCGTATTCGTCAGGCTTTGGCCCGAATACTGATACTGTTCGGGGGCATCGGCCATCCAGCATTGCAGCCGCGGTATACGATGGGTTTTGCCATAAAGCCTGATCTCCCCGGATTGCCAGGAGACCTTGCTCTGCAGGTTTTGGTACAGGAGTTCGGGTTCAAGGATGGCATCCGGGTAGAGCAGCATATCGCCTTCGAGTAGCGGCTCCGGGGCAGGCAATGTTGCTCTTAGCCATTTCATGGCTTGGCTGGCATATCGGGAAGCGTGCCCTTGACCGTTGCATCCGGGTAGCCCAGCTGCCGCCATCCTTCGTACACCACAATAGCGGCCGTATTGCTGAGGTTCAGGCTACGGCTGTCCGCCTTCATAGGGAGCCTGAGCCAGTTTTCTGGCGAAAATTCCTGCAGCACTTCTACCGGTAGTCCACGGGTTTCCGGACCGAACAACAAGAAGTCGCCTTCCTGGAACGAATGCTCCGAGTGAACGGTCTGCCCCTTGGTAGTAAACGGGTACAGTCTTTCGGGGTGGGCAGAGGACAGAAACGCTTCAAAGTGTTTGTGTACCTCGACGTTGGCGTACTCGTGATAGTCCAGACCGGCGCGACGCAATGCTTTTTCTTCCATCTGAAAGCCCAGCGGTTCGATCAGGTGAAGCTGGCAACCGGTGTTGGCACACAGGCGAATGATATTGCCGGTATTCGGCGGAATTTCAGGTTCAAACAGGACAATATGGAACATCTTAGGGCTCAGAAATGAATTGGGAAGTAAGTCGTTGCTTCGGTGCAAGTGTCTGCCATATCAGCACTTTGGTGTTGTTTTGTTCTGGATGGTCAATTTTCTGCAGTTCAAAAAAAAAACCTTCAAGGATTTGTTGTATATAATTTGAACTGGTTCTCATGTTGAGGATCATAAAGTAAGTCAGCAATGACGTGTTGTGAAATCAGACTCTGCTAATCGCGGAACTGATTGAAAGAAAGACAGTAGTCCGCTTGATCGGCGATAGCAAAGGGTAAGGAAAAACAGGGAAATATTACAAGGTGTAGTGCGATTGCCGAAGGTGCCAGATTCAGGCGCTTGAGTGGTGTTATCGGCAGCCACTATTGCTGCCTCCCAGTAATTGACGCTTCGCGGATATTCCCGGCGTCATTTTGACCCCGAGGGCCATTACTATGAGAGACAGTCGTTTCAATCAAAAAAGCGCAGTGCAGGAGAATTTTCGTCCTCACTATCGTGACCACCATATGCCATCCGACAGAGATAGGGATCTTCCTGTCAAAGACATGATCATCGTTGTATTGGGAGTGATTGCAGCCATGCTGTTGATGGCAGTAGTGACAGGCTGGATGCTCGATGCAACCTATAAAGAAGCCGAAGAACGAACCAGTCAGGTCATTGAGCAAATCGACGAACCTGCCAACAGACTTGAAATTCGGAAGACCGATATCAGCTAGTTTCCACCGTTCCCCGTATGTACCTGAAAGCCGCTCTTTGAGCGGTTTTCTTCGTTTTGAGAGCGTTGTTTTTTCTACCGCTGTATTTACACTGGCTCCATTCTGACAACTACGGGAACACACGTAATGAACAACAAATCAATCGTCAGCACTGACAAGGCTCCTGCCGCCATTGGTACCTATTCTCAGGCTGTTAAAGTGGGTGATACGGTTTATCTGTCAGGCCAGATTCCTCTGGTACCGGAAACCATGGAAATGGTGACCGAGTCTTTTACGGCTCAGGCAGAGCGCGTGTTTGAAAACATGAAGGCGGTCGCTGAAGAAGCGGGCGGTTCGCTGGATCAGTGCGTGAAGCTGACCATCTTGCTGTCTGATTTGAAGTATTTTGCTGAGGTGAATGCGGTGATGGAACGCTACTTCACCGCACCTTATCCGGCACGCGCCGCTTTTGCAGTAAAAGCATTGCCAAAAGACGCTGACATCGAAGTCGAAGCGATCATGTCTCTGGCTTGATCGTATGTTTACACAGTTCACCGAGGGTGAACTGTGTATCAGGTGCTGATGTTTACTCGTCTTTGAGAGGAACAATCAGCACCGGGCGACGGCTGTGGTTCATGACCTTGCTGGAGGTCGACCCCATCAGCAGTTTGCTGGCCTTGTTGTTGTGACGAACGCCCATCACGATGATGCTGGCGTTGATGTCTTCAGCCACCTTCAGAATGGTTTCCCAGCGGGTACCTTCTTCGACACGGGCGGTCAGCTGTTCTTCCTTGAGTGTCTCATGCTCATCCAGTTCGGTATCACAGAACGCCTTGACGCGATCCAGAACCTGTTCCTGAACGTGCTTGATGCTGTCGTCGTGAAGCTCCTTAAGAGACTTGTCTTCACTCATCAGCCCTCGCACCAGGCGTTCAGCACCGGTATTTGAAGGTTCAATAACGTGCAGGTACGTTATATGAGATTCGTAATGACCGCATAAACTGGCCGCTGCACGAAAAGCCGCTCTGGAACCCGGCTTCAAATCAGAAGCATAAAGAATACGATGAATAGTCGGTAACATGGGAATGACTCCTGAATATCTTAAAGGCTTGCCCGTCTATTCGGGCAAGCATGACTGTCAGCGTTATCGGTACAGCAGTTCAGGCAGGAATAAAGCAATAGGAGTAAAGACTGCAATTAATGCCAGACGAACGATATCAGCACACCAGAAAGGCGTTACCCCCTTGAATATAGTGCCGGGATTGATATCTCGAAGTACCGCACTCAGAACAAAGACATTTAAGCCGACTGGTGGAGTAATAAGACTGATTTCAGTCACAACTACCACCAGAATACCGAACCAGACCAGATCGAAGCCCATGCTCTGAACCAGCGGGAAGAAAATCGGTACAGTCAGCAGCATCATGGACAGACTC
The DNA here is from genome assembly GCA_002723385.1 of Oceanospirillaceae bacterium. Taxonomy (GTDB): domain Bacteria; phylum Pseudomonadota; class Gammaproteobacteria; order Pseudomonadales; family Oceanobacteraceae; genus Oceanobacter. The sequence continues at coordinate 43,997 of PBNY01000024.1, read as the reverse complement.
TCGAACACCATGCCTAGCACGATGTAGATACCCAGAATGACCAGGATAACGCCCATTGGCCCCATCTCCAGGCCCTGAACAAACGCCAGCAAATCGTCTGGCATGCCTGCGCGGTTGATGAAGTCGGAGAAGATCAGGGCACCGATCAATACCGAGAACAGCATCGCGGTTGTACGGCCTGTATCACTCAGTGCCAGGAATAATGAACCGGGCGTTAGAGAGCGCTTCAGCAAGGCAATCACAAACGCACCACCAGCGCCAACACCCGCGGCTTCGGTCGGGGTGAAGATTCCGACATAAATACCGCCCATGACGATAAAGAACAGGGTCAACACGCCCCACACGCCTTTCAGGGCTTGCAGGCGCTCGGCCCAGGACAGCTTTTCACCACGAGGACCAGCTTCCGGATTTCTCCAGACCACGTAACGAACAGCCGCCAGATACAGCAGAATGCCCAGAATTCCGGGAATGAAGCCCGCAGCAAACAATTCACGAATACTGGTTTCCGTCAGCAGGCCGTAAATCACCAGAATAACGGATGGTGGAATCAGAATACCCAGTGTGCCACCGGCAGCGATGGACGCCGTTGCCAGCTCGTCGGCGTAGCCGTATTTGCGCATTTGAGGCATGGCCACTTTTGCCATGGTCGCAGACGTCGCGAGGCTGGAGCCACAGATGGCAGAAAAACCGCCACAAGCGACCACAGTCGCCATCGACAAGCCACCACGACGGTGACCCAGAAACGCATAGGATGCGCGATAGAGTTCTTGCGATAACCCGGACTTGGTGACCAGGTTACCCATCAAAATAAACAGAGGAATTACCGACAGGCCATATTCCTGTGCGGTATCAATTACGCGGTTGGAGGCCAGGGCGAGAGCGCCTCTCCAGCGAAAGTCGAATAAATTATCAAAGGTCAGACCCTGCAAAATGGCGAAACCAAAAAAGCCAACGATGCCCATTGCGAATGCAATAGGAACCCTTGCTACCACGATGAGTAGCAACAGGATGGCGAATCCAATCAGTGCTATTGTCATTTCATATACCTGCTAGTGTTCTGCGTTAGCGCCAGCCGATTCTGTTGTTGGAGTTATTGGGGCCTGGCGGTAAAACCGTTTGCTACTGACAAACACAATCTGCTCGTTTGCTCACCGATTACAGATAGGGTCAGCGCTTCAATTTTTTGCCTGTCTTAGCGAATTGGTTATTTGAATTCTTATAAAATATCGTAAGCAGACTTATCTCGAATATTCACGATACAGACGATATAGCCCGTAAGTAATCATGAGCGCCGCAGTTGCATAACTCATCACGGCGATATACTGGACGATATAACCAACTGGCATTTCCAGATATTCAGTAACGACCTCTCGTCTGATAGAACGCTCTGCCTGAGTCATCATGCGAGCGGCCAGGAAATACAGTGATGCAGAAATCAGCAGTGAAGAAACGACGCTTAGAACAAATACGACCGTCTTTCCCAGCCATTTATCGAGAATATCGACAATAACGTGGGTTCCTCTCCAGGTAATTACCGGCATTTCAGCAAAAACAATCAAAGCAATGGCGAGTTCTGTCAGTTCAACCGAGCCATCAACCGCGTTATCAAACAGATAGCGGCCAAGGACGTCAGCACAGGTCAGAAACATTAATGCCATCAGAACCAGTGCTGCGAAAGCTTCAAGAAAGAAGGCCAGCCATGCGACTGGTCCTTTTTCTTCGTAGTGGTCCGCCAGCCAATTAGCCAAGGACATTCAACTACCTCACTTACCGTAGTTCTGAGCGATATCGCGCAGGTCTTTCAGAGCAGCCTGGGCATCAACTTTACGGTCGGCAACGGACTTGGCCCATTCCTGATCCATGCCCTTGGTCAGAGCATCAAACTCTTTGGCCATCTTGTCGTTGGCGCTCAGTTTGTTGACGTTGACACCAGCAGCCTTGGAAGCAACGTAACCGTCGTTGTCACCCGCGTCCCAGGCTTTGCCTGCCAGTGCGGACAGTTTTTCGCCGGATACGGACATGATCGCCTTGCGGTCTTTGTCACTCAGGTCTTCCAGGAATTCCGGGTTGATGAACATGGAGAAGCTACCCATGTACATGCCAGTTGGGAAAACAGTCACGTGCTTGGTAACTTCAGCCAGACGCAGTGATTTCTGCTGGGCAACCGGCATGAAGATGCCGTCAATAACGCCCTGCTGCAGCATTTCATAGGCTTTGGTGGCGGGTGCGGAAACGGTGGTCAGTTCCATACGGTGAGCAATTTCGCCCTGAACGCCGCCGCCTACACGGATTTTCTTGCCCTTCAGATCAGCCAGGCTGTTCACCGGGTCTTTGGTCTGAATCGTACCCTGGCCGTGGGTGAACATGGCCAATACTTCCAGACCGTCAAATTCGTTCGCTTTCTCGAAGTGCTTCTTGTAAACGCGCCATAAAGCAACGGAAGCAGCCTCGGCACTCACGCCCAGCCCTGGCTGCTCAATGACTTGTGGCAGCTTGAAACGACCTGGTACATAACCGTGATAGCTGTAGCTGGCGTCGATAACACCATCTTCTACCAGCTGGAACATCGTCTTTGGATGGCCCAGACCGTATTCCAGTTTGACTTTAACGCGGCCTTCGGTGGCTTCTTCAACCCATTTTGCCCAGGTTGGCCATACAACAGCATTCTGCTTGGCTGTCGGCGGCAACCAGGTTCCAACACGCAGCACGGTTTCAGACAGTGCTGAAGTGGATGCCAGTACGCCCAGACTCAGTACGCCAGCTTTCAGAAAGCTTTTTATTGTTATCATGATCAAAACTCCAAAGTTGGTTTCCATCAGATGGAAGGTTTTTCCTGCTTCCTCAAGCCTGCGTCAAACCGAGGTAGCAGGGTGGTTTTTTGTGCCATCACATCTGGCACTCAAGGTCGTTTGCAAGCAGTTGAACCCCGTGAATTGCAAAGATTCAGCAACAGGAATACTCCGGCGAGTACGGTGTGATGCCCTTACTCCGGTAAGTTCGTTCTTCCTGACGTACTTCTACGCAAGCCACGAGCGCAAAACTACGTGATACTTAAAACAAAATCAAATCATCAATTTTGTGTCATTAAGTGATGATTAATGAAGGTGACAGGTCTGTTGGCTTAAAAATCAGTAGGTTACCGGGTGTGATGAAAGTTCATGGATGTGGCGGTCTGTTTATTCTGTGTATCAGGTTGCGCCAAAGTTTGGGCCGGTAAACCTTGATCCAGATTCGGTTCGGCATTGCATCGGATTGGAAAAGTGAACCTGATTCAGGGAGCTGGCACGCCTGTTGTTGAGAAAATTGCCCGGTTGAACAGGGACTTGCGATGAACGTGACGGTTTGGAGAGGGGTTTCCGGGAGCGGGACCCTTTATTCGGATGCCATCGTGGTCTGCGGAAAAAGCGATACGATTTTCTGATTTGTTGTTTTTAAATTGGTAGGTTTTTCGGCAGCGCGAGTCGATATCGACAGCCTGAAAGTGGGGATGGATAGCTAGTGATCCACACGGGGAGTGTGAATTCAATAGTTCTAATGGCTAGTGAGTGGCGAGGCCTCGGGGCATGATTTGTCCCAGAGGCCACTCGTACAGGCAGGAATGTTTAAATCGGTAGCCGGATCAGGATTCCTCGCTGTCGTCCTCATGGCCGTGTTCCAGATCCATATTCAGCTCCTTGATCTTCCGTGTCAGCGTATTGCGACCCCAGCCCAGCAGGTTGGCGGCATCGCGGCGTCTTCCCGCGGTATGCTTCAGTGCTGTCTCGATCATGATGCGCTCAAATGCCGGAACGGCGGTGTCCAGCAAGTTGCTGGCTCCCTGCGTCAGTTGCTGATCGGCCCAGAAGCGCAAGGCTTGTTCCCAATTGCCACTGGTTTGCGTGTTGCCGCGCTGATCGAGCAGTTCAGGTGGCAAGTCGTTGATCAGCACCTCACGACCGGAGGCCATCACGGTGATCCAGCGGCAGGTGTTTTCAAGCTGGCGAACGTTACCCGGCCAGTCCAGAGAACTGAGGAATTCTTCCGTCTCAGGTCGCAGGGTCTTTGCTTCCACCTCCAGTTCTTCGGCTGCGCGCTTGAGGAAGTGACCCAAAAGTCTCGGTATGTCCTCGCGACGATCAGCCAAGCGTGGCAGATGGATCCGAATCACGTTCAGACGGTGGAACAAATCCTCACGGAAGCGGCCTTCTTTCACCAGGGTTTCGAGATTCTGGTGGGTGGCGGCGATGATGCGCACGTTGACATGGACCGGGCTGGTGCCACCCACACGATAGAACTCGCCGTCGGCCAAAACGCGCAGCAGTCGGGTCTGGGTTTCCGCTGGCATATCACAAATTTCATCCAGAAACAGAGTGCCATTATTGGCCTGTTCGAATCGGCCTCGACGCTGACCACCTGCGCCGGTGAACGAGCCCTTTTGGTGACCAAACAGTTCGGACTCAATCAGATCCCTGGGAATTGCGGCCATGTTCAGAGCGATAAAGGGCTCTTCGGAACGAGGGCTGTGCTTGTGCAGAGCATGGGCGACCAGTTCTTTACCCGTGCCGGATTCACCGTTGATCAGTACGGTGATATGAGATTGCGACAAGCGTCCAATGGCTCGAAACACTTCCTGCATGGCCGGTGCCTCACCGATGATTTCGGTGCTGGCGGTTTCCTTTTCTGCGTTCGGTTTCTGGGCCGTGATTTCGGCGTAATGCTCGATGGCTCGCTGGATCAGGCTGACTGCTTCGTCAACATCAAACGGTTTGGGCAGGTATTCGAACGCGCCTTTCTGATACGACGACACAGCGCTTTCGAGGTCGGAATGTGCGGTCATGATGATCACTGGCAGATCGGCATTGATGGTCTGGATCTGTTCCAGCAAGGTCAAACCATCCATTCCGGGCATGCGAACATCCGTGATGATGGCATCCGGCTGTTCGCGTCTTAGCAAGTCAACCACTGGTTCCGCCTGCTCGAATACGCGCACATTGATGTCGGTTTGAGCCAGCGCTTTCTCCAATACCCAACGGATGGATTTGTCGTCGTCAATTATCCAGACTGTGCTCATGGTGTTTCCAGTGGTAAGAAAATAGAAAAGATGGTGTGGCCCGGAGCGCTGCTGCACTCAATGATGCCGCTGACCTGATTGATGATCGACTGCGAAATCGACAGTCCAAGCCCGGTGCCATCGGCGCGGCCACTCACCATTGGATAGAACAGGGACTCCTGCAGTTCCGACGGAATGCCGGGACCGTTGTCGATAATGTCGATTTGCGCAACCAGGCGATGACGCTTCTGGCCAATGGTGAACTGACGCATGGTTCGAGTGCGGATGGTCAGTTCAGGTACCTTGGTGGAGCAAGGGCCTCGCTGCAGCGCCTGCATGGCGTTGCGGCAGATATTCAATGTGGCCTGGATCAATTGGCCCTTGTCGGCTTCGGTTTCGGGGATCGATGGGTCGTAATCTCGCTCGATATGAATTGACCCTTCCGATTCCACATCAATCAGCTGGCAAACCCGTTCCAGTACCTCGTGAATATTGATGGACTCCTGCTTTGGCAGGGTTCTGGGACCCAGCATGCGGTCAACCAGATCTCGGAGACGATCGGCTTCTTCGATGATGATCTGGGTGTACTCTTTCAGAGACTCACTCGGCAGTTCCCGCTCCAGCAACTGTGCCGCTCCCCGGATGCCGCCCAGAGGATTTTTGACCTCATGAGCCATGCCTCGCACCAGTGATCGCGTGGTTTCCTGTTTGGCTATCAGCTGTTCTTCCCGACTGATGCGCATCAGGCGATCACGCCCTTGTAATTCAATCAGCAAGGCAGGCATGCGAGTGCTCGGATGGGCAATGGGACTGACGCTGTAGTCCAGAGTGACCTCGCGCTGGTTATGGAGCTGTATTCTGGCTTCGCGCTTGGTGTAGGAGTGCCCCGTTTTTAGTGCGCGTTTCATTGGCTCTGTGTCTGTTCCGGCTTCGTTGGCCAGATCAGCAAAGTTGCTGCCTTCACCGCGTTTGCCACTGACTTGCAGGAGTGCCTCTGCTGCCGGATTCATATAGACGATCACCAGATGTGCATCGAGAAGCAACACTCCGGTGTTCAGGTTTTCCAGCAATTTTTGTGGCAGTTCTGGGCTATTGCGCATGTGGGGTCTCCGTCTGGAGGTAAATATGCAATAAGCAAGCCATTGAATCTCGCTTACAGAACACTTGTTTTCGGGAGTGTCCGATTTATGTCCCTATGCACAAGAATAGCGCCACAGGCAGGAAAAGAGCGTGGCAAATCCTCAACACTCGTTGAAATAAGGGATCTGCAAAGGGGTTTTATGGTGCATTTTTGTGCCTGGCGCACTTAATTGGTGCGTTTGTTTGCTTGGTTTCGGAGCACGGAATGACGTTGAACGTAAATGGTGATCTCCTCGCTGTGTTGAACCAGATCGCCATTGTTTCTTTTGATCGCCAATTGCAGCGTATGTTGACCGGGATCCAGATTCGGCACAGACAGGGCCAGGTCGCGTCCGGAATAGGCCGGTTTGCCGTTGTCCAGTAACACCAGCGTATCTTGTTGGCGTAATCCGGGCTTGAGTCCCACCATGACTTCCAGAGTTGCACTCCTGCCCGGTGGAAGATTGTCCTGATCTCTCGGATACAGGATGGTCAGAAACTGATATTCAAAGTTGTCGATGCGGGCTGGTGGCTTGTTTGAGGCTGAGCCCTCATCGGCAATGACGGGCAGGTTGGTGTTTGCTTCGGGCTTTTGATACTTGAGTGCAGGCACCGTTGGCAGCGGTTCGACCTTGTGAGTGGTGGCGTTGGCTGTGGCAGTGTCGCTGAATATGAGGTTGCCTTGTGAATCGCGAGAGACGAACACTTGGGTGGCATGTACAGCAAAAGAAGCCATCAGGCTGCCGAGCCATAAAGAGACCAATGCCACGCGGGAAGTCGTCATGTAAATGCCTGTGTAGGAGAACCGGTGTTTCAGCATAAAGAAAGAATAGGGTATGTACAGTGACTGGTTCATGTCAGTAAGCTGTCGCCGCAATGATGACGGTTCTTACTATTACTCAGGATAATGCAACATGATTGGCCTTATTCAGCGGGTATCCGAGGCATCGGTATCCGTGTCAGGTGAACCGGTGGGTGCAATAGACCGGGGAATTCTGCTCCTGTTGGGTGTGCAACGAGACGACGATGAAGCCAAAGCCGACAAATTGCTGAATCGTATTCTGGGGTATCGGATATTCCCGGATGATGACGGCAAGATGAATCGAAGCCTGAGAGACATTCAGGGAGAGCTGCTGGTGGTATCTCAATTCACGTTGGCTGCCGATACGGCTAAAGGCACGCGCCCTGGCTTTTCCCGCGGTGCGACGCCAGATGAAGCCAATCGACTGTATGAATACTTTATCGCCCGGGCTGGAGAGGAGGTGACTGTTGCCAGTGGCCGATTTGGCGCTGATATGCAAGTCAGTCTGACCAATGACGGCCCGGTGACCTTCTGGCTCGAAGTCTGACTTTCCCTGTTTTCAAATTTACTCGACTGAATTAAACCGAGGTGTTGTATGGATTATTCCACATTGAAGCACGCGCATGCTGGTCTGGCTTACTTGTCTGCGTTGCTGTTCTTCGTTCGTTTTGTGCTGCTTTATGCGGGCGCAGGTTTGATGAAAAGCAAGGTGATCAAGATCATTCCACACGTTATTGATACCTTCCTGCTGGCTTTCGCGATATGGCTGTGTGTCCTGATTTCCCAATATCCACTGACGGATCATTGGCTGACTGTGAAGGTGTTGGCGCTGGTGCTGTTGGTGGGAACCGGAACGGTGGCGATCAAACGCAAAAAAGTGTGGGCGGCGGTAGTGACTCTGGGACTGTATGGCTACGCGATTGGCGTAGCCAAAACCCACGATCCCATGTCCTGGCTGGCGCTGGTGTAATCAGCGTCTCCTGTCCATATGCATGAGTCTATCAGTGGGGCCTGGTCAGAGGCTCCATTGGTATCCGAAAGAGATAGCAATGTCACTTGTATCGTCTTCGACAGGCACTCCTTCTTCCTTGAGCTCGTCAACCCGGTCGTCGGCTTCAGTGGTCAGGATCAGAATCAGATCAAAGTTCCAGCCAGAACGCTGGGCTTTGGAGCCCCAGCCAATCGACAGATTCAAACCATCGAATGATTCATATTCTGAATCACCGAAGAAATCCTGCTCTTCCAGAATAGTGTTGGTGCCGTAGATAAGGCTTGAGCGCCAGCCGCGGTCACTTTCTTCAGAGAAGAAAGCCGTAACGCCAATCGCTTTGCCCATACCAGCAACGCCAGTCGTGCCTAATGCGGCCATGACTTCAAACTGGTCATTTAAGGCGTGGCTGAAGTTAACGCCCAAACCGCCATAAGGGATTCCGAACCCCGCACCGACTGCAATATCGGACTCAGCGACAGCAGGTACAGACAGAGAGGCCAGAATGGCCGCTGCAAGGAGACTTCTTTTCATCGTGAAAATTCACGGAGTAATCATCCATTGGTTTCTTTATGCTCAGATATGAGCCATGCGGATTTTGCCTGCCTTTGTCGGGGAATAACAGAGTAGTTGCCGGGGCAGGGGCATGAATTGGCAATAAGCCAGCAGGAATGTTGAAACGTTGAAACGGAATTTCCGGGAACAGAACCTGAACAGGGTCAGGTTCTGTTTGGCGTCTGGTTTACTTGTCGAAGAAACCTTCAAACAGCGGAGAGGTCAGGTAGCGTTCACCGGAATCCGGAAGGATCACAACGATCATTTTATCCTGATATTCCGGCTCTTCCGCCAGGCGCAGAGCACCGGTCATGGCGGCACCGCAAGAGATACCGGCCAGAATCCCTTCCCTGGACATGATCTCATGCGCCATCGCCATGGCGTCTTCGTTGGAAACTTGCTCAACCCGATCCAGAATTTCGATATCCAGATTGCCTGGAATAAAGTTCGCACCGATGCCCTGAATTTTATGCGGCGCTGGGCTGATGTCTTCGCCAGCGCGACGCTGTGTAATGATCGGAGATGCAGCGGGTTCAACAGCAACAGAAGTAATGGCCTTGTGTTGCTTGATGTAGCGTGAAATGCCGGTAATGGTTCCGCCGGTACCCACGCCCGCCACGACCACATCGACTTCGCCATCGGTGTCACGCCAGATTTCCGGGCCAGTGGTCTTTTCATGGATTGCCGGGTTGGCCGGGTTGTTGAACTGCTGCAGCATGATGCGGTTTTCAGGATCTTCAGCCAGCAGGGCTTCGGCGGCTTCGACAGCCCCCTTCATGCCTTTCGGGCCTTCAGTCAATACCAGATTGGCGCCCAGGGCAGCCATGACCTTGCGGCGTTCAATACTCATGGTCTCTGGCATGGTCAGTGTGACCTTGTAGCCACGTGCAGCACCCACAAATGCCAGTGCAATACCGGTGTTACCGCTGGTTGGCTCAACAATTTCCATACCAGGCTTGAGCAAGCCATCCTGCTCGGCTTGCCAGATCATATTGGAACCAATGCGGCATTTAACCGACTGAGCCGGATTGCGGTTTTCCAGTTTGGCGTACACCTTGGGATGCTGGGTCAGATTGCGAATGCGCACCAGTGGGGTATTGCCGATGGATTGACTGATGTCTTCATAAACGTTCATGGAACGCTCCTTGATGTTTGCTCTGGAGTGACGCTGTCGGCTGTACCGCAGCGTTCTGTTGTTGGGAATAAGACGCGCTTCATTTAATCACGATCTGAAGTGAATGCGAGAGCAGAGATGGCTATTCCACGTGTCCAGACTGTTTCATTCGAGTCAGACGGTCGTCCTTTTCTTGCCAGATTTGCTGCACCCAGTGCTGAAACTGCTCGCGATACTCATCATTGTTCTGGTAATCACCGGACAACAAATGATCGGGAATCTGGCGTTCCTGCACCACAACGTCACATCGTGGCATTTTGCCCTGAATAAAGTCGATAAAGGTGGGGACTCTGCCCGGATAATGAATGGTCACATCGATCAATGAATGAAAGCAGTCTCCCATCACGCTCATGGCGAACGCCATACCGCCGGATTTGGGTTTGAGCAGATTGGCGTACTGACTTTCTTGCTGGTCGTGTTTTGCCTGGGTGAAACGAGTGCCTTCCAGGAAATTCATAACCGACGTCGGCATGTTACGAAACTTCTCGCAGGACTTGCGGGTGGTCTCCAGATCCTGACCTCGCTTTTCCGGGTGTTTCTCAAGGTAGGCCTTGCTATAGCGCTTCATAAAAGGCAGATCCAGTGCCCACCACGCCAGCCCCATAAAAGGTACCCAGATCAGTTCTTTTTTGAGGAAAAACTTCAGGAAAGGAATACGTTTGCCCAGCGCGTACTGCAGCACCAGAATATCGACCCAGCTCTGATGGTTCGAGACAACCATATAGGAACCTTTGGCATTGAGCGTATCCGGGCGTTCGATGTGCCATTGCATCGGTTGGGTCAGTTTCATCCAGCCGTTGTTGCATTGAATCCAGCATTCCGCACACCAGACCACAAATCGACTCAGGTGATGACGAACAACGGTGACGGGTAACAGCAGCTTGATGATGGCTGCCATCATCAGGGGGGTGATCCAGAAAACGGTATTGATCACGAGCAATGTGCCAGCAATAAGGCCGGTCAAAATCGGTGGCATGAGGTGTTCCTGAATATCGTTATAGTCGTAAGCAGGCCCGCAGGGCGGGCCGTATCAGATACCAGATCACCGGGTGGGTCAATGATCTGTTTGGCGAATCAGGTCAGGTTTTGTTTTTGGGCCTGAATTGCGGTCAGAGCAATGGTGTAGATGATGTCTTCCACCGATGCTCCGCGAGACAGATCGTTAACCGGGCGAGCCAACCCCTGAAGCATGGGGCCGATACTGATGACGTGGGCAGTTCTTTGCACGGCCTTGTATGTGGTGTTGCCGGTATTGAGATCCGGGAATACCAGAACCGTTGCCTGTCCGGCTACCGGGCTGTCGGGTGCCTTGCTGCGTGCGACGGCGGCATTGGTGGCGGCGTCGTACTGCAGCGGGCCATCAATGCAGATATCCGGGCGCAGTTGCTGAACCAGCGCCGTAGCCTGACGAACCTTTTCGACGTCAGTGCCTGAACCGGATTGGCCGGTGCTATAGCTGATCATGGCGACACGGGCTGGAATCCCCATGGCAGTGGCGGAATCGGAACTCTGAATCGCGATATCCGCCAGTTCTTCCGCGCTGGGATCCGGGTTGACGGCGCAATCGCCATACACCACGACCTGATCGGGCAGTCCCATAAAAAACACCGAAGACACCAGTTTGGCTTCTGGAGCCGTTTTGATCAGCTGCAGGGCTGGACGAATGGTGTTGGCGGTGGTATGCACCGCACCGGAGACCAAACCGTCCACATCACCTTCAGCCAGCATCATGGTGCCGAGCATAACGGTGTCTTCAAGCATGGAAAGCGCGGCGTCCCGAGTCAGCTGTTTGTGACGACGACGTTCCATCAGGGCGTCGACGTAGGCTGGAATCAAATGCTCCGGTGCCTGAATAATCAACTCGTCGGGCAGTGTCAGATTATGTGCATCTGCCAGCTGCAGGATTCGTTGAGGATTGCCAAGGAGTGTGCAGTCGGCGATGCCGCGTTGCTGGCAATGCACGGCCGCTTGCAGTGTTCTGGGCTCGTCTCCTTCCGGCAAGACAATGCGCTGACGGTCTGAGCGAGCTTGCTGAACCAGATTGAAGCGGAATGCTGCGGGGCTCAGGCGAAGGCTTTCCGGGCGATCAAGCAGATGCAGAATGGCGTCGCGATCGAGGTGATCGGAGATGCTGTGCATGATATGGCGAATCCGATCCGTATCGTCTTCTGGCACTTGTGCAGACAGGGACGTCAGGCGGCTGGCTACCTCGTTCATGCTCAGTTCCGTCGACAGAATGGGCAGGCCGGTTTGCCAGGCTCCCTGGCAACTGGGCATCAAGACATCACATGGCTCGCCACCGTCGGTCAGTACCAGCCCGGCCAATGGCGTTCCCTGGCTGGCAACGGTGGCGGCGGCCAGGATCAGATCATCCCGGTCTGAAGGTGTGACCAACAGGGTACCTGCCGTCAGCTGTGGCAGGGTGTGTTTCAGGGTTCTGGCACCCAGCTGGATGGAGCTGACTCGTCGTTGAGCCAGGTCGCCGGTGTACAAGGCATGGGCACTCAACGGTGAGAGCAGATCCAGTGTTCGGGGGCTGGTCAACAAAGGTGTCCATGGAACACTTCCCAGGCAGCACAATTCCGTATTCAGAGCGGATGATTCCCGATTGTCAGGCACGCGATTCACGATGTAGCCAGACACCGGTACGCCACCATGCTGGAACAGACCGGCGTGGGCATTCAGGGTGTGCAGCAGTTCTTCTTCAGGGTGTTCTCCATCGAGTACCAGAATAACGTCGGCATTGAGTGCCCGTGCCAATTCAATGTTCAAGCGCGTGGTAAACGGTTCGCTGCGGTCGGGAATGAGACCTTCCATCACCACCAGATCGGAACCCTGGTCTGACACCAGGCTGTGTCGGGCGACCTGATTATGCAGTGCCACCACGTCTTCCAGCACCCGATCCAGTTCGCCGCGCTGAATGTGCTGCTGCACGTCCGGCATGTAGAGCGGTTGGGGAGTGGGCAAGTGGTGAACCTGGCTGACCAGGCGGACAGATCGATTTTCTTCCGGTCGGGTCAGTGAGACGGGTTTCAGAAACCCGGCTTTGAGACCAAAAGTATCCAGCGCCTGAATCAATCCCAGACTCACGCTGGTCAGGCCGGTATGGGGACTCGTCGGTACGATATAAAGCGTCTTCATGCGTGGCTGGCCTGTGACTGAATCAGTGAGAAAGTGTCTTTGGCGATCATGCTTTCCTCGTTGGTGGGGATCACCAGCACCAGAGGCGAACCGGTCTGGCTGATTCGGCCAGTGTCTGGATCGCCATGACGGGCGTTCAGCTCATCGTCGAGGCGGAATTTCTCGTTTCGCCAGGCCGCCAGAATGCGGCGACGGATCACGCCCGAGTGCTCACCGATTCCACCGGTAAAGATCAGGGCGTCACGGCTGGACAAAGAGGCGTTCAACGCGGCCAGTTCCCGTGCAGCACGGAAGCAGTAGACCTGTACCGCTCGTTGGGCACCTTCGTGTTGGGCCGCTTCGGCTTCCAGCAAAGTGCGCATGTCGTTACTCAAATCGGACAGACCTTTCAGGCCGCTGGCCCGGTTCAGCTGAGCACTGATGTCGTCCAGAGACAGGTGGCTGATGTGCTGCATATGCTGATGAAGGCCGGGATCGATGCTGCCGCTTCGGGTGCCCATGATCATGCCATCCAGTGGTGTCAGCCCCATGGAGGTGTCGACGGATTCTCCATGGCGAATGGCCGTTGCGCTGCAACCGTTCCCCAGATGCGCAATCAGGAAATTGACCTGATCGAGCGGTTTGTTCAGACGTCGAGCCGCCTCCTGGGCAACAAAACGGTAGCTGGTGCCGTGGAAGCCGTAGCGGCGAACGTGAAATTGTTCGTACCAGTTGTAAGGAACCCCATAGAGGTAGGCAGACTCGGGCAGGCTGTGGTGAAACGCTGTATCAAAGACGGCCACTTGTGGCGCGTCAGGAAAGAATTCATGGCACAGACGGATGCCGAGTAAATTCAGCGGGTTGTGCAGTGGCGCGAGATCGTTCAGTTCGGCCAGTGTGTCCAGATGTGCGTCGGTTAGCAGGACGCTCTGGTGAAAGGCTTCGCCGCCATGAACCACTCGGTGGCCGACTCCGGCAAGGTGCTGCAGGTGGTCAGAGGTTTGATCGATAAAAACCTGCAGTGCATCGCGATGGCTGGAGGACGCCGGCAGGTTATGGACGGTGTCCGTTTTCTCACCGTTGATTTCCTGATGGATGGTCAGGCTCGGAGTGGCCTCATTCAGCTGCTCTGCCTGAGCGGTGAGTATCGGGTGTTGGGCATCGTTGTCGAACAGGCCGAACTTGATGGATGAACTGCCGCAGTTAACGACCAAAACCAGATGGCTCATGGAATCTCCTGAACAGCCGCCTGAAGGTACTCGACAGGTGGTGCTCCTCCAGCGGCTGAATCAGGAGCGACCGGGTTTGAGTCTCGCACGCAATATTGTCAGAAGCATGTCGGCACCGGCCTTTCCGGCGTCGTCGACCTGACTCAGATCAAACTGCAGGTGATAGACAAAGTCTGCCCCTCGCTGTTCCACTTGATCGACAGTGGCCAGAATGTCGGTCAGGGCCAGATCTTCGTGGCCAATGCGAAGCTGTACCGGCTGGTTTTGCCGCAAGCGAATGGAAGTAAGGATGGATAATTCGTACTGGCCTATCGTAACGCCGATAGCGTGGTGGGCATCTTGCCAGCCACCGAATCGTTTCCGGGCGCGAAATTCGATTTCCAGAGGCATGGCATTGAGTAATACTGGCTGGGACACGTGAGCCAATCTCGTACAGTGGGTCAGGTGTGCAGTGTAACGAATTCCCGGACACAGCCCTAGGGTGCGTTAGTTAATTGAGAACGCTCCCTGGTGGTTGGGCTGAGACACTGGTTAGAGTCACGTCATACGCAATAGCGTATAATCTGGCTGTCTTTTACTCCTATGGTGGACCCATGGCAGACCTTCCCTTGATTCTGATTCTCAGTGATGACAATGCACAGGTCGGCTTGCTGACGCGCGTTGTATCACGCCAGTATCAGGTCAAACAGATTGCTACGCCCGAGACACTGAATCAGTGGTTGGAGAAAGCTGATTCCGTTGAGGAACTCACGAACGTCCACCCTGAAATGCTGGTGGCGGATACCGAGTTGCTTGCTGTGTCCGTGCACAATCTGTGTCAACAGTTGAGATGCCATCCAAATACGTCGGAAACCGATCTGGTTGTGATTGGAGATGACGCTGGTGAACTGGAGTCCGACGCACTCAATTCGGGGGCGATTGCCTATTTGCCCAAGCCGCTGGATGAGCGGTTGGTTCACGCCCGTCTAATGGTCGTTCGAAACTTCCGCGACCGGCTGGCGATTCTCAACAGCATGTCACACACCGACAGTCTGACCATGGTCGGCAACCGTCGTCGTTTTGACGAGTCGTTTGATGCTGAGTGGAAGTGGGCTTCACGTCATAACTTGTGGTTGGGCGTGTTGCTGATCGACGCGGACTATTTCAAACGCTTCAACGACGAGTATGGCCATCTCGAAGGCGATCGTTGCCTGGTGACCATTGCCAAGGCACTGAAAAGCAGCACCAAACGAGCACACGATTTGCTGGCGCGTTACGGCGGTGAAGAATTTGTGGCGATCGTACCAGCTGCGAATCCAGACGGAATCAAAGTGGTGGCAGAGCGGATGCGCAAGGTTGTCTGTGATCTGGCTATTCCTCATCGCCGTTCGGACATTGCTGACGTTGTCACAGTCAGTATTGGCGGAGCGTGCTGCCGTCCCAGGAAAGACCAGAATCGCCGCGACCTGTTACTGGCTGCGGATGAGGCTTTGTACGATGTCAAACACGGCGGCAGAAACAACAGCAGTATTCGCTCGGTTGGCGAGGAATAAACTCTGAGCTCGTTTGAGCACAATAATGAATGTCAGGAATGTCACCGGTTGCGGGTGCCCGGTTTGATTGAGTGTCGCTGATGTGATTCGGTCTCGGTAACGCGGAAGCAAGCTGGAAGAAGAGGCCTAAAGGGCTTATTGGAGGGCTTGGCAGAAGGGCTGTTGTCTTGAAGAGTGCTACTTGAGGAGGCGTTAGTCAGGAGGCAAAAGGTGCGAGGAGAATACCACGCACCCGGCATTCACGATTACAGCTCGGTCTTGGCGAAGTGGCGCAAATAACGCTGGTTGATTTCTTCGCGCTTCAGCAGAATCAAGGCATCCGCAACGTTGAAGTCTTTATCCAGACACGGCTCACCACACACCTTTACTCCAATGCGCAGGTAGGCTTTCAGCAGAGGTGGAATCAGGCTCTTGCCATCGATATCCACATCGATACGCGGAACATGAACCTTGGGTTCTGCACGCTGATCTTCGCTGGTGTAATGCTTTTCACGAAGGTGGTTAATAATGGCAATCGCACGAGAGTAACCATCGTTCAGGGAGATGCTGGCACAGCCCATCAAACAGTCGATGTTGTGGGCGGACATGAACTGGGCGATGCCAGACCACAGCAGACCAATGACCGCGCCACTGCGAAAATCCGGGTCAACACAGGTACGACCGATTTCCATATAGGTTTTGCCGGGCTTGACGATACTGGACAGATCAAACTCGGTCTCTGAGTAGAAACCGCCAGCCTGTGCAGCCAGGTCGTTGGTCAGAATACGGCTATAGCCAACAACGCGGTCACTGGCTACGTCTTTCACGATCAGGTGAAGGCAAATGTCGTCGAAACGATCCTTGTCGATGCCTTCATCACCACCTTCGATATTGGCTCCCATCCCCTCTGCAAACACGCGGTAACGCAGCTGCAACGCCTGATGAATTTCATTGGGATCCTGAGTGATTCGGGCGACAAGCGGTGATTCGTTACTTGCCGGAGCCCCGCTGGGAGACGCTTGCTGCATGGTAGTACCTGGTTCGTGAATGTATCCGACGGAATTTAATTCAGCGGTGTGACATTTGGGTGACATGTCTGCTGCTGGCGCGCTCCGTCATAAGTGAAGCAACTCATTTTCATGACCTGCCTCAATTGACGTGGACTGTGGGTTTATTACAAAAATATTTCAAGTTTATTACGCGGTTTTTTTGACTTTTGGTCTCTGGCGTCAAGGTTGAACCCCTATCGAGAGGGGTTCTGTCCCGTCTTTCACAAGCTAGAAGCTGTGTGTCCGTAGCCACAAACCTGGCGGTGTACTCAGCCCCTGATCCCGGTGACGAATCTTTCCCTGATCGTCGATGACGTAATAACTTGGATAGCCCCGAATCTGAAACTGATCCCGCAGCCGGTCAGTTCCCAGAAGTACTGTTCCCTCATATCCCACATCCGTGACAAATTGTTCCACTTCTTCCTGCGTATTGAAGTCCAGTGCAACGGCATAAATTCGCAGGTTGTCGGTCGGAATCACATTGAGCCCCGGCATGCTGACGCGACAAATTCCGCACCAGGGGGCAAAAAAGTAGAGTAGGGTTCGAGACGTCTGGGGAGATGGCAAATCGCCGTGTGAGCTGGACCAGTCGAGTTTGATGCTCTGTCCATCGAGTGTCATTAGCACCGCTGTTGGAGCGATGTCATCGGTATTCAACATGTGTCGGCTGACCCAGCTGCTGGCAAGTGAAAAAAGCAGTATCAGAAGCAGCAGTTCCAGTGGCCAGCGCACGGTACGCGGCCACTGTTTATAGGGCAGGGATCGGTAGGCGTCAGATAGCTTTTGAAAAACGTTGCTGCTCATGATGTTGCAGATAGGTATCGAACGCCATGCAGGCATTACGTACCAGTAATCTCCCCTTGTCGGTAATGCGGATGGCATTGCTGGTTAAGTCAACCAGGCCATCATCGCGCATTGGATGCAGGCGCTCCAGTGAATCTGCCAGATATTCCCGGCTCTCAATGGTGAACTCCTGATCCAGTTGGTCATAGGAGAGGGTGAGATGACACAGAAGTTCCGTGATGACCCGACGGCGGATGAGATCATCCGTTGTGACCTGGCGCTGCTTCCAGGTTGGCAGTGAATCTGCATTCAGGGCTTCTGCATAGGTTGCTTCCGTAACCCGGTTTTGAAGGTAGTAGTCGCCAATCTGGCTGATGGATGAAATACCAAAGCCGAGCAAGTCGCAGTTTCCGTGTGTCGTATAGCCCTGGAAGTTGCGATGTAGCTCGCCTCTGGATTGAGCGACGGCCAGTTCGTCCTCGGGTAAGGCGAAATGATCCATGCCGACGTAGTGGTAGCCTGCTTCACTCAAGCGAGTGATGCAGCGTCCGAGAATTGCGAGTTTTTCATCGGCTGGTGGCAGGTCATCGCCATTGATGCGGCGCTGTGGTTTAAAGCGTTCAGGCAAATGTGCGTAGTTGAAAATGGACAGCCGGTCGGGTCGCAACTCGATGATAGCCGACAGGGTTGCGTCGAATGACTCCAGTGTCTGATGCGGCAAGCCATAAATCAGATCGATATTGATTGACCGGAAGCCCAATGCGCGGGCCTGGGACATGACGTCTCTCACCATGGATTCTGGCTGCACGCGATTGACCGCTTCCTGAACCTTTGGATTGAGATCCTGCACGCCATAGCTGACACGGTTGAAGCCCATCTCTCGCAGCAGTGTGAGTGTGCCGGGACGCAGCTCTCTTGGATCAATTTCGATTGAAAAATCCGCCGTATCGGACTCGCTGAAACGGAACAGGGCTTTCAGATAATCCATCAGATCCCTGAGCTGATCATCGGTCAGGAAGGTGGGTGTCCCACCGCCCAGATGTAACTGTTCAACCGGAGCGAGTTGACCGTCATCGGCAGTTTTCAACATGGCGTGCTTGGCTTTGATCTCTTGCTTGAGCAAATCGAGATAAGGCAAGGCCCGATCCATATCGCGGGTCACAATCTTGTTGCAGCCACAGTAATAGCAAACATGGCGACAGAATGGGATGTGCAAATACAACGACAGGGGGCGGTTGGGATCGCGTTGGGTATAAGCATCCTGCTCTGGCTGATCCGATTCCACGGGCAAGAATTCAACAGCCGTTGGATAAGAGGTATAGCGTGGCCCGGGACGGTTGTATCGCTGGATTAACAGTGGATCCCAATGCAGGTGCTCGCTCATGAAATGACTTCCCGTAGATGCTTGAGGGGCCTGACGCCGCAAAAATGAACATGTGTTAATAGATTACGTGGTTTGGGCGCAGTGAGGATTGCGATGCGTCAAGCGTCCGGCGGTTGAATTCATCGGACATCGCAGTCAAGCGGCAACCGGTGGGCATTGAGAGCGTGCTCAATCGTTCCTGAACTTGAGGAGTGTCAAGAAAAGAACAAAAAGGTTTACTGAATGATGGTTTAGTTGATCGTGGCAAACAGTTTAAGTCTGTTATCTGGGCATGATGCGCTGGTGTGTCAATTTGCAGCCCGGCTGCCCATAGGATGTTCCGGAGTCCACCATGCCCAAAAAACCCTTTACGCCCGCTGAGGTTGAACTGCAGCAGAACCGTATTATGGATGGAGCGGCCAGAGTCATGGCTGAAACCGGGTACCACCAACTGTCCATGCGGACACTGGCGGCGCGTCTGGAGATGACAGCCAGCAATATCTACAACTACTTCCCGGGTAAGGAGTCGTTACTGCTGAACATTCGCCGTCGTGGTTTTGAGCTGGCATTTCGTCAAATTTTCACGTTTCCGGTTGGCCAGGCGGGAGATCCTCGTGCTTTGGCTACTTTCATGAAACAGCTGGTGTGTTTCGATCAGGCCTATCCCGGTTACTATACGCTGATGTTTCAGCCGCCAAAGATGACCGTTGATGAAGCCCCGGAACTTGACGCACTGAACCAGCAGCTGAATCGACTGATCAGCGACTGGCAGCAGCAAATTCAGCAAATGCTGTCGACAGTGATTCCATCGCTGGGTGATTGTGGCTCCTTGTATCGACAGCGGGTGGTGCTGTTTTTCATGGCCTCTGTGCATGGCCTGATCAGCGGGCATCATTACAACTCGTTCCCGGATGTATTGGAAAATGAGCTGTCCGATGACCTGATCAGTGATTTCGTTGGTCGTCTGATTGCTGCCATCGGAATGCCAGCCCCTGAAGCCATTGCGATACCTCTACGACAAAATGCCTAGACCCAAGGCATTGGGCGCTTTGACCTGAACGAAGCAGTGTCCAAAGCAGTTCGATGAAGTATTTTCGTATATAATCCCCGCGCCTTTAATCGATGGGAATTGCCCAGGTTTTTATGTCCACCTCTTTTGCACCGGACAGCGTTGATCTGATTGCCCGGTCGCTGTACTGCGAGCGTGACGATCGCGTTCTGTTTCAACATCTCGATTTACACGTCAGTAATGGGCATCTTCTGCAATTGGCTGGTCCAAACGGTGCTGGTAAAACGACGCTGTTGCGATTGTTGGCAGGCCTGAATCGTGATTATGACGGTGAGTTGTTGTGGAAAGGGGAGTCTCTGCACAAGGTGTATTCCGAATACGCCCACGACCGCCTGTATCTGGGTCACCTGGCGGCTATCAAACGGGCACTCTCACCGATAGAAAATCTGCGTTGGCTGATGAGTCCGTGGATGTCAGAAGATCGCGACCATGCGGTGTCTGAAGATCAGCTCTGGGGAGCGCTGGATCAGGTCAAACTTGCTGGCTACGAGGAGACTCCGTGTCAGCAATTGTCTGCGGGACAGCAGCGTCGGGTTGGCTTGGCAAGGTTGGCCATTGTCCCAACGCCATTGTGGATTCTTGATGAGCCATTTACCGCTCTGGACGTGGATGGTGTGCGCTGGCTCGAAGAACAGATTCAGCGTCAGGTTGGCCGTAACGGTGCGGTTGTGATCACCAGTCATCATGCACTGCAAAATATTCCGACTCTGGTGCGCCTGGACCTCGGTGCACTGGCAGAGCAGGAGGGGCTGTTGTGAGTCTGGTCATGGCAACGGTCAAGCGCGACTTGCTACTGGCGGCCAGAAACCCCGGCGAGTGGCTGAATCCGTTGATGTTCTTCCTGATGGTGGCTGCTCTGTTTCCGCTGGCGGTGGATCCTGATCCGAAGTTTTTGTCCAAAATCGCCGGTGGTGTCATATGGGTCGCTGCCTTGCTCGCAACTTTATTGTCTCTGGATGCTCTGTATAAAGCCGATGTCGAGGATGGCTCTCTGGAGCAATGGCTGGCATCGGGAGAATCCTTGTATGTGCTGGCACTCGGCAAGGCGCTGGTGCACTGGATAGCCAGTGGTCTGCCGCTCACCTTGATGTCACCCTTGCTGGGGTTGATGATGGCGTTGCCGGATGACGCTTTTCCGGCGCTACTGCTGAGTCTGGGCGTTGGAACGCCGGTATTGAGTTTGCTCGGTGCGGTGGGGGCAGCGCTGACTGCCGGGGTGCGTAGCGGTGGTTTGTTGCTGAGTTTGCTGATTCTGCCGCTGTACATTCCGGTGCTGATTTTTGCCGCCAGTGCGGTGTATCACGCTGGTATTGGTATGTCCTACAACGGACAAATCGGATTTCTGGGAGCCATGCTGGCTCTGGCTGCTTGCCTGACGCCGTTTGCGTCGGCAGCGGCACTCAAATTGAATTTATCCCGCTGAGGTTGTTGTTCCATGTGGCAGTGGCTCGTTCGCTTGTATCACAGGTTAGGTTCTCCGAAATGGTTTTATGAGATCACCAGTCGCTGGATTCCGTGGCTGGTGGGCTTGTCGGTAGTGGGCTGTGCAGTTGGTCTGGTGTTGGGGTTGTTGTATGCACCGGCGGATTATCAGCAGGGAAACAGCTTTCGCATCATTTACATTCATGTACCAGCGGCGTTGCTGGCACAAAGTGCATTTATGATGATGGCGGTTGCCGGGGCTGTATTTCTGATCTGGCGAATGAAAATGGCGGCGTGGGTGGCGCGCTCGATTGCTCCTGTCGGAGCCAGCTTCTGTCTGATTGCCCTGCTAACCGGTGCAATCTGGGGCAAGCCAACCTGGGGGACCTGGTGGGTCTGGGACGCGCGATTGACATCCATGTTATTGCTGCTGTTTTTGTACTTCGGCGTCATGGCGCTGCAACGTGCCATAGAGTCGGAAGATGCCAGTCATCGCGCCGGTGCGATCCTGTCTCTGGTCGGTCTGGTGAATATCCCGATCATCAAGTATTCCGTTGAATGGTGGAACACCCTGCATCAGCCCGCGACACTGAAGCTGACTGAAAAGCCAAGCATGCACCCGGATATGCTGGTTCCCTTGCTGATCATGATTGTCACGACTTATGTCTTTTTTGCCTTGCTGGTGATTCTGCGCACTCGTAATGAAGTGCTGTGGCACGAGCGCAAGCGCAGTTGGGTTCGAGATTTACTGGAGTCCTGATGGAATTTAACAGTTTTGCCGAATTTCTGGCGATGGGACGGCACGGTTTGTACGTTTGGTTGTCCTATGGCATCACTGCGGTGATCGTCGTGATCAATGTGATCCTGCCGATGATGCAACGCCGCCGTTTTTTAAAAGAACAACGTCAGCGCATGCGTCGCGAACGTCGTAATCAGACTGGAGAAAAACAACATGCATCCTCAACGTAAGAAACGTCTGCACCTGATTCTGTTTCTGGTCGTTGGAGTGGGGATTGCCGTTGGCTTGCTGGCTTATTCCCTGAGTCAGAATATCAACCTGTTCCAGACACCGACCCAGATTGCTGCCGGTGAAGTTCCGGTTGGACAAACCATTCGTGCCGGTGGACTGGTGGTGGCGGGCAGTGTGGAGCGCGATTCGGATGGCCTTGGCGTGACCTTCAAGGTAACCGATGGTGCTGCCGAAGTTTCCATCTTCTATGACGGTATTTTGCCAGACCTCTTCCGGGAAGGTCAGGGCATCGTTGCGTTGGGCAAGCTCGATGACAAACGTGTATTGCAGGCATCGGAAGTGCTGGCCAAACACGATGAGAATTACATGCCACCTGAAGTGCAGGATGCGCTTGAGCAAGCTCACAAAGATGGCAAGCAAGCCATGACTGAAAAAGCGTACTGAGGCGTTCCGAATGTTTGATTTGTACGGTGATACGCTGACGACGGCGCCTGAGTTTGGACAGCTGGCACTGATTCTGGCGTTTGTAGTGGCTGTGATTCAGTCAGTAATTCCTTTCGTCGGTGTCCAGCGACGTGATGCATTGTTGATGTCCTGGAGCCGCCCGCTGGCTGCAGCCCAGGCTTTGTTTCTGACCGTTAGCCTGGTGGTTCTGGGCTACTGCTTCGTTATTGATGATTTCTCGGTCACTTATGTGGCGACGAACAGTAATACCGCTTTGCCCACTCCTTACAAGATCAGCGCCGTATGGGGAGCTCATGAAGGTTCGCTGTTGTTGTGGGTAACCATGCTGGGGCTTTGGGGGCTGGCCGTTGCCTGGTTCAGCAAGGGGCTGCCATTGATCATGCTGGCGCGAGTGATTGGCGTGCTGGGAATTGTGTCTGCCGGTTTTATCCTGTTCACACTGGAAACTTCCAACCCGTTCGCTCGTACCTTACCTTCGATACCACCGGAAGGCGGGGATTTGAATCCACTTCTGCAGGATTTTGGTCTGATCGTTCATCCGCCTACTTTATATATGGGGTATGTGGGGTTGTCGGTGGTGTTTGCATTTGCCATTGCTGCACTGCTGGGGGGAAGACTGGATGCGGCATGGGCTCGCTGGTCGCGTCCCTGGACGACGGCGGCCTGGGTCTTTTTGACCATTGGTATTGCGCTCGGCAGCTGGTGGGCTTACTACGAATTGGGCTGGGGCGGTTGGTGGTTCTGGGATCCGGTTGAGAATGCTTCCCTGATGCCCTGGTTGGTGGCAACGGCTCTCTTGCACTCTTTGGCCGTGACCGAGAAACGCGGTCTGTTTAAAAGCTGGACCGTACTGTTGGCAATCTTTGCCTTCTCGTTGAGTTTGTTAGGTACCTTCCTGGTGCGTTCCGGTGTTCTGACTTCGGTTCATGCGTTTGCATCCGATCCTGAGCGTGGTGTGTTCATCCTGGCTTTGCTTGGTCTGTGTGTGGGCGGTTCCTTGTTGATTTATGCGCTTAAGGCCCCGACGGTGGCTTCGGTGGGACGTTATGAATGGCTGTCCAAAGAAAGCTTTTTGATGGCCAACAACCTGCTTTTGCTGGTTGCCGCATTCGCCATTTTGTTGGGCACGCTTTACCCGTTGATCATCGACTTTATGGGGATGGGCAAAATCTCTGTCGGCGCAGCCTGGTTTAACACCATGTTCGTGCCCTTGAGTGTCGCATTGACGTTGATTATTGGCGTCGGCGCCTTGTCGAGATGGAAAGCGGATCAGGCCAGTCGTCTCAAGAATGAACTGATCCTGGCAGCTGTATTGGCGCTGGTTGTTGGTGGTTTGTCGCCGTTCCTGGCGGATGGCTCTCTGAACTGGCAAGTGATGATGGGTGTCGGTATTTCTGTTTGGCTAATTGCCATCAGTCTGGTGGATATCTGGAAAAAAACCCGTGGCAACCTGCTCAGGTTCGGATCACTGAGCCTCAGTTTCCAGGGCATGGTACTGGCCCACATCGGCGTTGCTGTCAGCGTGATTGGTGTCACCATGGTGGCGAACTACAGCCAGGAAGAATCCGTTCGCATGGCTCCGGGAGACAGCTACGTGATGTCCGGATATCGCTTTGAGTTCGTTGAAGCCGGCCACATTGATGGCCCGAACTACAGTTCGGATGCCACGCGGTTCCGCGTGTTCGATGGAGATCGTGAGATAGCGCTGCTTCAACCCGAAAAACGCCGTTACCACGCACGTGGCTCCGTCATGACGGAGGCCGCTATTGATGCTGGTTTGTTCCGTGACGTGTATGTCTCAATGGGGGAGCCGCTGGAAGACGGCGCCTGGGGAATGCGCCTTCAGGTCAAGCCTTTTATGCGATGGGTTTGGTTGGGAGCCATATTCATGTCCATTGGTGGTTTGCTGGCGATGCTGGATAAACGCTACCGTCAGGTCAAACGCGCATCGTCAGATGTTCAAAAGTCAGGAGAGGTGCCAGCGTGAAGCGCGTATTTCTGTTTATCCCATTAGTCGCGTTTGCTGTATTGGGACTGCTGTTCTTTTTAACAATTGATCGAGAAAACAAGGATGTGCTTCCTTCTCCTCTGGTTGGGCAGCCATTTCCACCGTTCGAGATGAGCAAGTTGCTCACAGAGGAAGCTGTGTCGACCTCAGCTCTTCAGGGGAAACCACTGCTGGTCAATGTTTGGGCGACCTGGTGCCCCACCTGCAAAGCAGAACATGCTTTCCTGAATATGCTGGCTGAAGACGGTATTCGCATCGTTGGTATCAACTACAAGGATGAGCGTGACAAGGCGCATCAGTGGTTGACGGCCTATGGCAATCCTTATGAGTTCAATGTGTTTGATCCAGAAGGAAAGCTGGGGTTGGATCTGGGTGTTTATGGCGCACCAGAGACGTTCCTGGTGGATAGCTCAGGTGTGATCCGGGCGAAACACGTAGGTGATTTGAATGCAGCCGTGTGGCAAAAGCTGGAAGCAACCTATCAGGGGATGAAGTGATCATGATGACCCCGTTACTCCGGTTATTGTCCGTACGGATATTTGTATTGGCGCTGTTGCCGTCTTTGTCCTGGGGGGTTGTTGAAGGGCACAAGTACCCGTTTGATAACGAACGAGATATTGCACGTTTTCAGACCCTGGCTGAAGAGTTGCGCTGTCCCAAATGTCAAAACCAGAATCTTGCAGACTCCAATGCTCCTGTCGCATCTGATATGCGCGACAAGGTTTACGAGTTGATGCAAGACGGCAAGTCTGATCAGGAAGTGGTCGATTATATGGTTGCCCGATATGGCGACTTCGTTCGTTACCGTCCTCCTGTAAGAACCAGTACGTTTTTGCTGTGGTTTGGCCCGCTCATTATTTTGATTATCGGTGCGCTGGTGTTGGTGGCAATCCGTCGCAGTTCATCATCCCGAACCCTGGATCCTCTTTCTACCGAGGAGCAGGAACGTTTGAAAGCGCTTAGAAACGAATCATCAGAAGGCAACAAGTCATGATCTGGATGTTGGTAATTCTCTTATTGCCTCTGTTTGTTTTACTTTGGAAACCCGTCTGGTTCCGGGATATTCAGTCGCTGCAATCCGAAGAGAATCTGCGGTTATACCGTGAGAGAACGGCTGAATTGGCCGCAAGTGATTGGGCCGATGAGGACAAGGCGGCATTGCAACTGGAGCTGGACCGGGAATTTCTGGCATCGGACTCCGGTTCTGATGAATCTGTCAGAGCTGCTGGAAATACGTCTTCAGTGCGTATTCTTGTCCCGGTTTTGATTGTTGCCTTTGCTTCTACCTTTGGGCTTTACCAACTTTGGGGAGCTTCGGGTGAGTTGCGTGCAACTGAACTTTTGGACAAAGGTGAAGCAGTCGAACTGACTCGCCTGGAACGGGAAGAGTTGATGACGTTGTTGGGCGGCGCCAGCCAGCGTTTTCCTGATCAGCTGGAGTGGGGATACCTGAATGCTCGTTTATTGAGTGCGGCCGGAAAATACGAGCAAGCGTTCTCGGTATTCGAGTCCATTCTGAAACAGATGCCTGAAGAAGCCAGCGCTGACCGTGCGGCCACCCTGACTTTGATGGCAGAATCCAAATTTTTTGCAGCAGGTCAAAGAGCAGACGAAACAACTTATGCCTTGATACAGCAGGCTCTGGATTTGAATCCGCAAAGTCGGCAGGCTCTTGGGCTTGCGGGGATTTTGGCGTTTGAATTGGACAAGGCGGCAGATGCTTTGATGCACTGGAAGACCTTGTGGCAAAGTTTGCCGGCCGGTCCTGAATCACAGGTTCTCGCCCAAGGTATTCGCAGAGCCGCAGAGCGTCTGCAGTCACAGGGTGAGAGTGTCGATTTGAGCTGGCTGCAACGTGCAGAGCTCAAGGTGCTGGTTGAGCTGTCAGAGGAAGCCAGAGCCCAGGTTTCAGAAGGCGATTCAGTTTTCGTTCTGGCTCGCGCCGTATCGGGGCCTCCGATGCCATTGGCGGTGCAACGAATGCTGGTCTCGGATTTGCCGCAGGTAGTCACCTTGAGTGATGCACAAGCGATGGCACCCGGTATGAACCTGAGTAGCTTTGATAAGGTGTCGGTTGTTGCGCGAGTTTCGAAGTCAGGGCAACCGCTTCCTCAATCCGGAGACTGGCAGATTGTCAGTGAACCTGTAGCCAATAATCATGGAGCAGTGCTCAAGCTGGTGATCAGTCAGCTTGTAGAATGATAGAAGATAAAGCAAGCCCGGCGATGTCTACAACGCCGGGTTTCTTTTTCGCTTCAAGTGTTTGTCCGGGGCTGTAAAGCCCTTACTTGAAATTCCAGGTAACTGAGGCAAATGATGCAACGCTATAGAACTCGTTTTCGGGAAGAATAACGGTCTTGATGCTACTGACTTTTTCCCGGATCTCCTTACGGAAGCTGTAGTGGGCATCAACTCCCAGCATTAGTCCCAGTTGATGGCTGAATTGATAACCAACGCCAGCTTTGCCCATAGCGTCGATGCCACCACCAAATGTTCGAGTCAATGCTCGGGCTTCACTGCTGTTCAGGACATTCTCATAGACTTGTGTTCCCAGGCCCAATTCCCACATAAAGCGTATGCCGCGCATCGGACGCACAAAGTATGAATCAAAACCAACGCCAGCCATCAAGCCAAATGAGACGGCATCCTCAAATACAACATCCTGTGTTTCCTCTGGCTCGAACCGGGTCGCTGCAAAGTACTCTTCAAGGGTGGTGATGATATTACCTGCCTGATCCTTGAAGCGCTGGTTATTCACCCCATCCAGGATGGGATCAATCAATTCCGGCGTTGTGAGGATATAGTCTTCAAGACTGTCGGCAAATGCTTCGGTACCTGCAGCGCTGCGCCAGTCAAAACGGGAAAAGGCGATCTTCTGGTAGTGCATGCCGCCGAGTAAATAGGTACCTGTTTTTAAATGGTAGGCCAGCATGACATCCAGAGTCTGGAAGTTCATAGCTGCAACGTCTTCCTGGACATTACCCCTGATTCCCTCGGCTTCCCATTCTTCATCGGCTTCGTTGGAAATCAGAGTTGAACCGGTATTGATGAAAAAGCCGAGGTTATCTGTCGCAGCGGTATATCCTCCCGAGCGTTGAACGAGATTGGTCGAGGTAAAGGTCGAGTCGACTTCCTTTCCACCAAAGTTCTTCAAATGCTCGCTATAACTGACGTGTTCCAGACCAAATGCACCGAATACGCTAAATGGACGATTTTGGAACTCTGCATAAGAAGGAAGGCTGACAGTAGACAGGGCGGCGGCTGCAGCAACAAGGCTCAAACGAGATGCGGACAAATCCATGGTGATAACCTCGAAGATGGGATTATCGAGACTATACAAAAGGAAGGATCAAATAACGACATGGAAGATAGGGCGATTTGGACAGCAGAAACAGAACAGCCCGGTTAAACCGGGCTGTTCTTAAAGAGTTCGACTTAAATCGAAATCTTAGAAAGCGTACTTGGCAGTGAAGTGCAGACGCTTCAGGTCGCCTTCAAGACCGCTTTCCTTCTTCAGAGTCGCTTTGGAAGCTTCAACACCAAAGGTCATTTTAGGTGCTGGAGACCACATCACGTTAGCGCGGATGCTCTTGGATGATTCATTTACCGCATCAGCTTCTGCCTCGGTGTCATGAGTATCGCTGTGGTTGTCGGCACGGAACATGCTGTAAGCCAAGGTGCTGCGTACAGAGTCAGTCCAGAAGTGACGGTAACCAACATAGGCAGCCAATACACTATTGCCGACCAAGTCACCTTTATCAGTCAAGGTTGCATCGTTAGATTGGCCAATACCGGTGTAACGTCCTAAGTGTCCCTTGGCAATCGAGAATTTCAGATCATCTTTACCCAGCTGAACCTTACCGGATGCCGTCAAGCCAAAACGCATAACAGATTCGTCTACTTCTTTCCCATCAGTATTTGTTGGGTTGGTATAAGCAAATTGACGTGCGATACCGGCAACCATAAAGTCAGCGTTATCAGCTTTGATGTTATAACGAACGATCATATCTGGCAGTGTGGAATCATCAGATACATTGTTAGCACCTGAAGTTGAGTCCGCACCTGTTGCGGCCGTATTTGCAACGGTTGTTTCAGGGTTTTCCAAAGCAATCTGCAGCGGGCCATTGGTGTAACGAACCATTGCCTGACGAGCAAACACAGCACCGTCACTCACACCCACGAAGTCAACGCTTTCTGGCAAGTGAGCTGGGTTCATCAAAGTAGTCCAGGTATGACCGAAGGTGTAGTTGCCATACTTGAAGAAAGCATGACGCAGGCGAGAACCTGAAGAGTTTGATATGCGTTCATCACCTTCACCAGTGAAGAAGTCCAGCTCGATAAAGCTGACTACTTTTTCGCCGTTATCCAGGCTGGTAGTGGTTTTGAAGTTGAAGCGAGAATTTTTTACGCCAGAGTCAAAAGAAGTGCTTTCAACTTCAGCGTCATTTGCTTTGACTGGAACTGCAGCTGGAATGTAGAAAACACTGGTTGCACTTCCTGCGCCCAGCTCAGCATCAGAGTACTTGGTCATCATTGCATCGTACTTAACATAACCACCGAATTTGAATTCAGTGTTTGCAGCCTGTACAGCCATTGGCAGGGCGGCGGCCAACAGGATCATTGAGGTTTTGCGCATTTGCTCGCTCTCCTATGTATTATCATTGTTCTGCGCCGACACTATGGTGCACGACCTGTAGACGGTCAAATTAGCCAAAAGTCTTAGCGGAAAACCTCCTCGGTATAACTACTGAAGTGGCCCCGTACCGGCTCTCAAGCAGAATTCCCTATCCTGACCAGTCCGTTCAGACTGCATACACCTTCGCATCGACATCAGTTAAGAGGTCTTTTGCATAAATAGCGGAGCAAAGCCTACACCGAAGATGGCCGGAAATGAATATTCTCTGGCGGGTTCTGTATCGCATTTGGCTTTTTTTTGTACGCTGATACACAGGTTTTGGCTCTTTATCCGGTTTTATATGCGGGCTCATACCTATCGGGGAGGTGCGATTCGCATGGGGTTTTGAGGAAATTGGCTGGATATCAGCTCCCGCTTAAAAACAGGGTTCCGTTCGAATAAATCCATTGTGAATACTTGGCGCGTTTGGGTGTATCAGGGGTTGCCAGTTTCGTCCGTCGAGCCCGAATAGACCATTGTCTAATTTTGACTCGCAGTGCCAAAGACCAAGATGATTTGAGCAGTCTATTCGCGGTGTGGGACAGAGGAAATCGCGATTAAAATCATAAAAGAGGGGAGAACGCCATGAGCGATCAGAAGGTTTATCCAGTCAAGCCTGAGTTTGCTGACTCAGCATGGGTCGATAACGACAAGTATCAACAAATGTACCAGCAGTCGGTTATCAACCCGGAAGGCTTCTGGCGTGAACAGGCGAATGAGCGCATCGAGTGGATGCGTCCGTTTACCAAGGTTCGCAATGTATCTTTTGATGATCACAATGTGGATATTCGCTGGTTTGAAGACGGCACCACGAATATGGCTCTGAACTGTCTGGACCGTCACCTGGAAACTCGCGGTGATCAGACTGCGATCATCTGGGAAGGTGATGATCCAAGCGAGAGCAAGAACATCACTTATAAAGAGTTGCACGAAGAAGTTTCACGTTTTGCAAACGCATTACGTGGCCAGGGCGTTCGTCGTGGTGACATCGTTTCTGTTTACATGCCGATGATTCCAGAGACCGCAGTGGTGATGCTGGCATGTACGCGTATTGGTGCTATTCACTCCATTGTTTTCGGTGGTTTCTCTCCAGAGGCCCTGGCTGGTCGTATTGAAGACAGCAACGCCAAGATTGTTATTACCGCAGACCAGGGTTTGCGTGCTGGTAAGGCCGTTGCTTTGAAAGCCAATGTCGATGCTGCTCTGGAGCAGCCTGGCGCAGCTGGTGTTGAGAAGGTAATCGTAGTCAAACGCACCGGTGCTGACGTTGCGTGGGACGCAGATCGTGACGTTTGGTATCACGACCTGATCGGACTGTCTTCTGCTAACTGCCCAGCGGAAGAAATGGGTGCAGAAGATCCTCTGTTCATCCTGTATACCTCTGGTTCTACCGGCAAGCCAAAGGGTGTTGTGCACACTACTGGTGGCTACATGGTATGGGCGTCAATGACGCACCAGTATGTATTTGATTATCACGATGGTGATGTTTACTGGTGTACTGCGGATGTAGGCTGGATCACTGGTCATACTTACCTGATTTACGGTCCACTGCTGAACGGTGGTATTACACTGATTTCCGAAGGTGTGCCTAACTACCCTGGCGTTAACCGTTGGAGCCAGATTGTTGACAAGCACAAAGTTAACATTCTTTACACGGCACCGACCGCTATTCGTTCATTGATGGCTGAAGGCGAAGCGTCAACTGAAGGTACTACTCGCGAATCTCTGCGTATCCTGGGTTCTGTGGGTGAGCCAATTAACCCGGAAGCCTGGGATTGGTACAACAAAAACATCGGTGATGAGCGTTGCCCGATTGTTGATACCTGGTGGCAAACCGAGACTGGCGGCATCATGATTACTCCGCTGCCTGGTGCAACTGACCTGAAGCCGGGTTCTGCGACACGTCCTTTCTTCGGCGTACAGCCTGCCCTGGTTGACAACGCCGGTATGATTCAGGAAGGCACCACAGAAGGTAACCTGGTCATGATCGACAGCTGGCCTGGTCAGTCCCGTACTGTTTACGGTGACCATGAGCGCTTCGTTCAAACCTACTTCTCTACTTTCCGTGGCATGTACTTCTCTGGTGACGGCGCTCGTCGTGACGAAGATGGTTACTACTGGATTACTGGCCGTGTGGATGACGTGATCAACGTTTCAGGTCACCGTATGGGGACCGCTGAAGTTGAAAGTGCTCTGGTAGCTCATCCGAAAGTTGCAGAAGCCGCTGTGGTTGGTTACCCACACGATATCAAAGGTCAGGGTATCTACGTCTACGTAACTCTGAACTCCGGTGAAGAATCAAGCGATGAGCTGGTTCAGGAACTGCGCAAGTGGGTTCGTAGTGAAATCGGCCCTGTAGCCACTCCGGATCTGATTCAAATCACTCCAGGACTGCCAAAAACCCGTTCCGGTAAAATCATGCGTCGTATTCTGCGCAAGATTGCGGCAAACGAGCACGATGCACTGGGTGACGTTTCCACTCTGGCTGATCCATCAGTCGTTGACGTCCTGATCGAGAACCGAAAGAACCGCTAATCAGCGTTCCTGAGGTTTTTGCGCGCCTTGGCCGGCCCGGGTTTCCGGGGCGGCTTTTTTTGTTTATTTTCCACGAGAAGGGTATTCTGCGGCGATGTGCCAGTGTTGAGTTGATACCATTCAATTCAGCATTCAAACCTGATGCCTGGGTTCTTAAGCCTGTTTCTTGCGTTACTGGCCGCTCTCACCTTCAGGAATGTTCCGCTCTTCGGAGGATTAAATGCCGTTAGCTCAAAAAATAATTATTGCCGATGATCACCCATTGTTCAGAACCGCGATGCAACAGGCGGTTATGCAATTGGTTCCTGATGTTGAGATTGAACAAGCTGAATCGTTGCCGGAGTTGCAAAAAGTTGTAGAGCAGCACAGCGATGCCGATCTGATTTTGCTGGACCTGCAAATGCCAGGTGCGCATGGCTATTCGGGCCTGGTTTTTCTGCGTTCACACTTCCCGGAAATTCCGGTGATCGTTGTTTCCGCCTGTGAAGATCCGTCGATCATGTGTCAGGCGTTAGATCATCAGGCCTCTGGATACATTTCCAAGTCATCACCTCTGGATGACATTTCTGAAGCGATCCGCAAAGTGCTGGAAGGCGATCTGTACCTGCCGGAAGTTGCTCGCCGGCACCAGCACCAGCCTAATCAGAATGCCATGGATCTGGCTGAGCGTTTGGCCAGCCTGACGCCTCAGCAGTTCCGTGTACTTACCATGATGTCAGAGGGGATGTTGAACAAGCAGATTGCTTACGATCTGGATGTCAGTGAGGCGACAATCAAGGCTCATGTGACAGCTATTTTCCGTAAACTGGGGGTCAGAACCCGTACCCAGGCGGTCATTGCTGTTCAGAGTCTGGATATCGAGAAACCCGATACCCGGATTATGAACGGATAATATCCAGCACCAGAAGGCTATTGTTCTTCGCCGGGTAGTTTGGGCTGCCCGGCATATTATCCTACCAGACGGCGAATCAGCGCACGCAAGGCTGCTGGCTTGATCGGTTTTCGTAAAAAGTAAAAGCCCAGTGCCTTTGCCTCTGCTGCGACTTCCGGACGAGGGTCTGCCGAAATCAAAATCCCCGGCATGTCTGGATCCGAGAATCGTGTCCTCATCGCTTGCATGGCCTCCAGACCGGTTTCGTCATTGTCCAGTTGGTAATCTGCCAGCATGATGGCTGGTTTGAAGGGTATTCTTTCGGCTCCTTTCAGGTTCGCACAGCCGTACACTTCACACTGCCAGCTGCTCAGCAAGGCATCCATTCCAGCCAGTACTTCCTGATCATTGTCGATACAGAATGTCTTGATACCTTCAAAGCTGGAGTCCGCCTGCACTTTGCGATCGTGGTTGTCCTTTCTGGCAGGGTCAGCCTGTGTAATCGGTACGGTGACGCTGAAGCAGGTTCCGGCACCGACGCGAGATTTCACGCCAATGCGATGTCCCATGCGTTTGGCCATTCGTTCCACGATGGCGAGCCCAAGACCAAGTCCCTTGGTATCCTGATGTTGGTGATTCAGGCGATGAAATTCTCCAAAGATGTCTCTTAATTTGGATTCAGGAATGCCTTCACCCGTATCCCAAACCTCAATGACCAGGTGATCACTGCGTTTCCGACAACCCAGGACAACCCCTCCTGAGTTGGTGTAACGAACAGCGTTGCTCAGGAAGTTCTGAATAATTCGACGTAGCCAGTGTGCGTCGCTTAGTACCCATTGGTCGGATATGCGCACCTTGAG
Source organism: Oceanospirillaceae bacterium (assembly GCA_002723385.1). Classification (GTDB taxonomy): domain Bacteria; phylum Pseudomonadota; class Gammaproteobacteria; order Pseudomonadales; family Oceanobacteraceae; genus Oceanobacter. The sequence goes on along the minus strand of PBNY01000024.1, from coordinate 10,400 downwards.
TATCAGGCCCTTGTCTGCCGCCAGTGCCGTGAATTCATCGCGTAGCGGTTTCATGATTGAGCTGAGTTGCACCGCCTGCTCCGTTGGCTCCATGGCCCCAGCATCGAGTTTGGCAATTTCGACCAGAACGGACAGCACATCCTCTGCTGATTGAAGTGACCCCTCCAGATGAGAGAGCAGGTTTCGCTGTTCATCGGTGAGATCCTTCTGTGCCAGAGTTGAGGCAAACAGTTTGGCAGCGTTCAGTGGCTGCATCAGGTCATGACCAGCGGCTGCCAGGAATCGGGTTTTACTGGTGTTGGCTTCAATCAGCTGTGATGTCAGGTCATTCAGCTCTCGAGAACTTTTTTCGACTCGCTGCTCCAGATTGATATTGGCTTCTTTGAGAGCCTGCTCAGCGCGTCGGTGGACGGTGATGTCGGTGAAGCTGGTGACAAAACCCCCGTCAGGCATCGGGTGGCCTTGCATATAGATAACCAGACCGTTTGGAAGCACGCGTTCAAACTGGTGCGCCGAGCTGGAGCGCAGGAAGCTCATTCGGCGATTCACCTGGTCTTCGACTTCGCCCAGTCCACAGAAGCCTCTTCGGGCATTGTAAGCGATCACTTCTTCAATGGGCTTGCCGGTGTGTATGAAATCCGAAGGGTAATCAAACATTTCAGAGTAACGGTGGTTCCAGGCGACCAGGCGCAAATCCTTGTCGACCACACTGACACCTTGCTGCAGGTTCTCCAGCGCTGCCTGAAGCTGTTCCCTGTTCATGGAGAATGCCTGACTGGCTTCACTGGCAAGGAAAGCCAGGTCTCGAATCTGGATGCGTTCGCCACCCAATAAGGTCGAGAAAATCACTCGGGCTGAAGAAGAGCCCACCACTGACGCCAGCAATTTTTCGGCTTCTTGCAACAGGCTGCTGCTGGCGACCGAATTTTTATACTGAATGCCATGACGGGACTGGTAATCGGCAAAGAAATCTTCCGTTTTGCCGAAACCAAGGATGCGTTCCAGTACGACACGTACGTCGTCGACCTTGCAGTCAAATGCCGGGGCCAGACGGTCACTGCTTAAAATTGGTCGGGAGCTGGTAAAGTCGCCGGCCAGCATCTTTTCCCTCACGGAGGCATTGGTGACCAGCGAAAAGAGTACATAGAAGAACAGGTTGACCATCAGACTGAAAATGACGCCAAAGCTGAACGTGTCCATATCCAGTCCTAGCACCAGGAGCGGAAGTCCGTCACTGGAAACGTTGGGCAGGCTTTGGGTAATGAATGGCCACATCAGTCCGTAGAACCAGACACTGGTTCCTGAGATCAGGCCCGCTATGGCCCCTTGGCGATTACCGCGTTGCCAGATCAGACCACCTATCAGGGAAGGAGCAAACTGCGCGGCGGCTGCAAATGACAGCATGCCGATGGCGGCCAGCGATTCAAATTCTCCAACGGTTCGATAAAAGAGGTAGGAACCGAGAATCAGGATGACGATCACCAGGCGTCTGACAGACAGAACGAGGTTCTTGACGGAAGTTGATTTTTTGATGTCATCAGGCGTTTGTTTCTGGCGGAAAATAACTGGCAAAACCAGTTCATTGGAAACCATCGTGCTGACGGCGATCGTTGCGACAATGATCATGCCAGTTGCGGCGCTGCCACCACCAATAAAGGCCATGATCGCCAGAGTTTCCTGTCCCAGAGCCACGGGCAAACTGAGCACGTAGGTATCCGGCGCAAACCCTATGTCCTGCATGAACAGATGCCCCGTCAGGGCAATGGGGACAACAAATAAAAGCATCAGGATCAGATAGCCGGGGAACAGAATACGGGCAGTTCGCAGGTGGTTAACCGATTCGTTTTCGATAATGCTGACCTGAAACTGACGTGGAAGCGCCAGCAAGGCAAAGCCAGCCAACAGGGTCTGTAGCAAAAAGGCGACGGATACAATGTCACCGTGCATCAGTGGGTGGTCTGGCATGACGGATTCTGTGATTTCGAATATCTCGGCGGGTGAGTCGTACAGAAAACTGACAACCCAGATACCAACGGCGACAAAAGCGACCAGCTTGACGACAGACTCAAAGGCAACCGCCAACATCATGCCGGGGTGCTGTTCACTGGCATCGATATTGCGAGTACCAAAGATGATGACGAAAACGACCATGGCCAGGCTTATGTACAGAGCCGTGTCTTCCCAAAACGACTGAAAGCCCCTCATCTCACCGCCAAGCGGCATGGTTAACAGTTCAAAGGTCGTAGAGATGGCCTTGAGCTGAAGTGCGATATAGGGAACGACACAGAGAATGGCAACCAGAGTGACCAGAATCGCCAGTGTGTGATCGCGGCCGTAGCGCGTGGCGATAAAGTCCGCGATCGAGGTGATGCGTTTTTCCTTGGCGATACGAATAATCTTGCCCAGAAGTTTCCAGTAAAACACCAGGAACAGAATCGGCCCCAGATAGATGGAGAGGAATATCCAGCCGCTGGTTGCGGCTTGTCCGACGGCGCCGTAAAAAGTCCACGAGGTACAGTAAACGGCGAGAGACAGGCTATACACCAATCCAGTGTTGTGAATGGGTTTGTTCTGCTGGGCCCGGCGATCGCCGTACCAGGCGACCCAGAACAGGGTTGCGATGTAAAAACCGGAGATAGTTACCAGTTGCCAAACCGGAATCATAAATACTGCTCGCTGTTAACTGTCGTTGACGGGCGGAGGCATCTAACCTAATCGACATGAATGGGCGATCAGTGAGTGTTTTCGATGCGCAAATTAAGGCGGGCCAGAGCCGCGTCTGTGATCCACTAAAGTATCAGGAAGAACCGCCTGACTCCGGTGTTCGGAAGGTCATGTTGAGCCAGACTAAAGTACCAGTCTGGATTGTATCCAGCATCTTGCCCCTTGTCATGGCGTTCCCTGAAGGGCTCTGATATCCCTTTCATCTCGTTTCAGGATCACACGAACCGACCAAGGAGCGCACCATGACGATCCAGATCAACCTGCACCAGCCACCGTTCAGTTTTCTTGCTCAGGAGCAATTGGACTGGCTTATCCAGAGACTCGACCTGGTGTTTTTTCATGCAGGCGATGTGATTCTGAACGAAGGTGATCAGACACCTGGGTTGTATATCGTCTACAAGGGGGTGGTGGAAGAAACCGATCAAAAAAGTACCAAGGTGTACTCCCAGTACGCGAACGAGGATATTTTTGATGTTCGAGCGGTGTTGGAATCTCGCTGCCGACATAAATTCACGGCGATTGAAGAGACGTTGTGTTATCTGTTGAAGGCTGAGGATTTTGTCCATCTGCTGGATGAGTCGGATGATTTTTCCATCTACTTCAAGACTGATCTGGGTACTCAACAGTCGATGGTGGAGCAGAAAGATCAGAGCACGTCCGAATTCATCCTGTCTCGGGTGGACGATGATGTTGTCCGTCCTCCCGCCTATGTCTCAGCACAGACCAATCTGGCACGCGCGGCGGCGTTAATGTTCGACAAAAAGAACGACGCTCTGCTGGTTCGCTCTGGCAAGGACGTCGGTATTGTCACTGGCACAGACCTGCTCAAAGCTACGTTAATTGGCGATAAAAACAAGCAGACGCGTGTTGTTGATATCGCGCAGTTTAATTTGATTCATGTTGAATACGGTGATTTTCTTTTTAATGCGTTGTTAAAAATGACCCAGCATCAAATTGAACGCGTCGTTGTTCGTAAAGATGGCGAGATCATCGGATTGCTTGAATTAATGGATATGCTCAGTGCATTTTCCACGCATTCTCATATCATCGCGATGAGGATTAATCAGGCCACTTCGATGAAGCAATTGGTCTCTGCTTCAAAACGTTTGGAGAAGCTGATTGAAACGATGCATGGCCAGGGCGCGAAAAGCAGTGCTTTGATGGAGCTGATTACCACACTGAACCGTCGTCTTATCCAGAGAGCTTTTGAGCTGATATTTCCAGAGCGCATGCGTTCGGCTGTTTGTATTCTGGTACTCGGAAGTGAGGGGCGGGGAGAGCAGATCCTGAAAACGGATCAGGACAATGCCGTCATCCTGAAGGACGAGCACGATCGGGAGGCAGTACGTCCGTTGTTGCTACAGCTGCATCAGGCCTTGTTGGACTTCGGATATCCTCCGTGTCCCGGAGGTGTCATGTTCATTAACGATAGCTGGATTCACACGGTTGATGAATGGCAATCGCGGGTGGCTCGCTGGCTCGATTCCGCCAAGCCTGAGAACATGATGAACATGGCCATTTTTATGGACGCCGAGCCTGTATGCGGTAACCACGAGTTGTTCAAGCCGGTCAAACAGAGCTGGCAAGGAGAAGATTTGCGTTCCAGTATTGTGTCATCCTGGTTCGCTCGTCAGGCTCTTCAGTTTGATACGCCTTTGACCTTTCTGGGCAACATTCGAGAAGATCATGGCAAAATTGACATCAAAAAAGGGGCCATTTTCCCATTGGTACATGGTGTACGTTCGCTGGCGTTTGAGAATGCAATCAACGAGTGTAATACGCTGGAACGGCTGAAAATAATGGAGGAAAGGGAAATTCTTGATCAGGAGACGGCCCAGGGATTAAGGGATGCCTTGCTGTTCTTCATTCGTATCAGGCTCAAGCAACAGCTTGATAGAGAGGACATGAATCGTGGCTTGAGTCAGGAGCTGGATATCAACAAACTGCGCAGCGTGGACAGAAACATGCTGAGGCATGGTTTGCACCGGGTGAAAAAATTCAAGCAGCTGTTGACCCATCATTTCCACCTGGAGAACTTTTGATGATTGCATCATGGTTGAAAAACAAGATTCCGGGACAGATGCCTCCAACAGGACGTTGGGCTCATATGGCGGAACCTTACGATGGGGATGAAGTGGTGGTTCTGGACTGTGAGACCAGTGTTTTCGACAAGCGAAAAGGGGAGTTGCTCAGCCTGGCGGCTGTCCGTGTTCGTGGCAACAAGATACGCCTGTCAGAGGCGCTGGATGTGACAGTCAAGTCGAATGCCCCAACAGATCCCAATGCTGTGCGGGTGCACTATTTGCGGCGTGAAGATCGTGAGGAGGGGGTAGCTCCTTCTGAGGCTATTGAACGGATGCTGGACTTTATCGGTAATCGTCCTATATGCGGGTTTTATATCGAATATGATAAGGCTGTTCTCAATAGATATATAAAGGATCTTTATAATTTTAAATTGCCGAATCGTTTTATAGAAGTTTCAGAGATATACGTCAAGAAGAAGAACAAATATCGTCCACAGGAATACTTGGATTTGACTTTTGAGGGACTGGCGCGGGATCTGGAAGTACCTGTTATCGAAAGGCATACCGCGATAGGTGATGTTATATCCACCGCACTAATGTATATCAAGCTGACCCGAGAGTAAAATGCCAATCTGGACATGTACGGCGCCATCTGCATAAGTGGCGCTGTTCTCCTATTAAAATATCGATAAAAATCAAAGGGTTAAATAAGATGCTTTAGGCCACTATGGTGGTTATTTGCGACATTTATCGTGTTGGAAAATAGCATCTGAAATGGCAATGTCAGACTCAATCGCCCCAATACTGACCTATTTTCTTGACAAGGCTGCCAGTACTATCCATTATCGCGTTTTGGAATAAATAGCGGGTCATCTATATTTTTTTGGTGTAATTATGCGCCAATAAAACTGCAGTGACGCATCTGGTTGACCGCTTTGTTGTACTGGCGTGCTTTCGATATCGAAATATGCACGTTCAGAGATTAGCCGTTACACAAATGTGACCTACCACGTTGTTGCAGATTAAGTGGATAGATAGATGATGACTGATCGAGGATACGTCTCGGCGCAGCTGTTACGACCGCTGCTTGTGAATGAACACACAAGGACGGTGATATTGGATCTTTTGGTGACCAATGATCGCACCTCTCGATCAGACCTGAATGGAATTCTAGACCATATTGGTATGGTTGAAGGCGAAAAGGTGCGAGAAATTTTCTCGCGGCTGGCAGGTTCTCCAACCTGTGCGCGGGCTTGTGTTGCTCCCGTGTCTTTATTTGACAGCAGTGAGAGCAGTGCTTTACACCGGCTGTTTCTGTGCAGCAACTCCCTCCAGGAGGGGCTCCAGTATCTTGAGCGGTTTTCGCTGCTGATTATGGAAACCATGGAAACCTGGGTTTCAACAAGTGCGGCCGGGGACGTTCAGGTCAATATTCGCCTGGGTCATGAAGAAGAAAACCCCCTGCATCGGCGAATGACTCTGGAACTTGTCGTCAGTCAGCTGTTGAATTGGTTCCACCATTTGGCTGGGGATTCACTCGGTGTTCGCCGGGTAACTTTGCCTGTTCCCGAAGCCGAGCCTGAGCATCGCGAGCATTATCACTCCAGTTGGGGGGTGCCGGTAGAACATGACGATGGCCATTGTGTCATCCATCTTGAAGGGCAGGAACTGGATCAGAATCTTCATAAAAACCATCCTCTGGTTCAGGAGTTTATGAGAGCTGAAGTCGAGAGTCAGCTGCTGAAACAGGTCCGGGCTGGTTCACTGTCGAATCATATCTATCAGGCTTTGATGAGTGATGAGCTGGGTCTCGATGCTGGTCAGCAGGATGTCGCGGCCTACTACCGAATCAGTGCTCGTACGCTTAACCGTCATTTGCAGCAAGAAGCAACGACTTTAAAGCAGTTGGTGACTCAGGTGCGTATTGAACGTGCCAAAGTGTTGTTGGAAGACAGTTCTTTGGGGATTGATGACGTGGCCCGTCGTTTGGGATTGTCTGGTCGTCGGACTCTGGACCGCATCTTTATGAAATACGAACAGCAATCGCCAGCGCAATATCGCCAGCAATTGCCTAAGGCGTCAAGCGAGGCCGAGTAGGCGCGCTTTCTGGATGGTTACAATGGATAGCAGGTCAGTGATTCTGCCGTCCATTGTCATTGCCAGTGCTTCATCAAACGGCACCCGTTTGATATCCAGTTGTTCTGTATCGTCGAACTCGGTTTCTCCTTGTTGCAGCTCTGTTGCCAGAAAGGCGTAGCCCTTTTCAGTGGTGACGCTATTGCTGAGGTCGAATTCCCCGAGCATTGTTAGCCGACTAGCTGTAAGTCCAGTCTCTTCACGAAGTTCCCGTAATGCAGACTCCTCTGGAGTATCTGTCAGTGCACCACCTCCCATCGGTATTTCCCAAGAATAGGAATCAGTAGTAAATCGGTACTGTCCTACGAGCCAGGTGTCTCCATTGTCTGCAATTGGGAGCACGGCGATGGCGAGATTCTTGAAAGAGACCAGGCCATATATTCCTGGATTTCCCGTGGGGGATATAACCTGGTATTCGTCTACCTTTATCCATGGGTTATCGTAGATGGCCCGGACTGATTTGATTTTCCAGGGCCCGCGATCTGGATGGCTCATGCATTGCTTCTCCTGCTACTTTGAAGGCGTCCACACACTGCCACAATCGTATGTAATGCACCACCGGCAAGCAGACCGAGTGCATGAGCCCGATACTCGACTCGCCCTCCGATGACCGGTTGCATTGCCTGGTCGTCGTACCAGGGAGAAAACTCCCACGCGACTTTGGCACACAAAAACAACGCAAAGAAATAGTATTCGGGAAAACGTCGGGCCATGCCTAATGCGGAGATCATTAGCATACCGTGCAATGTACCGGAAAATCCGACGTATTGGGCAAGATCCGGCGCAAGCAGGTGTAAGCCCAGGCCAACGAATACACAGCAGAACGTTATAGAGATTATGCCTGGAGCGGCACTGGGTTGGCTTCGGGTAATCAACCACACCAACAATAATCCTGCAGCATTTCCAAAGAAATGCGCTGATGACAGGTGCACGAAATGGCAGCTGATCAAACGCCACCACTCGCCTTCAACTGCCAGACTTCTCTGGTATTCCAGTAACGGACGAGAGTCGGATGAGGCTGCAAAAAAAGCGATCAGAAAGAGAGTTATCCAGAGTCCAGCAGGAAAGCGGGGAGAAAACACTGGATACAGGCACCTGTGTAAAGTCAGTCGGGAGAGAAGCGGCTATCGACATAGCTGACAATGGCTTCTTCCCCGTAGAGCCACTGAGTATTTTCCTTGGCTTCGACGCGCATACAAGGAACCAATGAAGCCCCGCCACCATTAATCAGTTCATTTCTGAAGCAGTCGACACGATCAACATCCTTTTCAACAATACGCAGTCCCAGTTTCTGACAGTGGCGTCGGACGGCCACGGCAGAAGGGCAGTGACGAGAGAAATACAGTTGCATTCTGCGAGACTCCCGATCAATCGAATTTTGCTCGCGAGCGCTTCGTTCTACCGGTTTGACCGGGATGATTCTATCTGCCCAGTCGAACGCCAGTCCCTTCAATTGTTGGGATACACTCATTACCGATGACCCGTTTTGTTAACTGTCGCGCATTTTATTCAGCTGAAAGAAAACTTCCATAGGCAATTAACAAAATAGCGATACAAGAATTGAAGGGTTGTCATGCTTTTGTATCGCTTTGGTGTGCTGGTGGTGGATGTGATTTGAGTTAGTGCTTCAAGGGATCCAGCGATTGCGATCGAAAGACGGCAAGCTGTTCCAGCCTTTCCAGTGCATCCAGACGGCAACAGCCTTGCCGACAATAAGCTCTTCAGGCACAAAACCCCAGGCACGACTGTCTGCGCTGTTTGCTCTGTTGTCTCCCATCATGAAGTAATGACCCTCAGGCACAACCCATTCACCTTCCGGCCCGCCTGACAAAGCCGCTTGACCAAACACAGTTCGCATTGGCATCCACTGAATGCGTGCATCAAGGTCTGGGCGCAACTGTTCTTCAGCATAATAGCGTGTCGGGCGGTAAACAGGCTCTCCACCCTGGGTTTCGGTAGGAACCTCGACGCCATTGACTGTCAGCTGACGATTACGGTACTGGACCTTGTCTCCGGGTAACCCAATAACACGCTTGATGAAATATCTGGGGTCATTCGGGGGAAAGAACACCATTACGTCCCCGCGTTCTGGATCTCCCAGAGGTACCAGCTTATTGCGGAATACAGGCATTCTCAAACCGTAACTGAATTTGCTGACAAGAATAAAATCCCCTTCGACAAGGCCCGGCTCCATGGAAGCTGATGGAATTTGGAATGGCTCGAAAATAAACGATCGAAGTACAAACACGATAGCCAGCACAGGAAAGAACGACTTGCTCTGTTCTACCAGCATTGGCTCTGGTTTTTCACCTCGGCGAGATTTCAGCCAAAGCAGATCAAGCAGGGCAATGACGCCAGTTACGGCGGTTGCAATCATCAAAATGAGAGGGAAATTGATATCCATTGGGTTTCATCAGATCGGTTGATGGGAGCCGCATTCTAACCGTAGGGAATGGATGAATGCGAGGTGGATGCATGGGAGTCTGTCATTTGTCTGTCACTTGGAAGTCAAAGTTCTGTCATCTCGTGTTCATGGGTCCCACTTAGTTTTGATAGCTCTAACAACGATAGCGTGGAGTAAAGGATGAAACAGTTTCAGGTACTGCCACTGGCACTCGCCATAGGCCTCGGTCTGGCGGGTTGTTACGGTGAAGATGGTTCCAACGGTGCTCAAGGCCCACAGGGTGATAAAGGTGATACTGGTGCTCAGGGGGACGCTGCTCCTACAGCGAAGGCGATCGATCTGACTGTTCTGCACATGAACGATCACCATTCTCACCTGGAAGCCGATGACTTCGGTTTTGATGTCTCAGGTCTGTCTCTGTCTGCCAAGGCCGACAATAACGGCACTGACATTGATATCGCTGAGGTTGAAGTCACCTATGGTGGTTTCCCGATGATGGTTAGCCTGTTCAATACACTGGAAAGCCAGAATAGCAACGTACTGAAGCTGCACTCCGGCGATGCCATCACTGGTACGCTTTTTTACACGCTGTTCAATGGTGTGGCTGATGCAGAGATGATGAATCAGATCTGTTTCGATGCTTTTGCCCTGGGTAACCATGAGTTCGACAATGGTGATGATGGGTTGGCCAGTTTCCTGGATGCTCTGAACAGCTCGGCTTGTGAGACACCGGCTCTGGCGGCAAACGTTGTGCCTCATTCAGAATCTGCCATCGCAGAAGACTACATTCAGCCTTACACCACTTTCGAGTTTGATGGTGAGAAGGTGGGTGTGATTGGCATCGATATCGCTGGTAAAACCAAGAACTCTTCTTTCCCGGATGCCGGTACCCAATTCCTGGATGAGACCACAACCGCTCAGCAGTACATTGATGAGCTGGAAGGTATGGGGGTCAACAAGATCATTCTTATGACTCACTATCAATATGCCAACGACCTGAAACTGGCTGCGGCTCTGAAAGGTGTTTGTAGTGGTCAACTGATTCCGGACACGGTTTTAAGTTTTTCTTCTGCAGCATGAGGACTGATCCCATCATTCGCAGTATGTGGCCG
>PBNY01000023.1 GCA_002723385.1 Oceanospirillaceae bacterium | reverse complement strand
TCCTAGAGGCCAACGTCCGTCGTCACGGAAGCGTTTGCTCCGCAATTTAAACTGGGAGAGGACGATGGGAGGTGTCGCCATAAAGGGCAAGGTGATCTTGATCACCGGAGCGAATCGGGGAATCGGCAAGGCCCTGGGCGACCGTGAGTCCGCACCACTGATTATTACAGCCGACGCCAAAACGCCTCACGAAGCCGTTGTATTTGCCATGGATGCCGCAGGACAACTGGGACTGGTTAATATCAGTATCACCACCCGGCAGCCTGCAAATGGCAACTGATTCTTCTTCTCCCGCAAGCGCCGGTCAATTGTATCGGCGCTTGTTGTCATACGTCTGGCCGCACAAGGGTGCTTTTTTCCTGAGTGTGGTCGGTTTCATCATTTTTGCCGCCTCCCAGCCCTTGCTGGCCCATTTGATGGGGGTGGTTGAAGAAACCCTCCGAAATCCTGAAGAACAACGCATTCTGCTGCTGGTGTCTGCGCTGGTTGCGACCTTTATGTTTCGCGGTGTTGGTACTTTTTTGGGCAAGTACTTCATCGCAGTTGTTGGTCGTAATGTGGTTCACAATCTCAGGATTCAGCTGTTTGGGCGCATGAACCGGCTGCCGACCTGGTACTACGACAATGAGTCCAGCGGGAGACTGATCTCCCGTGTGATTTTCGATGTCGACCAGGTAACTGGCGCTTCAACCCGTGCTCTGACTACGGTGATTCAGGAAGGCATGACCGTCATTTTGTTGATGGGCTACCTCATTTATCTGGACTACACTCTGACCTTTATCTTCCTCGGTATTGTGCCGTTGATTGGCGTTATTGTTGCTCAGGCCAGTCGCTTTTTTCGTCGGTATTCGAAGCGGGTGCAGAAGTCTGTCGGTGATGTCACTCAGGTAACCAATGATTCAATTCAGGGGTTCCGTGAGGTGCGTGCGTTCGGTGCAATCGAGATGGAACAGCAACGCTTCGAAAAAGCCAGTCTCTACAACCGCAAGCAGGCGTTGAAATTCGAGTTCACCAACGCCGTCAGCGTGCCCATGACCCAGCAGATTGTGGCTTTGGGCCTGGGGTTGATGGTGTACATCATGTTTCAGCGTGTCGCCGAAGGCGCAATGAACAGCGCCGAATTCTTGCAGTTTATTACCGCCGCTTCTTTGATTGCCAAGCCGTTACGTGCCTTGAGTGATGTTAATTCTACTATTCAGAAAGGCCTTGCAGCGGCAGAGTCTATTTTCACCGTGATGGATGCAGAACCTGAAAAAGACACAGGAACCCAAGAAATTGATCGTGTCTCCGGCAAGGTGACCTTTGATAATCTGGGTTTCGCCTATCCCGGTGTTGCCGAGAAAGCATTGCATGACGTCAATCTGACAATTGAGCCAGGGACCTCGGTGGCAATTGTGGGGCGCTCCGGCAGCGGGAAAACCACTCTGGTTAGCCTTTTACCCCGTTTTTACGATGCCAGCTGCGGCGATATCGTGCTGGATGAAACCCCTGTTGGCGATTTCACTCTGGCCAGTCTTCGGGAGCAGATTGCCATTGTCAGTCAGCAGGTCATGCTCTTCGATGGTACCGTGACGGAAAATATCGCCTATGGAGCGCTTCGTTCTGCGTCTGAGGACGATGTTCTGAAAGCGGCCCGGATGGCGCATGCTGATGAGTTCATCCAGAAGCTGCCTGAAGGCTACGACACTCAATTGGGCGAAAATGGTACGTTGCTTTCCGGTGGACAGCGCCAGCGCATTGCCATTGCCCGCGCCATTCTGAAAGATGCGCCTATCCTGATTCTGGATGAAGCAACGTCGGCACTGGATACCGAGTCTGAACGACACATTCAGGCGGCAATGGAAGAGGTTATGAAAGGACGGACGACCTTTGTTATTGCGCATCGGTTGAGCACGATTGAATCGGTTGATCGTATTCTGGTGATGGATGCAGGAAGAATTGTGGAAGATGGCACGCATCAGTCTCTGGTTGCGCAAAATGGAATTTATGCCCAGTTGCACCGAATGCAGTTTGGGGGCGCAGAGTAGTCGCTATGTCGTCAGAGCATCAAAGCCGTAGCTCCGTTGGGCGTTTTATCGCCAGTAACTGGTACCGCCGCCCAATTGCCAACTTCTGGCTATTGCCCCTGCACGGACTGTTTTGGATTGTTGTCCTGCTTCGACGCTTCTGGTTTGCTATTTTTCCTCCGATGGCCAGCAAAGCGCCGGTGATTGTGGTAGGAAATATCACGGTTGGTGGCACTGGCAAAACGCCTCTGATTACCTGGTTGGCTCAAAGAGCCGTTGAGCTGGACATGAGTGTGGGTATTGTCAGTCGCGGTTATGGCGGTCGCTCAGAACATTACCCGTTGGAAGTAACTTCTTCGATTTCGCCAGCCGAATGCGGCGATGAACCCTGGTTGCTGCATAATCGTTTGGGGTGTCGGGTTGTTGTCGCTCCGAAGCGCGCCGACGCGGTGAGTGCGTTGGGCTCGGACGTGGATCTGATTCTGAGTGATGATGGTATGCAGCATTACGCCATGCCTCGGGTTGCCGAGATTCTGGTGGTTGATGGTGAGCGAGGTTTTGGAAATGGCTGGCTGATGCCGGTCGGACCATTGCGAGAGCCGAAAACTCGCGTGGATAGCGTAGACTGCGTTGTTGTTAATGGCTCTGACTTTATTTTGCAGCCGCAGCAGCTGGTCAATGCCAGCACAGGTGAAGTGGTCGATTTGTTGGTTCTGGAAGGACACAAGGTGCATGCGGTGGCTGGTATCGGGCACCCTGCACGTTTCTTCAAAACGCTGGAAAAATTGGGTATGGATGTTGAGCCTCATGCATTTGAGGACCACCATCCTTTTGACAAGGCAGATATCGAGTTTGGTGATGATCTGCCGATTGTGATGACAGAGAAAGACTGGGTGAAGTGCCGTGACTTTGTGACTGAGCGTTGCTGGTATTTGCCAGTTGATGCCGTGCCGACTCGCAAGACCCGACAGGCGCTGGATACGATGCTGCTCACCTGGGGAGAAAAAAAACGTGGATAAACAACTTTTAAGCATGCTGGTTTGCCCATTGTGCAAGGGCAAATTGAAATACGATCGTGAAGCACAAGAGCTGATCTGTACTTTTGACGGATTGGCTTATCAAATCGTGGATGGTGTTCCCAATATGCTGGAATCCGACGCGCGTTTGATGACTGAAGAGGAAAAGCTCGAAAAGGCAGCGGGATCGACAAAGCAAGCGAGCGCCGAATCCTGATGCTGATCCGGGTGCTGTTTGTTTGTCTGGGAAATATCTGCCGTTCGCCGACGGCGCATGGTGTTTTTCAAAAAATGGTCGAAGAACGGGGGCTTTCAAAAGCCATTCTGGTTGATTCTGCCGGTACCGGCGCGTGGCACATGGGCAAAGCCCCGGATGCCCGCGCCACAGACGCCGCGAGTCAGCGTGGTTATGATCTGTCTCCACTTCGTGCACGTCAGGTTTCTGTGGAAGATTTTTCCCGCTTTGACCATGTGATTGCTATGGATGAAAGTAATCTTGCCGATCTGCAGGTCCTGAAGGACAAGCAGGGTAAGGGAGTTGAACCGGTATTATTTCTGGGTACCTGGTTGCCACAGGCTTCCGAACGCAATGTGCCTGATCCCTATTACGGCGGTGAAGAGGGTTTTGAGCATGTGCTTGATCTCGTCGAAGCAGCAAGTCAGTCGCTGCTGGACTCACTGATTGCCGACTATCCCGGACTGCGGGGCTTGTGAATTTCGGTCCGCAATGCCCTGTCCATTCTTATGTTTGTCCTGATAACGCCGCTCGGCGCATCTAATCAAAATGAATCCTGATTTCTCATTGGCTGGTATGAATACCATGAGGCTGCAGTCAACAGCTGAGGCCTTTGCGCGCTTTCGTTCGATGGCGGAGTTGGTCGAGCTTGTTGAATTGGCTGAAAACAAGGCGTGGCCATTGGTTGTGCTCGGTGGTGGCAGCAACGTGTTGCTGTCTCCGCGTCTTGAGGGGCTGGTGATTCAGTCGTCAAATGATTCGGTTACGCCACTGGGGCTCCGAAATGGACGGCAGCTGGTCAAAGTGGGGGCGGGTAAAAACTGGCATGAGTGGGTTTGTGAAAGCATTGCTTATGGACACGGCCTGGAAAACCTGTCCTTGATTCCCGGTAGTGTGGGCGCATCGCCCATACAGAATATCGGGGCTTACGGTGTTGAAGTGGGTGAATATATTGAATCGGTGATTGGCTACCAGGTCAGCACTGGTCAGATCCGTCATCTGGATCGTCCTGATTGCCGTTTTGGCTATCGTGATTCGGTATTCAAGCGCGAGCTGAAAAATGACTTTGTTGTGACTTCCGTAATTTTTGCGCTGAAGACTGAATTCATTCCTGAGCTTTCTTATGGACCGCTGGCGAGCTTGAAAACTGATTACCCCGATACGGCGGGCAACTGCATTACACCTGATAAGTTGATTGCCAAAGTCTGTGAAATCCGTTCCAGCAAGCTGCCTGACCCAGGGAAGATTCCGAACTGCGGTTCATTTTTCAAGAATCCCGTGGTTTCCAGAGTGCTCTACAAGTCTATTTCCGGTCAGTTTCCAGCCGTGCCGAATTATCCAGTGGCCAGTGCTGGGTCAGTCAAACTGGCAGCAGCCTGGTTGATTGACCAATCGGGCTGGAAAGGTAAAAGACTTGGGAAAGTGGGGATGCATGATCAGCAGGCGCTGGTGATGACAGCTGACGACGGGGCGACCCTGGACGATGTATTGGCTTTGCGTGACGCTGTCAGGCGCTCGGTTTTCGAGCGATTTGGTGTTGAGCTGGAGCCTGAGCCGGTCTTGGTTGACGGTTCCGCTGGTTAAACCAGCGGAAACTTCTCGAGAAGCAGGCCCTGATCAGGGTTGGAAGCTTCATCTGGATTGAAACGAATCATCCAGCCTTGTTTTTCAGTCCAGTCGCCGAGAACGATGCGGCGGTAACCTTGATCGCCATGCGACCATTTGTGATCGTGTGGGCGATGAGTGTGGCCGTGAATGAGCGTAGTGACGCCAGCTTTGTCCAGCTCAGCCTGCACCGCATTTTGGTTCACGTCCATGATGTCCTGATTTTTGGCGGCATTCGATTCGCTGCTGTCCATGCGAGCCTGCTTGGCTATCTGGAGACGCTCATCGATTGATTTTGCCAGGATTCCTTGCTGCCACTGAGGGTTTCTCAGCATGGTTCTCAATGTCTGGTACTGCGTATCGTCCGTACACAGGCTGTCGCCATGCAGTAGCAGGACAGTCTGGTCACCCAGTGTGATCAGGCTGCCTTCTTCCAGCAACTCCGCTCCGCAGCGTTGGCAGTATTCCTTGCCAAGCAAGAAGTCGCGATTGCCGTGCATGATAAACACACGGCAGCCGGATTCGCTCAGTGATGACAGCGATGTCGCCACTGTTTGACTGAGCGGAGTATCAAAATCATCTCCGATCCAGGCGTCAAAAAAATCGCCCAGAATATACAGGGCTTCTGCGTCTTTCAGGTTGCCGATGAATCGGCAAAAACCCTGAGCCAGCTCAGGAGAGTGGAGGCTCAGATGAAGGTCGGAGATGAAATAAGTGGTCATATCAGTCGATCAGTTCCGCGCTTTCAATCACGACGTCATCGACTGGAACGTCCTGGTGGCCCATGCGGGACGTGGTTTTTACAGCTTTGACGCGGTTTACGACGTCCATGCCTTCAACAACCTTGCCGAATACACAGTAGCCCCAGCCTTGAGCATTCTTGGCCGTGTGATTCAGGAAGTCGTTGTCTTTTACATTGATGAAGAATTGGGAGCTTGCAGAGTGTGGGTCCATGGTGCGAGCCATGGCCAGGGTACCTGCTTCGTTGCTCAGTCCGTTGTCAGCTTCGTTTTCAATTGGCGCGTGACCCTTCTTCATTTCCGCCATGCCTTCTGTGAATGCACCACCCTGAATCATAAAACCATCGATTACGCGGTGGAAAATCAAACCGTTGTAGAAACCTTCCTTGACGTAGGTTTCGAAGTTGGCAGCAGTTTTTGGCGCTTTATCGTGGTTCAGTTCTACTTTGATATCGCCAAAGTTGGTTTTAAAAAGGATCATAGTGTTCCTGCTTCTTTTTAGGGATGCAGCTTTCTGCGCATGAAACGCGAGTAAGTTGCTTTCTGTTGGATTTTCAGAGTCCAAAGCCCTCAGTACATTGTGATGGGCTAAAAATCGTGCACTGGACTCCCATGATGGTGCAGTGCGCGTATAATACCCTCTTTTTTTTGGGCTTTCAGCGCTGGCGACCGGCAGCGTTGGAGGCTGGAGCACACCGGTACGTAACAACGGGACAATATGACAGACACAACGGCTCGCGGTAACAACTTCGTTGCCAAAATCGTCGAGGAAGACCTCGCCAGCGGCAAAACAGAGAAAGTCGTGATGCGCTTTCCGCCAGAACCCAATGGTTTTTTACATGTGGGGCATGCCAAATCCATTTGTCTGAACTTCGGTGTGGCTCAACAATTTGGTGGTGAATGTAATCTGCGCTTCGATGACACCAATCCAGAAAAAGAGAGTCAGGAATTTATTGAAGCGATCAAGGCGGACGTGACCTGGCTGGGTTTCGAATGGGCAGGGGATATTCGTTATGCATCCGATTATTTCGACCAATTGTTCGAATGGGCGGTGTGCCTGATTAAATCAGGCAATGCCTATGTTTGTGACCTCAGTCCGGAAGAAGCGCGTGCATACCGGGGCACATTGACAGAGCCGGGTAAAAACAGCCCATACCGTGAACGTTCCGTTGAGGAAAATCTCGAGCTGTTCGAACGTATGCGAAGCGGCGAGTTCGACGAAGGTGCCTGTGTGCTGAGAGCCAAAATCGATATGGCATCCAGCAACATGAATCTGCGCGATCCGATCATTTATCGCATTCGCAAGGTGACCCATCACCAGACGGGTGATAAATGGTGCATCTATCCAACCTACGATTTTACCCATGGCCAGTCTGATGCGATTGAGGGTGTGACCCATTCTGTGTGCACGCTGGAATTTGAAGATCATCGCCCGTTGTATGAGTGGTTTGTGGCGAACTTGCCGGTTCCGGTTGAGCCGAGGCAGTATGAGTTCGGTCGACTGAATCTGGACTACACCCTGACCTCCAAGCGCAAACTGAAATCGCTGGTTGACGAAGAAATTGTTGCAGGGTGGGATGATCCACGTATGCCGACGATCTCTGGTATGCGTCGTCGCGGCTTTACGCCGTCTTCCATTCGTACGTTCTGCGACATGATCGGTGTGACCCGCAGTGATGGCATGGTGGATATTGCCATGCTGGAACACGCAGTGCGTGATGATCTGAACCGCAATGCACCGCGTGCAATGTGTGTGATCAACCCGTTAAAGGTTGTGATTGAAAACCTGCCGGAAGATCATCTGGAAATGCTGTCAGCGCCGTTCCATCCAGAGCTGGATCTGGGTTCGCGCGAGATGCCATTCACTCGTGAGATCATGATTGACCAGGGCGATTTCAAGGAAGAATACAGCAAGAAATTCAAGAAGAAGTTCACACCCGGCAAACGCATTCGTCTGCGTCAGGGTTATGTGATTGAAGCGGTCGATTACGACAAGGACGAGCAGGGTAATGTGACCCAGGTTCGTGCGCGTCTGGTTGAAAATACACTGGGCTGTGATCCCGAGGATGGCGACAAGCCTAAAGGCGTTGTGCATTGGGTGTCCGCGTCTCACGGTAAGGAAGCTGAACTGCGCATGTATCAGCGCCTGTTCCTGGATCCAACACCTGATCGCTCTGGTGATGACTATCGGGAATTCCTGAATCCTGAGTCGCTGGTGATCAAACAGGGGTGGGTGGAGCCTGCCCTGGCTGGCGTAGAGGCGGAAACGCGTTTCCAGTTTGAGCGAGAAGGCTACTTTGTGTCGGATCGTTTTGATCACATGGCTGAAAAGCCGGTATTTAATTTGACGATTGGCTTGCGAGAAGACAAGTCACTGACGCGCTCCTGAAGGTGGATGAATGAGTCTTAAAATTTACAACACGCTTTCGCCTCAAAAAGAAGAATTTGTTCCCGTGGTGCCGGGTAAGGTCGGCATGTACGTGTGTGGTATGACGGTGTACGACTACTGCCACCTGGGTCATGCACGCGTCATGATCGCATTTGATGTGATCGCCAGGTACTTGCGTCATCGTGGTTACGAGGTGAACTACATTCGTAACATCACGGATATTGACGACAAGATCATCACTCGCGCCAACGAAAATGGTGAAGCCTTTGATTCATTGACTGAGCGATTTATCGCTGAAATGAACAAGGATGCTGAGGCGCTGGCGATTGAGCCACCTGACTCCGAACCACGTGCAACCACTCATATCCCGGACATCATTGAGTTGGTGGAAACCTTGATAGACAAGGGTTTTGCGTATCCTGCGGATAATGGCGATGTCTACTATTCTGTGCGCAAGTTCGAAGGGTATGGAAAGTTGTCAGGAAAAATCCTGGATGAGCTGGAGGCCGGTGCGCGGGTCGGTGTTGATGAATTCAAGCAAGACCCGCTGGACTTTGTGCTGTGGAAAGCAGCCAAGCCGGAAGAACCGCATTGGGATTCTCCGTGGGGAATCGGCCGTCCGGGCTGGCATATCGAGTGCTCGGCAATGTCCAAGTGCTGCCTGGGTGACACTTTTGATATTCACGGCGGCGGCCCGGATCTGAAATTTCCGCATCACGAGAACGAAATTGCGCAATCTGAAGCGGCGAATGGCCAGTCCTACGTCAATACCTGGATGCATGCTGGCGCTGTGCGTGTTGATGGTGAAAAGATGTCCAAGTCGCTGGGTAACTTCTTCACGATTCGTGAAATTCTGGACAAGTATCCGGCGGAAGTTGTGCGCTTCCTGCTGTTGTCGAGCCAGTATCGCAGTGCCATCAACTACAGCGAAGACAGCCTGAAAGAAGCACAGGTGAAACTGGATCGTTTCTACAATGCATTGTCCCTGGTGAAGGGTGAGGTTGTGGCTTCGGATATTGATAACGAGTACTCCGAGCGTTTTCATACAGCAATGGATGATGACTTCAACACACCGGTTGCCTTGGCAGTGTTGTTCGATCTGGTTAGAGCGCTGAACAAGGAAGAGGGTGATGCTGCTGTGGTGTTGGCGGGTCAGCTTAAGTTCCTGGGTGGTGTTCTTGGTTGCTTGCAGCTTGAGCCATCAGAATTTCTTCAAGGCGGGAATGATGATGAATCTGCGTGGGTGGAGGAGATGATTGCCAAGCGCGCTCAGGCAAAGAAAGACAAGGATTTTGCGACTGCAGACTCGGTGCGTGACGAGTTGATGGCGAAAGGCATTGTCTTGAGGGATAGCCCTGAAGGTACAACCTGGACGCGTCAGTAATCGCGCGATGGTTGAAGAAAACCGGAGTGCTGGAAACAGCCTCCGGTTTTTTTGTGTCTGATTGCTGTGTCAGTTATGCAGTTCTTCGCAAGCAAACAGCGTATTTTCAAGCAACTTGGCGCGTGTCATTGGGCCCACGCCACCTGGAACCGGCGTAATATGGCTGGCGCGTTTCGAGGCGATTTCAAAATCGACGTCACCAATCAGCTTGCCGCTTTCCTGGCGATTGATGCCTACGTCAATAACCATTGCCCCTTCCTTGATCCAGTCACTGTCGACAATGCCCGGACGACCGACGGCCACGACCAGCAGGTCTGCCTGGCGAACGTGGGATTCCAGATCTCTGGTGAAGCGGTGGCAGGTGGTTACGGTGCAGCCACGCAGGAGCAGTTCCAGTCCCATTGGGCGACCAACGATGTTTGAGGCGCCAACGACCACGGCGTGCAGTCCTTTGATTTCCAGGCCGGTCTCGTCCAGCAGGTCTATAACTCCAGCTGGCGTACAAGGGCGGAGCAGGGGGATTCTTTGCGCCAGTCGGCCGACGTTGAAGGGATGAAAGCCATCCACATCCTTGTCTGGCGCAATGCGCTCAAGGATGCGATCTGCTTGCAGGCCGTCCGGCAGTGGAAGCTGAACAAGAATGCCGTCAACCGTGTTGTCGGCATTGAGCTCATCAATCAGTGCTTCCAGTTCGCCCTGGGTCGTTGTTGCTGGCAGGTCCCATGCTTTGCTAATGATGCCAACCTGTTCGCAATCGCGGCGCTTGTGAGATACGTAAACCTGGGATGCCGGATCGGTGCCAACCAGAATGACAGCCAGGCCGGGCGGTCGTTGCCCGTTTTCAATGCGGGTGCTGACCTGTTTGCGAATATCGTCGCGGATAGCTTCGGCCTTGGCTTTGCCGTCAATCAGTTGTGCTGTCATCTGCAGTGGAACCTGTCCTAAAAAAGTCTAAAAGCGTTTGAGGCCGGATTTTCTCACGCTGGTCAGGTTATGCAAAGCGCGAATCCGCGTTGAAAAACTGTTTGAACGATCATGGCAGTTTGGTTAAAAAAACACCGAACCACTTGTTTTATAAGATTTTTTTAAAAAAGTTATTGACGGGTCGGTGGGTCATCTATACTATGCGCAGCCACTCGACGGGGCAACTCGGAGAGTAGCGAAACGGGGTATAGCGCAGTCTGGTAGCGCGCCTGGTTTGGGACCAGGATGTCGGGAGTTCGAATCTCTCTACCCCGACCAATTTTTCATCCATCTGAGGATAAACCACTTGATAAGGCGCCCGTAGCTCAACTGGATAGAGCATCGGCCTTCTAAGCCGAGGGTTGCAGGTTCAAGCCCTGCCGGGCGTGCCACTCCTCTTCAGGGGTGATATGTTCGCAGAGTACAATGTGGTGGCCGTAGCTCAGTTGGTAGAGTCCAGGATTGTGATTCCTGTTGTCGCGGGTTCGAACCCCGTAAGACACCCCAATTATCTTTCTCATTATATTCCCTTCTTTAGCATCTTCCGAAATCTTTCGATTTGTCTTCTTTTAAATCCGTGCGCCTGAAAAAGACGACGAATAGTGCGTAAAAAGCTCGGGTGTTTGGGCGTTTATTCGCGCAATGCCTTGAGATATACTTCGCGGCTTTCCGATTAGCGGTCGACTGGTTTTGACCTGCGTTAGAATACAAACTGAATTTGAGAGGCATCTATGCAAGTGTCCATCGAGACAACCTCTGGCCTTCAACGTTGCATGACCATTGGTGTTCCTGCTGCACAAGTTGAAGAAAAAGTGACAGTAGAACTGAAGAAACTGGCTAAAGGTCGCCGTATCGACGGATTCCGCCCAGGCAAGATTCCTCCAACTGTTATCAAGCGTATGTTTGGGCCTCAAGCTCGCGGCGAGGCTGTTTACCAGCAAATGCAAGAGTCTTTCTTCCAGGCCGTGCAAGAGCAGTCTGTTAAATTGGCCGGTATGCCGGCATTTGAACCGATTGTCAACGAAGACGGCAAAGATCTGGAATTCAAGGCAACTTTCGAGGTTTATCCGGAAGTTGAATTGTCTGCCTTTGACAGCATCACGGTTGAGCAGAAGTCTGCATCCATCACCGATGAAGACGTCACCAAGATGGTAGAAACCCTGCGCAAGCAGAATACCAAATGGGAAGAATCTGAAGACGCTGCGGAAGATGGTGATCGCACAACCATCGATTTCGAAGGCTTCATTGATGGCGAAGCGTTTGAAGGTGGCTCTGCTACCGGTCACGCACTGGTTCTTGGCTCAAATACCATGATTCCGGGATTCGAAGCGGGCCTGGTTGGCGCCAAGGCTGGTGAAGAAGCCACTCTCGACGTTACTTTCCCAGAGGATTATCAGAAGGATGATCTCAAGGGCAAACCTGCATAGTTCAAGGTTACAGTAAGCAAGGTTGAAAAAGGCTCTCTGCCAGATATGAATGAAGAGTTCTTCAAGTCTTTTGGTGTTGAAACTGACAGCGAAGAGAACTTTATTTCTGAAATTCGTACCAATATGGAGCGCGAGCTGACTCGTGCTCTGCGTTCTCTGACCAAACAGCAAGTTCTGGATGGTCTGCTGGAAGCGAACAAAATCGATGTTCCTTCTTCTTTGATCGATCAGGAAGTTGATCGCCTGCGTCAACAGGCCGTTCAGCAGTTTGGCGGTCAGATGGACCCAAGCCAGATTCCTGCAGAAATCTTCAAGCCTCAGGCTGAGAAGCGTGTTCAAACCGGCTTGCTGATCAATGCTGTGGTCGAAGCAAATGAACTGAAAGCTTCTGAAGAGAAAGTGAACGAGTTGATCGAAGAAATTGCATCCACGTATCAGGAGCCGGATCAGGTTCGTGAATACTACAATGCAAACGCTGAGCAGAAGTCTCAGGTAGAAGGTTTGGCTCTTGAAGAGCAGGTTGTTGAGAAGGTATTGGCTGGCGCCAATGTTTCTCAGGTTGAGTCCAGCTACGAAGAAGTAATTCGCGAAGCTAACACTCAACAACAGGCGTAATTGCTTGGCAAAACTGACAGTTTGCTAAGTAGTCGCTAAACTGAAAACAGCCACCTTATTAGAGTGGCTGTTTTTGTTACTATTGTGTGAA
This sequence comes from Oceanospirillaceae bacterium, assembly GCA_002723385.1. GTDB lineage: Bacteria > Pseudomonadota > Gammaproteobacteria > Pseudomonadales > Oceanobacteraceae > Oceanobacter. The sequence goes on along the minus strand of PBNY01000023.1, from coordinate 13,070 downwards.
TAATGTTGGCTTATCCTATGGAGCATAAGGAATGACAGAGCAATTTGATGGTTTGGGTTCTGACCTGCGCAGCGCATTGGTACCTATGGTCGTTGAACAAACCGCACGTGGCGAACGCTCTTACGACATCTATTCTCGCTTGCTGAAAGAGCGCGTAATTTTTCTGGTTGGCCCAGTGGAAGATCACATGGCTAACCTGGTAGTAGCGCAGTTGCTGTTTCTTGAATCTGAAAATCCAGACAAAGACATCCATCTTTACATCAATTCACCGGGTGGCTCTGTCAGTGCAGGATTGTCGATTTACGACACCATGCAGTTCATCAAGCCCGACGTAAGCACCATGGTGATTGGGCAGGCGTGCAGCATGGGTGCGTTCTTGCTGGCTGCTGGTGCGCCAGGCAAGCGCTTCAGTGTTCCCAATTCTCGTGTGATGATTCACCAGCCAAGTGGTGGCGCTCAGGGTCAGGCAACGGATATCCAGATTCAGGCGCAGAACATTCAGCACACCAAAGATCGCTTGAATCGCATCATGGCAGAACATACCGGTCAGCCGATTGAAAAGATCGCCGCAGATACCGAGCGAGATAACTTCATGACCGCTAGTGAAGCTTGTGAATATGGCTTGATCGACAGTGTTATTTCCAGACGCGGAGGCTGACGCATCGGTTTCTTTATTTGATAACTGGTGTTTTCTGGAAAGATGTACCAATACTTGAAGGTATTGAAATGACTGCAAGAGGGTTGAAAAGTTGTTTTTAAGGCCCATCTTGTAGTCGTGAATAAATAGAAGGGGCGGTTTAATGTCCGACGATACCAAAGGCACAGGAGAAGACAGTGGCAAATTGCTTTACTGTTCATTCTGTGGGAAAAGCCAGCATGAAGTCCGCAAGCTGATTGCGGGGCCTTCGGTTTTTATATGCGATGAATGCGTTGACCTGTGCAATGACATCATCCGTGAAGAGGTCCAGGAAGCTGAAAATGCCAGCTCATCGGACAAGCTGCCTACGCCTAAAGAGATCAAGAACACTCTCGATGAGTACGTGATTGGGCAAGAGAAAGCGAAGATTGTACTTTCTGTCGCCGTATACAATCACTATAAGCGGCTGAAGCACGGCACTGGCAAGGGCGACGTCGAGCTTTCCAAAAGTAACATTCTGTTGGTTGGTCCAACCGGTAGTGGCAAGACCTTGCTGGCAGAGACGCTTGCCCGCTTGTTGAACGTACCTTTCACTATTGCTGATGCGACAACTCTGACGGAAGCCGGTTATGTCGGTGAAGATGTTGAGAACATCATTCAGAAGTTGCTGCAGAAGTGTGATTACGATGTTGAGCGTGCGCAGCGCGGCATTGTTTATATCGACGAAATTGACAAGATTTCGCGTAAATCGGATAACCCGTCCATCACTCGTGATGTTTCTGGCGAAGGCGTTCAGCAGGCGCTATTGAAGCTGATCGAAGGTACGGTAGCTTCCGTACCGCCGCAGGGTGGGCGCAAGCATCCACAGCAGGAGTTCCTGCACGTTGATACGTCGAACATCCTGTTTATCTGTGGTGGTGCTTTCGCAGGTCTGGATCAGATCATTCGCGATCGATCAGAAAAAAGCAGCATTGGTTTTGTTGCGACCGTCAAAGACAAGGAAGATCAGAAGACCGTGGGTGAGGCGCTGCAGGAAGTGCAATCCGAAGATTTGGTCAAGTACGGTCTTATTCCCGAATTTATTGGCCGCTTGCCTGTCTGGGCGACGCTAGAGGAGTTGAATCAGGAAGCACTGATTCAGATTCTTACTGAGCCGAAGAACTCTCTTGTTCGCCAGTTCAAGCAGTTGTTTGAAATGGAGTCCGTCGAGCTGGATATTCGTGCTTCTGCACTTGACGCCATTGCGGAGTGTGCCATGAAGCGAAAGACAGGCGCTCGTGGCTTGAGGTCCATTCTTGAAGGTGTGTTGTTGAACACCATGTACGAAATTCCATCTCAGGACCACGTAATCAAGGTTGTCGTTGAAGACTCGGTGATTAACGGTGCTGCGGAGCCAATTCTGATTTACGAGGGTCAGGAATCCGGTGTCGCAGCTTCGGATATAGACTGAGCCTTATTTGCTCCCTAAAAAAGCCCCGTGACAGGATACGGAACCTGCGCGGGGCTTTTTATTTTGTCGTGACTGCCCTGTAAATTCGCTCTGGACAGTCTTTCTTGGGTGTCACGGCTTGTTTTTTCAGCGGGCTGCCCCAAAACTACCTTTACAGTTTCATTGCACAGAGAGCCGAACATATGTCTCACGAATCGTTACCTTTACTGCCTCTGCGGGATGTAGTGGTGTTCCCCGCAATGGTGATTCCCTTGTTCGTCGGTCGTGACAAATCAATCAGTGCTCTTGAGCAGGCAATGGGTGAAGAGCGCCAAATTCTTTTGGTGGCACAAAAAGATGCCGATCAGGATGATCCTGAACTGGATGACCTTCACACCATAGGCACAGTTGCCAGCGTATTGCAATTCCTGCGTCTTCCAGATGGTACTGTCAAGGTATTGGTTGAGGGTGAAAAGCGCGCACGTTTGAAAGACATTCGCGAAGAAGACGACCTTATTACTGCGGATTTTGAACCCATCGTTGAAGAACCGCTGGAGGAAGCTCAGGACGAACTTTTGTTCCGCCTTCTGAGCGGCGACTTCGAACAGTACGTTCAGCTCAGCAAAAAAGTGCCCAATGAAGTGTTGGGCAGCCTGAGCAATATTACTGGCGCAGCCTTCCTGGCAGACCATATTGCAGCTCATTTGTCTTTGAGCCTGGATGGCAAGCAGAAGATGCTTGATCAGGTTGAGCCGCGCGGTCGTGTTGAGCACCTGCTGAAAATCATCGAGTCAGAAGTTGACTTGATGAGAATGGAAAAACGTCTGCAAGGTCGCGTGAAGAAGCAGATGGAGCGGAGCCAACGTGAGTATTATCTGAACGAACAAATGAAGGCAATCCAGAAAGAACTGGGTGACCTGGATGACAACGGTGATGAATTTGAGGAGTTGGCACGCAAGATCGACGAATCTGGCATGCCCAGGGACGCACTCGAAAAATCCCAGTCTGAACTGAAAAAGCTGAAGATGATGTCTCCGATGTCGGCAGAAGCGTCTGTGGTTCGGGGTTATCTTGACTGGATGGTTGGCCTGCCCTGGAAAAAACGCAGCCGTGTGAGCCACAATCTGACCAAGGCCAAGGATATTCTCGATTCGGATCACTTTGGTCTTGATGAAGTGAAGGACCGTATTCTCGAATACCTGGCGGTCCAGAGCCGTGTGAAAAACGTGCGCGGTGCTGTGCTGTGTCTGGTCGGTCCTCCGGGGGTTGGTAAAACATCTCTGGGCAAATCCATTGCCAAGGCGACCGGTCGAAAGTACACGCGAATGGCCCTGGGTGGCGTTCGTGATGAAGCCGAAATTCGCGGGCATCGTCGCACCTACATTGGCTCCATGCCTGGCAAGCTTGTACAGAAAATGTCCAAGGTTGGTGTCAGGAACCCGCTGTTCCTGCTGGATGAAATCGATAAGATAGGCATGGATCACCGTGGTGATCCAGCCTCCGCACTTCTTGAAGTGTTGGATCCAGAGCAGAATTCGACCTTTGCTGATCACTACCTCGAAGTGGACTACGATCTTTCGGATGTCATGTTTGTTTGTACGTCCAATAGTATGAATATTCCGGATGCATTGCTGGATCGTATGGAAGTCATCCGCATTCCGGGTTACACCGAAGATGAAAAAGTCAGCATTGCGCGTCGATACCTCTTGCCGAAGCAAATCAAGCTGAATGGCCTGAAGGACAATGAGCTTGAAGTCAGCGATGGCGTTCTGAAAGAAATTATTCGTCACTACACGCGTGAAGCTGGCGTTCGTGGATTGGAACGCGAAATAGCCAAGTTGTGCCGCCGGGTAGTGAAGGCGGCTGCACTGGATCAAGACCAGAAATCAGGCTGGGTGATCGAAGAGGTGGATCTTGATGAATATCTGGGCGTCAAGAAATACCGCTACGGCTTGGCTGGTGCAGAAAACGAAATCGGTCAGGTGACTGGCCTGGCATGGACATCTGTGGGTGGAGAGCTTCTCGATCTGGAAGCTGCCAAAACGCCAGGCAAGGGACGGATCGTCAAGACGGGCTCTCTGGGCGATGTGATGCAGGAGTCCATTCAGGCGGCTCTCACCGTGGTTCGAAGCCGTGCCAAGGCCATGGGTGTTGCTGATGACTTCTTTGAGAAGCATGACTTGCATGTTCACGTGCCAGAAGGTGCGACACCCAAGGATGGCCCGAGTGCCGGCATCGGCATGGCAACGGCCCTTGTTTCGGTGGCGACAGGCATTGCAGTCAAGGCGGATGTTGCAATGACCGGTGAAATTACGCTGAGAGGCAAAGTGCTTGCCATTGGCGGCCTGAAGGAAAAACTTCTGGCGGCGCACCGCGGTGGTATCAACACAGTGGTCATCCCAAAAGACAACGAGAAAGATTTGAGAGATATTCCCGACAACATCAAGGAAGATCTTGAGATCATTCCTGTCGAATGGATCGATCAGGTTCTGGATGTCGCGTTGGAACAGCTTCCGGAAGGAATTGAGCCGATTGCCGTTGCTGAGGAAACCTCAGTTAAAGCCGATGCTGCGGGGCGTCCAAGTACCCATTGAGGTTGCTTGACGCTGTATAGCCCAGTTGGTATAAATCGTCGCTCTTGATTTTCCTGTAGCGATCGCCCAGTCGCATAACAAGAAACAATTACTGCGCACAGAGTGAGGGGATGAGTGTGAACAAGTCTGAGTTGATAGACGCTATGGCGGCTTCCGCTGATATTTCTAAAGCAGCAGCTGGTCGTGCGTTGGATGCCATGCTGGAAAGCATAGGTAGTGCACTGAAAGAGGGTGATCAGGTTGCCCTGGTAGGTTTTGGTACCTTTTCAGTGAAGGAGCGGGCTGAGCGCACAGGACGTAATCCGCAAACTGGTGAGCCTATCCAGATCAAGGCTGCCAAAGTGCCTGGTTTCAAACCTGGCAAAGCGTTGAAAGACGCTGTTAACTGATATCTCTAGGAAAGAATATTTCGACTGAGTCATCAGAAATCGAAAAAGAGCGCATCGGTCGGTGCGCTTTTTTTATGCGATGTCGGTAGCGCTCTTATTGAACTGACATCGATACATCAAATATTCCGGAGGACAAATGCTTCAAACAATGCGGGATAACGCCCAGGGCATTATCGCAAAGATCATCGTCGGTTTTATCATCATCGTTTTTGCACTGTTTGGTGTTGAAAGCATCGTCAGCATGGGTGGTGGTGAGCAACCAACTGCCAAGGTTGGTGATCTGGAAATCAGCGAAGTGGACATCGCTCGTGTTATCGAGCAGCAGAAGGCGAACCTCCGTCGCCAGTTTGGCGAACAATTTGATGAAAGTCTGTTCAGTGAAGAGTTGCTGCGTTCCTCAGCCATTGAGCAGCTGATCCAGCAGAATGTGGCCATTGTTCAGGCCGATGCGCTGGGACTCTACGCTTCTACCGATCAAATCGACGAAATGATTTTGACGATTCCGGCATTTCAGCTTGATGGGAAATTCAGCAAGGAACAATTCACCAGCATTCTGCGCCTGAATGGCTGGTCTCCCATGTCATTTCGTGAAAGCCTGGCTCAGGACATCAAGGTCAATCAGGTACAGCTGGCACTGTCGCTGTCGGAATATCCATCGGACTATTCTGTTCGCCTGAATGAAGTGCTGTCACAGGAAAAACGCGCCTTCAGTTACGCCGAAATTTCTTTTGAAGGCCTTCAGGAAAGTGTCGAAGTGTCTGATGAAGATATTCAGACTTACTACGAAGACAACAGTCAGCGCTTCCAGAGTCCGGAAACGGTAACTGTCAAGTACGTCGAACTCTCCCGTGAACAGCTGGCTGATCAGGTGGATGTTCTGGATGAGGATATCGAAGCGGCCTACGCTGAATACGTAGACAGTCTGGCAGAAAAAGAAGAGCGTCAGGCCAGTCATATTCTGGTTGAGATCAATGATGAGCGTTCCGAGGAACAAGCCCGTGCAGCCATTCAGGAGCTGGCAGCGAAGCTATCCGCAGGTGAAGACTTTGCAGAGCTGGCCAGGCAATCCGATGACATCGGTACGCAAAACACTGGCGGTGATTTGGGCTTTGTAGGGCGTGGCATTTTTGATCCGGCGTTTGAAAAGGCACTTTACTCCCTGGAAAAGGGGCAGGTTTCTGACCCGGTTCGTACCGAGTTTGGTTTCCACCTGATCAAAGTAACCAATGTACGCGGCGAGCAGCCAGGAAGTATGGAAGAACAACGCGTTGCTCTGGAGGCTGAAGTTCGCAACGGCAAGGCTGCTGCATTGCTGGCTGAGCAAATCCAGGAGCTTTCAAATATTGCGTTCTCCGCTTCCAGCATTGAGGAAGTCGCAGACTCGTTTGGACTCAAGGTACAAACCAGTGATCCGTTTACTCGCAACGGTGGTGCTGGCCTGGCTGAAAGCGGCAGTGTTCGTGTTGCAGCATTTGCTGACAATGTACTTCTTGATGGTGAGTTGAGTGAAGTTGTTGAGGTTGATGATACCGCTTATGTCATGGCAGTTGCTGAGCATAAAACGCCAGAAACCTTGCCTCTGACTGCGGTTCGTGCCGGCATCGAGTCAGCGTTGAAGCAGGAAAAGGCCGCTGAGCAAGCACGTAAAACCGCTCTGGCTGTTGCGAAAGGTGAGGCGTCTCTGACGGAAGGCACCGAGTGGAAAGCAGTTGAGTTGGTTCACGCGGAGAATGGCGATGTACCGCGCTCGGTAAAAGCCAAGGCATTTGCAATGAAAGCTGATGAATCCGACATTGTGGATGTTTCGGGTGGCGTGGCTATTGTGAAGCTTAAGTCGATTGATGTTCCTGCTATCGACACTGTCGAATTGGACGAAGACGAGCGTGGCCAGTTGGCGACATTGAAAGGTCGTAGTCAGTTGGCCAGCTATGCCAAATGGGCTCAGGAAGCAACCGAGGTTGAACGCACCGGCTCGGGTTCCTGATCGCAATCTCGGTATTTATAGCCACGACTGGATATAACTCCAAGAAACAAAAAAGCCCGCAGTTGCGGGCTTTTTTTTGTTTTACATGTTCGGGTAGTTCGGGCCACCGCTACCCTCTGGTGTTACCCAGGTGATGTTCTGCATCGGATCCTTGATGTCGCAGGTCTTGCAGTGAACGCAGTTTTGGGAGTTGATCTGGAAGCGCTTGCCCTGGTCATCTTCCACAATCTCGTAAACACCCGCAGGACAATAGCGCTGTGCGGGCTCATCCCATTTCGGCAGGTTTATCTCCAGCGGTATGGAGTCGTCCTTCAGCTTTAAATGGCACGGCTGGTCTTCAGCATGGTTGACGTTGCCGATGAAGACGGAATCGAGCTTGTTGAAGCTGAGTTTGCCATCTGGTTTCGGGTAGTCGATTTTCTTGCACTCGGACGCAGGCTTGAGCATTTCGTGATCAGGATGTGTGTCATGCAGCGTGGTCGGGATGGCAAACAGATTCTGATCAATGAAATTGAACGCGGCTCCACCGAAGGTTCCGAACTTGTGCATGGCAGGTCCGAAGTTGCGGCTGCGGTGCAGCTCTTCGTAAGCCCAGCTGCTTTCAAATGCGGAAGTGTATTCCGTGATTTCGTCGTTGGCGCGATCAGCCGACAGAGCCTTGACGATTTCTTCCGCAGCTACCATGCCGCTTTTCATGGCAGTGTGAACACCCTTGATTTTGGCAAAGTTCAGAGTGCCAGCGTCACAGCCCGTAATCAGACCGCCCGGGAAAGTCATCTTCGGCAAACAGTTCAGGCCACCTTTGGTGATTGCTCGGGCACCGTAAGAAACCCGCGTACCGTTATCCAGGTACTGGCGAATCACCGGATGATGCTTCATGCGCTGAAACTCATCAAACGGACTCAGGTGAGGGTTGGAGTAGGAGAGGTCTGTGATCAGGCCAACCATGACCTGATTGTTCTCAGCATGATAGAGGAAGAAGCCGCCGGAAGAGCCGCTCTCATTTAAAGGCCAGCCAGTACCGTGGAGGACAAGCCCGGCTTCGTGCTGGGATTCCGGGATATCCCACAACTCCTTGATACCGATGCCGTAGTGCTGTGGGTCCTTGCCTTCGTCCAGTCCGAATTGCTCGATCAGCTCCTTGCCCAGGTGGCCTCGACAGCCTTCGGAAAAGACAGTGTATTTGGCGCGCAATTCCATGCCAGGCATGTATGTATCTTTCTGATCGCCGGACGCGCTGACGCCCATGTCGCCAGTGATAACACCTTTGACCACACCCTCTTCAATCAAAAGTTCTGCGGCAGTAAAGCCCGGGTAGATTTCTACGCCCAGTTCTTCTGCACGCTCGCCCAGCCAGCGGCACAGGTTGCCAACGCTAACGATGTAGTTGCCATCATTGTGCATCGGCTTCGGCACCGCCCAGTTCGGCGACTGGATTGAACCGGTGTCACTGGTCATGAAGTAGACTTCATCACGCTTCACTTCGCAGGTCAGTGGCGCGCCGTTATCTTTCCAGTCGGGAAACAGCTCGGTCAACGCGCGGTATTCAATGACGGCGCCGGACAGAATGTGAGCGCCAATCTCAGAACCTTTTTCAACCAGGCAGACTGATATCTCATTGCCTGCGGATTCGGCCAGCTGCTTGATTTTGCAGGCGGTTGAGAGGCCTGCTGGGCCTCCACCGACAACCAGTACATCGTACTCCATCACATCACGCTGCATTTGGAATGCTCCTCTATCATTATTGTGTTGATGGCCGGGCTGGCGAAATGACCGACTGTACGGCGATTCAGGAAGTGTCGGCACTGCCAGCAGGCAAAAATGTTGAACCCTAAAACAACCGGGCATTATACGAGAGGTAAATGACCTCGCAACCAATGCCACTAAAGTACTGGATATCAAAGAATGCTGCCATTTTGGAAACAAAAGATCGCGACTATTGACGCTGAAGGAAAAAGTCCGAATAATTCTGCCGGTCAGACAGGCCACTTCGCTCTGCCAGTGGGCCTATTTACTAATCATTGATAGAAAAAGAGGAATCTATGAAGGTTCTCGTCGCTGTCAAACGCGTTATTGATTACAACGTCAAGGTACGTGTTAAAGCTGATAACTCGGATGTTGATCTGGCTAACGTCAAAATGGCCATGAACCCATTCTGTGAAATCGCGGTAGAAGAAGCGGTTCGCCTGAAAGAGAAGGGTGTTGCCAGCGAAATTGTTGTGGTTTCCATTGGCCCTAAAGTGGCCCAGGAGCAAATTCGTACCGCTCTGGCTTTAGGAGCCGATCGCGGCATTCTGGTCGAAACCGATGCTACGCTGGAATCCCTGAGTGTTGCCAAGGTGCTGAAAGCCGTGGTTGAAAAAGAACAACCACAACTGGTTCTGATGGGTAAACAAACCATCGACAGCGATAACAATCAGACTGGTCAGATGCTGGGTGCCTTGACTGGTATGCCGCAAGGAACATTTGCATCTGAAGTGGCCGTTGATGGCGACAAGGCCGTTGTAACTCGTGAAGTAGATGGCGGCTTGCGCAAGGTTTCGATGAATCTGCCAGCCATCGTGACCACCGACCTGCGCTTGAATGAACCTCGCTATGCGTCTCTGCCAAACATTATGAAAGCAAAGCGCAAGCCTCTGGAGATGACTTCTCCTGCTGATCTGGGTGTTGAAATGACCAATTCCCAGACTCTGGTTCGCGTAACTCCTCCAGCTGAACGTCAGCCAGGTGTGAAAGTGGCCAGCGTTGAAGAGCTGGTCGACAAGCTCAAAAACGAAGCCAAAGTACTGTAAGAGAGGTAGAGCCAATATGACTATTCTGGTAATCGCAGAACACGATAACAGTGAACTGAAAGGCGCTACCCTGAACACTCTGGCTGCCGCTGCCGCGATTGGTGGTGACGTTCATGTGCTGGTCGCTGGTCAAGGCTGTGGCGCGGTCGCTGAAACCGCTGCTTCTGCTGCGGGTGTCAGCAAGGTACTGGTAGCCGAAAGTGCTGCACTTGAACATCAACTGGGCGAAGCCATGGGTGATCTGGTTGCTCGCATCGGTAGTGAATACAGCCACATTCTGGCCCCGGCAACCACGACAGGTAAAGACTTCTTGCCTCGTGCAGCCGCATTGCTGGATGTTAATATGATGTCCGATGTGATCGGTGTTGAAAGCGCGGATACTTTCGCTCGTCCTATCTACGCTGGTAACGCTATTGCTACCTACCAGACTTCGGATGCCATCAAGATTCTGACCGTTCGTACCACAGCATTCGATGCCGTAGCGGCCGAAGGTGGCTCAGCGGCGATTGAGGCGATTGAAGCCTCTGATTCGGCAATTACCGAGTTTGTTAGCGAAGAGCTGGCCGAGTCGGATCGTCCAGAGCTGACGGCTGCGCCAATCGTTATTTCTGGTGGCCGTGGCCTGCAGAATGGCGATAATTTCACCATGCTTTATCAACTGGCCGACAAACTGGGTGCCGCTGTGGGTGCTTCACGCGCTGCTGTTGACGCAGGTTTCGTACCCAACGACCTTCAGGTTGGCCAGACTGGCAAGATCGTTGCTCCGGGGTTGTACGTCGCTGTTGGTATCTCGGGTGCCATTCAGCACCTGGCGGGCATGAAAGATTCCAAGGTGATCGTGGCGATCAACAAGGATGAAGAAGCGCCTATCTTCCAGGTGGCGGACTACGGCCTTGTGGCAGACCTGTTTGAAGCTGTGCCTGAGCTGGAAAAACTTGTTTAGGATCAATGCGTTATATATAGCCCGGCATACGCCGGGCTTTTTTATGTCACTGATTTGTCATTAAATAGACATAAGCTCCCCCGACCAGAGAAGATGTGATGACAAAGGATAATAAAGTGAATATCACCGTAGTAGGAACCGGTTACGTTGGCTTGGTGACTGGTGCATGTTTTGCCGAGATGGGAAACACAGTGACGTGTGTGGACGTGGACGGGGAAAATATCGCCCAGCTTAAGGATAATGTCGTTCCTTTCTATGAGCCTGGATTGGAAAATGTTGTTAAAGAAAACTGTCAGGCAGGTCGCCTGGGGTTCTCTGATGACATTCCCGCTACTCTGGCTGAATGCAACGTTTGCTTTATTGCAACCGGCTTGCCGCAGGAAATTGGTGGCGGTGAAGAGACGGCTTCCATCCTTGAGGTGGCCAGAACGGTCGGTCGACACATTGATGGCTACACCGTCGTTGTGATCAAGTCTACGGTCCCGGTTGGTACGGCAGACAAGGTTCAGGCCGAGATCCAGTCGGTATTGGATGGCCGCTCTGAAGACGTTGAATTTGACGTTGTGTCCAACCCTGAATTCATGAAAGAAGGCAGCGCCATCGACGACTTCATGAGTCCTGATCGCATCATTGTTGGTGTCAACTGTGATCGTGCCAAGGCCATCATGGGGGACATCTATCAGTCCTTCTCCCGAAATCGCGACAAGCTCCTGTTCATGGGGGTGCGTGATGCCGAGATGACCAAGTACGCAGCGACAGCGATGCTGGCAACCAAGATTTCCTTCATGAACGAGATCTCCAACCTGGCTGAGTACCTGAACGTCGACATCGAAAATGTCCGCAAGGGGATCGGTTCAGATAATCGCATCGGTTATTCCTTTATTTATCCAGGCTGCGGTTATGGCGGTTCCTGCTTCCCCAAAGACGTTCGCGCATTGATTTCAGCAGCGCAGGAGTTTGAATTTGAACCAAGCTTGCTGAAGGCAGTCGAAGGCCGCAACGAAGCACAGAAGCAGCGTTTGTTTGAAAAGCTTCAGTCTCGCTTTGGTGAGGATATGACCGGTCGTGTCGTGGGTGTTTGGGGATTGTCCTTCAAACCGAACACACTGGATCTCGAAGAATCCAGCTCGGTGGCGTTGATTGAGCGCCTGTTGGCAGCGGGTGCGCAAGTCAAAGCGTATGATCCGGTTGCCATGGATGAGGCAAAAAGTTATTTTCCGGCGCAATATTTTGAAAGTGGCCAACTGGAGCTGGCGCAGCATCAATACGACGCGCTGCTCGATGCTGATGCCATGGTGTTAGTGACTGAGTGGAAACCATTCCGTCAGCCTGACTTCATCGCCATCAAGAAGCTGCTCAAAAACCCGATTATTATTGATGGTCGTAACCAGTATGATCCTAAATCCCTGAAGGAACAGGGCTTTGACTACTCAGGTATTGGCCGTACATTTGGATAATTATGACCTCTGCCACAACGCAAGCTGATCCATCGCCGTCGCAGGAATCTGTGGCGGCCTCATCCAATTATGCCACTCGTCTGCCGTTCGGATTTGCCAAACGCTTCGGCGTCCTTGTAGAAGGTACTCGTGATCAGCTCAAACTGCTGCATCGTGATGGGGTTTCTGCTGCCGCCATTCTTGAAGTGCAACGTTTTCTGGGGGCCCCCTTCCGTCTGGAAGCGGTTCCTACTGATGAATTCGATCGTCGTCTCGGATTGGCTTACCAGAGCGATTCCTCTGAAGCCATGGAAATGGTGGAGGGGTTAGGTGATGAAATGGATCTGGCCAGTCTCGCGGATTCCGTTCCTGAAACCGAGGACCTGCTTGAACAAGAAGGCGATGCGCCGATCATTCGTTTGATCAACGCCTTGTTGACGGAAGCCGTGAAGGAAAACGCATCCGATATCCACATTGAAACCTACGAGAAACGTCTCGTTGTGCGCTTCCGTGTTGACGGTGTTTTGCGAGAAGTTGTTCAGCCCAAGCGTGCGCTGGCGCCATTACTGGTTTCCCGAATCAAGGTAATGGCGAAGCTGGATATCGCTGAAAAACGCGTTCCTCAGGATGGGCGTATCGCCTTGCGGATTGGTGGTCGGGAAGTGGATGTCCGTGTCTCGACCATGCCGTCCAGTCATGGTGAGCGGGTTGTAATGCGTCTGCTCGACAAACAGGCCGGGCGATTGAGCTTGTCTCAGCTTGGCATGTCGGAACGTGACTTGCGCACCATGCGCAATATCATCAGCAAACCACACGGCATTATTCTGGTGACTGGACCAACCGGCTCCGGTAAAACCACCACGTTG
>PBNY01000022.1 GCA_002723385.1 Oceanospirillaceae bacterium | reverse complement strand
CAAGGCATGAGAAGCGTGGTTTAGCGAGCTAAACAAGTGACGAATAACGCTGTTCTGGGGTCAACTGTCCTCAGCCCGAAGGGTTATGGCTAAAAATCCACCATGCTGTGTTGTTGAACTTGGAAAGGACTCGCCATTCCCTGCGCTCAACGCCTTGCCTGATGAATTTTTTATCCATAACAGGACGCGTTAACTGATTGAGAACGCCCTCTAACGCCGGGAATCAGATCAGGCTGAACAACAGCGCCAGAGCCAGCAACTTCATCATCAGCCAGGTCGTGGCGGTTCCGAACACACGCAATTTGGAATAACCACCACAGCTGTGGGTAAAACCGTGAGCGTGCGCCAGACGTGCAACCAAAAATAGCAAGCCAGTAAGGTGCAGCAACCACGCCGGCGTGCCCTGAATCTCATTCACGGCCAGAAGCAGAAAAAACAGCGGCGCATTCTCGATCAGATTGGCGTGCGCCCGAATCGCGGTTTCACACTCGGCGTTACCGCCATCGCCGCGTCCGACTTTCAGGCGCCGGCGATACTTCACCACTCTGAAAGCCAGAAAAATGGTAAAGAAAATGGTCAGCGCCAGATACAGAGCGGTAACGTTCAATGAGATTTCCACGTGTGTTTCCTCAGATAATCAGTCAGGTCTACTGTGCCGGTTGGTAGCGATAGTGCCCGGTGATGGGAAAATCAAACAGCATGTTTTCCAGCTTTGGGCCATAACCAATGTTGTGCACCACCAGCGGTACCCCCGTCACACTGGTACGATCCACCACAATACCAATATGAGGACGGTTATTCGGCACCATCCAGGTGACCAGATCGCCCGGCTGGTACTGCTTCGGGTTGTCAGTGACCGGCAAACTCATGCCATGGCGGGTAAAGTACGTCTGCAGGTTTGGCACCCGACGGTGATCGATGTTGGTATCCGGGCGCTTCAGTCCCCAGATGCGCTTTGATGGATACAACTCGAAATGAGTTCGCATGTCTTCATGCACGCGCTGCTGGAGATCGATTCCAAGCGCCCGATATGTTCGCACCACCACGTCGGTACACACGCCGGTGTCAGCCGGAACGTCTCCTCCCGGATACTCAATCCGTACGTATGAGCCGTCATACCAGACCGAGTGTCGGGTTCGCTCCATCGCCGCATCCACCAGCCTGGCCGCAAAGGTGTTAGCGTTCATAACCTGAGGAGCCGCGATCAACGCCAGTGTCAGTGCTGTTTTGTGCAGATACGACCAGCCCATTTCATCCTCCGTCGAAGCAAGACTTCCTTGATCGTCCAAATAAGACATTTCATGCCAGCGAGCAAAATTCATACATTGGCAACGACAGGCGCACAGGGGCGGGTATACCCTTGGCACACTGTTCCATTCCAGCATAGGGAATTGATGGGGGTCTTGCAGCCGCAACAGCCTGTTTTCAGACCCTGTTCTCAGGCGCTGGATATCCCTCTCATAACAAAGACGGATAGGGACAGACGATATTCGTTGCTAGAGTCGTCAGCAAAAACAACATGGAGAACCCCTTGTGAACAATCTGCATATTCTGATTACCGGCGGAGCCAGCGGCATTGGCCTGGGCGTGGCAGAAACTCTGGGCAAGAAAGGCGCCCGCATCACCATCTCTGACATCAGCCAGGAGAATCTGGAAAAAGGTCAGGCGTATCTGGCCAGCGTTGGTATTGAAGCCCGAATTGAAGCGGCGGATATGTCCAGGGTCGACGATATCAACGCCATGGTTGAACGCCTGTCCGATGCCCCCGTTGATGTGGTTCTGAACAACGCCGGTCTGCAGTACGTTGCACCGCTGGAAGAATTCCCGGAAGACCGCTGGAAACTGCTGATTGACGTCATGCTGGTTGGCCCGGCGATGCTGTCTCGTGCACTGATGCCATCCATGCGTGAACGTGGTTATGGCCGCATCATCAACCTGGGTTCGATCCACAGTCTGGTGGCCTCTCCGTACAAATCCGCTTATGTGGCGGCCAAACACGGCTTGATTGGTTTTGCCAAGACCGTGGCGCTGGAAACCGGCGACGTGGACATCACCGCCAACACCATCTGCCCGTCTTATGTGAAGACACCACTGGTTGAACAGCAGATTGCTGCACAGGCCAAGGCCAATAACATCTCAGAAGATGAAGTGATCGAAACCATCATGCTGGCCCCGATGCCGAAGAAATCCTTTATCGACATCGAAGAAATCGCCGAAACCGTTGCCTTCCTGTCGAGCCCGGCAGCGAAGAACATCACCGGCCAGGCCATCACCCTCGACGGTGGCTGGACCGCGCGTTAATCGAGAAGTCTTGAAACACCAAGGGCGACCAGATGGTCGCCTTTTTTATTTGGAAAGCATGCTAGCACCCACGCAAAGCATGGGCACCAGATCATTCATTCAAACCCGATTCCAACATCAGTTCGGTACATCGTACTTGCTCAACCACTCCACCAGCAGCGGGTGGTAGCGGCTCAGGCCCTTGTACTCGATCAGTGGCTCCGGCAGGGTTTTCATCACGCGGTGCATCCGACGTGCCCAGTCCGGGTTGGTGCAGAGGTCTTCAAAGCTGATCAGGTAGGTGCGGATGCTGAACATCAGTGCGTTGCTGCGCGGCATGCGATCCAGCATTTGAAGTTCCACGCGCAGGTGAACTTTTTCACCGACATTCTCCGGCGTAACGCTGGTGCGTTCGTGGCCCCAGTTCGGGTAGGTTTCCGGTGACGTGTCCATACGGGCGTTGATGGTCAGCGTCCAGTTCAAACGGCGCACCGGCCGGTCAACCTGAATGGCGCAGAGGTATTTCAGAGCGCGGTCAAACACGCCCATTTCGTGGGCCATCGGTACCGGGCCGTGCCATTCGGAGAAGCTCATACCTGCGTCGAAAGCCAGTGACCAGTCCGCCGGGCAGGTGACGATACCGGCGTCGAGGAACAGGTCGCCTTCGCGCTGATCCAGAAGTGCAATATCACCCTGAACCTGGCGGCCCATGTATTCCATCGGCGGCATTGGCAGCGTGCTGCTGTCACCGAAGGTAAAACGGTCGTCGATGTTCAGCAGCAGATTCTGCCAGTGCCACTGGTCGCCGTCTTTTTCGAGTTTGAACCAGTCCGGGTAATCCACCGCCATGGAGGTCATGCAGCGGTCGATCATGTCCCAGCAAGCGAGATCCATATGCGGCATGGCGATGCAACGCTTGGGGTTTTCTTTCAGTACCAGACCGCGCTCACGCATCTCGGACAGGTAATGCTCGTCGATGTCGAGCAGGTGTTCGTAGACGGAATCCGCTTTGCCCGGCAGGGTGTGGGGCTCGATGTTCACCGAGTAGCTGTAGTCGTCTTCCGGAAACGGGAACGGAAACCGTTCGATCGCGAAAGGGCTGTTGGTGTAGGTGAAATCGTCCCGGAAGGTTTCGATCTTGGTCGGTGCTATACGCATGGTTGGCCTCCGCTGGGTTAAATACTGAGAGTCAGGCTGCTGCTGCGCGCGCGGGAAACACACGGCATCAGGCAGTCGTTGTCGGCTTTTTCGGTGTCGCTGAGGAAGCTGTCGCGGTGCTCTGGTTCACCGTCGACGACTTGAGTGCGGCACTGGCCACACACACCACCACGGCACAGGTTCGGAACCTCAACACCCGAGCGCTCCAGCGCTTCGAGCAGGCTTTCGTCTTCGCTGACCTGAATGTTCAGGCCGGAGCCTTCCAACTGAACCGCAAACGGCTGACCCGGCTGAGGCGCGGCAAAGGCTTCGAAATGGATGTTGCTGGATGGCAGCCCCAATTCCATCGCAGTTTCCTGGACGCCTTCGATCAGGGATTCCGGGCCACAAACGTAGAAATGCGTGCCCAGAGGCTGGCTACCGAGTACCGCTTTGAGATCACAGCGTTCACCGGCAGCACCGTCGTAGAAAGTGACAGGCGTTTGTTCATCAACTTGCAGTTCTTCTCGGTAGGCACCGGTCGCATCACCGCGATAGCTGTAGTGCATTTCCGTCGCAGCACCACGGCGTTTCATTTCTGGCAGGTAGGACATAAACGGCGTAATACCCACGCCACCGGCGATCAGTACGTGTTTTTTGGCCGACCAGACTGGGGCGAACAGATTCGACGGCGGGGTAATTTCCAGCGTATCGCCTTCTTTCACCTGGGTATGCATAAACACCGAGCCACCCCGGCTTTCGTCTTGCAGACGCACCGCAATCACATAGCGGGAGGCATCGAAGCCATCACTGACCAGCGAGTAGGCGTTTTTCCATACCTTGGCCTTACCCTCGGCATTAGTGCCTTTCATGGTCACAACCACATGGGAACCTGGCGAGAAGCTAAACAGCTGGCCGGAAACCGCTTCCAGCGTAAACTCGCGAATTTTCGGCGACACGGTGCGTACAGCGGCCACACGGACTTGAATCGGATCGCTCATCAGCAGGCCTCCTTTACATCGCTGGCAGATTCATCCAGAGACTCGGTTGCTGGCAAGTCAGCCGGGTCTTCGGCATTGATCTGAACACCCACGTAGGCGCCCAGAATGCGGGAGAAATGATCACGAACCAGCAGTGGACGACCGCAACCCGTGCAGGTGTATGGCGTATGAGCAACGCCTTCCATCGTGGTGTAACAGTGGGTGCAGAACAAACGGCGAGCGGCAGAAGCCGGAGCCAGCAAGTGGATCTTGTCGACGCCAAACCCCATCTCCGTCAGACGATTGTGGATATCCCACAGATAGCCCTCGGAGCCGCTGACGTACAGGGCCGTACTCAAAGGCAGCTCAGCCAGCGACACTGGCAGTGATTCGGCATCGGCAACGATGCTCAGCTTTTCACCGGTCTGACACTGTTCGCTGAGGGCGGTCAGGCTGGTTTGTTCGTTGTCTTCGGCAATAAATACCTGGTGCGAGGCCCGGGCATCAATCGCCACCGGCGGATAGTCCGGGCGGCTTTTGACCGCCGGATCCAGTTCAATATCTGTGGAGGCGTTCATTCGCTTTGTCTCATGTCAGGTTAAAAAAGCAGGTGGCCTGTGCGGAGCTGCAGGCAGACCACCTGAAATCCAGGACGAGGCAGATCGTCCGGTTCACGCTTCGTTTTGGTGACGCTGGCCACAAAAGAGACCGACGCCACGGCTGTTCGAGTTGAAGGTGATTACGCTGCCTTTCGGGAAATGCAGGACATCCCCGGCTTTGGCATCAACGACGTTGCCTTCGCTATCGCTGACGGTCATTTCACCTTCAACAATGATGTTCATTTCGTGGTAGCTGTATTCACACACCTTCGGCTGGTCGGACTTCTCGACCTTGAAGAAGCGGCTCTGACCGGACGAAGCATTGAAACCAAAACCGCTGATACCGGGCTGTTGCTGGCTCAGGGCCTGTGGGAAGTGGGTCAGAGCTACCATTGTGTGTCCTTCTATACGCTGGCTGTTGCCGACTCAGGAACGCACACGGGTGCGTTCCGGGTCGTAGAACGGCACCTTGCAAACGGTGGCCGGGATGCGTTTTTGCTGACCATCGAGCTGACCGATTTCCAGTTCGGTGTCCGGGACGGCGCAATCCGGGGCCAGGCGTACCAGCGCAATCTGGCTTTTCAGAATCGGTGAATAGGTCGCGCTGGTGATCACTCCGACCGGGAAACGGCCCTGGAACACTTCATCGCCGTGAGCCACCGGCTCGTTGCTGTGCACCATCAGGCCCATCAGCTTGTGGCGACTTTCCGGTGCCTGACGTTTCATCGCCTCGCGGCCAATGAAGTCGTCTTCCTTGGTTTTCATTGGCACGGTAAAACCAACGCCCGCTTCGTACGGATTGGTCTGCGGGCAGAACTCGTGCCCGGCGAAGATCAGGCCCGCTTCGATGCGCAGTCGATCCAGTGCGTCAAAGCCCATCGGCGCGATATCGAACGCCTGTCCAGCTTCCCAGATGGCGTCCCACACGGTGACGGCGTCGTCCGGGTGACACCAGACTTCAAAGCCCAGCTCGCAGGTATAGCCGGTACGCGAGACCATCACCGGACGCCCGGTTGGTCCGCCGAGACGGCCACGAGTGAAGTGGAACCAGGCCAGATCTTCCAGCTCGGTTTCATGCTCGGGTGTCCAGATCAACTGGCTCAGCAGCTCACGGCTGTTCGGGCCTTGTACGGCGACGTTGTGAATCTGGTTGGTGGATTCCTGCACCGTGACCTGGAAACCCTCTTTCACCGCCAGCTCACGCAGCCAGGTCGCCACATAAGAGTCACCGGTAATCAGGCGGAAATTGTGCTGGCACATGCGGAACAGAGTGCCGTCGTCGATCATGCCGCCCGTCACCTGACACAGCGCGGTGTAGGTCACTTCACCAATCGACAGCTTGCGCACGTTACGGGTCAGCGCCATTTGCAGCAGGGCTTCGGCATCCGGCCCCATGACTTCAAACTTGCGCAGCGGCGACAGGTCAATCATCGCCACGCGCTCACGACAGGCTAGATATTCCGCTGTGGTACCCCAGCCGGAGTATTCACTGGCCACCCAGAAACCGTGGTATTCAACAAAGTGCGGCGTCAGTGCCGATGTACGGGGGTGGAAGCCAGATTCCTGGGTCATACGGGGAAGCTCCTGTGGCAGATCGCGGTAAGCAATCGAGCGTGGAAAATGCTCATCGGCGTCATAAATACGGACGTGTATATCGGTCGGTTTCCAGCCATTGGCCGGATCAATGTCGTCCGGGCAGGCTGAGCTGGCGCATAGCAGGTCACGATTGGCGCGCAGCAGCACATAGTCGCCGGGACGCGACCAGGGTTCGGCGGCTTCAACTGCGCCGCAATCCGCTACCGAGGTGTTGAAAAAGAAGTTGATGGCAGGCCAGCCAGCTCGCGGGGCGACACCGTGCTCCGCCAATGCCTTGTTAAAGTTGTCGGTGCAGCTAACGTGACCAAAGTAACCCTGGTCTTCGTAGTATTTGGGCGTACAGGCCAGCAGGAAGCTGTCATGACGTCCGACGGTGTCTTGCACCACTTCGAGCATGGCCTGCATGTTCTGGTCATAAAACCGGGAATGCAGGCCCGGCAGGGGCATACTGTGACCCATTACAGTGCGGGTGGCCGCAGCATCCAGCCCCAGCGGGCCAATTGGTGTTGGCGTTTTCAATGACTCGGCATCGAACGCCACGAAGTCAGAGCACTGTTTGCCCTGTACATCAATAATCTGAATCCACTGCCCTTCTTTCACCGGATAGGCCAGTGCCGAGGCTTTCGGCACCCGGTATTCCGCCACCGGTTCGGCCAATGGATCGGGTAAATCGGGCACATTGGCGCTGGAGAGAATCAGGTCGAGTTCACCGGCAGCGTTCTGCTGCGTGACGTCCATACGGGTCGCAGCCGCCACCACAACCAGTTCGATATCACCCAGTGCCTCCAGCATCATGCCATTGCCTGACAGCTCGATGCCGCTCAGTGGCAGGCACAGACTGGAGCCCGTCAGCGTGACCTGCCACTGTTGCAGCAACTGTGTTAACTGGCCGGACGCCTCGCTGTTTTCTTCCAGCATGGCCAGCGTCTGCTCCGGGATGCCAAACCGACTGGCATCAATCAACGCCTGACTGTCGGCCAGAAGTCCTGGCTCAACGTTGAGCACTTCGCAGCCCTGAACACCGTCAACCGACTCGATGCGCAGGCAATCACCGGCTTTCATCATCACGCGACGGGCGTGTCGACCTTCCACTCGCCAGGCAGCTGTGTGCAGTGCCGGGCCGGAACCGAATTCTTGTTTAAGGGCAAAAGCCATATCACCTTTCCTGCTGTTGTCGCTTGTCGAGTTGCTTGTTAATTCCGCACAAGACCGGTGCATTCCGGCACCAGACAGAACCAATTTGGCGCAATCTCCCACCAGCGTGCTTTCAGTCGGGACATGTCGACCAGAGCCCTTTCAGGGTCTGTCTTGCATTTCCCATTGGTTATAAATATTTACCGAGACGATTTTTTGCCTCAATACTCAAGAAGGGATACCCAATTGCGGACGAATGAACCGGTATGAGACGAAGTCGTACATTTGGCCGACTCTGGCACGGAGACTGCTTTAACTGAAATTCATATGAACGGCTTACGACACCACCAAATGAGGACACGCTATGGATCGAACCCTGAGCTGGGGCTGGCTTGGCCAATGGCTTTCTGGCCCGCTGATCCGACGTGAAATCTACGACGCGGAGCGCAACAGCGAAGACACAACCACGCCAGTTGCCATTGATCTGCTGCTGGCCGATCTGGCCTGTGACCTGGCTTGCTGCCAGCAACCGGCGGAACAGCTAACCAGTTTGCTGGTACCGGCCATCGCCTGGTTTCAGCGTCCTCTGGCTCAACATCAGGCCAGGTTTCGTAACATTTATCTGCCCGTCGGTGATCGCAGCGAGCCGGTTGAAATTCCATTGCAGCCGTCGCCCTCTGAAAACGTCGACAACCTGGACTCCGGCACCATCAACGCCAGTCACCAGTGCTGGATTGAGCTGCCGTTAGGCAATTACCCGGCGGCAACCTCGTCCAGGGCCACCCCAGAACAACCATTCGATAACGCCGGGCACACTGGCACACGCGCCTGGCTGCAACTGGAATGTCCAGCGGAGCAGCAGCCACAGGTAAGAAAGCTGCTGGCTCCCTTACAAAGGACACTGGTGCGAGGACTGAGCGGCTGGTTACAGCATCAACAACAGCTGGCCGCTGAGCGTCGGGATGTGATTGAACGTGAACGCCGCTGGCAAGCAGCCGAGTTGCACGATTCGGTGGCTCAGGTATTGGGGTATGTGCGTTTGCGCAGCGCTCAACTGGCCACGCGCTGTCATGAGACCGGCTCGGATGTACTGATTGATCACGCCGAAGATTTGTCGCAGCAGTGTCATCACGCCTATCGCCAGACGCGTGAATTGATCGCCATGTCGCGCCTCGCCATTCAGGGAGAACAGTTTCTGCCCGCACTGCGAGACGCGATTCAGGATCTCGAAAGCCGCAGCACCCTGGTGTTTGAGCTCGACAATCGCTGCGACGCCCTGCAGCTTTCCGATGTCGAAGCCACCCAGGCGCTGTACATCGTGCGCGAAGCCCTCTGCAACGTCGTACGCCACGCTCGTGCCAGTCATGCACGAGTCAAGATTTATCAATCCTGCGGTCAACGCATCCTGCTGGTGGAAGACAACGGTTGCGGTATTCAGCGTACCCGCCAGCAAGGCAGCTTTGGACTGCAGATCATGGCCGAGCGCGCCCAGCGCATGGGCGGCAAGTTGGTAATTCGCAAACGCCAGCCCAACGGCACCCGTATCGAACTGGTATTGCCCGCAGCATCAAACTCTGCTGAGCGGTAATCAGGAGTCAGTCAGTATGCATTCCCCCACCCTTCAACCAACCCCCACTGTCGATGCCCGAATCAAGGTTCTGGTGGTCGACGATCATCCATTATTCCGCCGCGGCATTGTCCAGCTGGTCAACGAACAAGCGCCCTATCAAGTGATCGACGACCTGGACAGCGGCCAAAACCTGCAAGCGGCCCTGGAGCAGCACCAGCCAGAGCTGGTGTTACTCGATCTGAATTTACCCGATATCAGTGGCCTGACTCTGTTGCAGCAAGTGAAGCAATTCAACCCGGATACCACCGTGGTGATGATCACCGCCTCGGAGCAGGACAGCGATCTGTTTCAAGCGCTGTCACTGGGCGCTAACGGTTATCTGATGAAAGACACCGCCCCGGACGAAATGCTGGCCCGCATTCGTCAGGCGCTGGATGGGCAGGTGGCACTGAATGAACACAGCGTCACCTTGCTGGCCCAGTCGTTACAGCACCAACCGCTGCAATCATCGACATCACATTCCTCGACATCACCACACTCCCCACAGACAGCATCGCAATCAACGTTGCAACAACCCATTCAGCCCCCTTCATTACCAGCAGATGGCGCTGTGGCGTCGCCGACCTCATTGGAAGGCGTATCTAACACCCGCTCTACAACGGACAGCCAGATCGACTTCACCACGCGTGAACGTCAGACACTGACTTTGATCTCACAGGGACTGAACAATAAATTG
This sequence comes from Oceanospirillaceae bacterium, assembly GCA_002723385.1. Taxonomy (GTDB): domain Bacteria; phylum Pseudomonadota; class Gammaproteobacteria; order Pseudomonadales; family Oceanobacteraceae; genus Oceanobacter. Next base: position 11,844 of record PBNY01000022.1, on the reverse strand, counting down.
ATCGCCCGCGAACTGGGCATCAGTGATGGCACCGTCAAGGTGTACGTCAAAAGTCTGCTGCGCAAGCTCAACCTTCATTCACGGCTGGAACTGGCGGCCTGGGTTCACAAAAACCCGAATGCCATCAGGAATCCGTTTTGAATGCCCTGTCTTTATTAACCGGTCTGTTTCGCTCCAATGGCAATACCGCTGCAACCAGCCAGCCGTCGGAAGGTGATTCCATGCCGTTTATCCAGCCCAACCTGACGGCGGTACTCGACAGCCTCAGTGATGCGGTACTGGTGCTCGACCCGGTGGGACACCTGCAATACGCCAACCGGGCCTGGCAACGTCTGACCGGCGACGAACGTCCGCCCACAGGACGGCTGTTCAGCGACTACTTGCATCCGGAAGACCGGTCCAACTGGCAACAACGACTGGTAGCACTGGAAGCGCCCGGCATCTCCGACACGCGCACCACCTGGTTGCGACTGACCAGCCCGGAGCAGGATGCACGCTGGTTTGAGATTCGTCTGCAGCCACTGGACGGCCAACCGGGCCTGACCAGTGCGACGCTGTGTGATATCCACGCTCAGGTTCAAAGCGAACAGCGTATGAAGGCATCTCATCGAGGCCTGAGCGATATGGTCGACCGATTGCCCGTGATGGTGTATCGCTCCCGCAATGACCGCGACTGGACGATGGAGTACATCAGCGAAGGCTGTTACGACATCACCGGCTACGAAGCCGCCGACATAGTTGAATTGCGCAAACACGCCTATGGCTCATTGATTCACCCCAACGATGCAACGCGGGTGTGGGAGCAGGTGCAGGAAGCGCTGCATCTGAGACGCAGCTTTGAAATTGAATACCGCTTGTTTCATGCCGATGGCCATATTCGCCACGTGATCGAAAAAGGTTGCGGTGTGCACACCAGCGACGGCGCCATTCTGGCGGTGGAAGGGGTGATCTTTGCCCATGAGCCCCAGGTCACAGACCTGACCCGACGTCGCGCCAGCTGAACAACGCGATATTCACAACACATTTCCGCCCAACTTATACGCCGGATCACAAGGATGTGAGCCCCCACATACCCACTTCGTCAACCTACCCACTCCGGTCTACCCCTTCTTTATACCCATACCGGGGAATACTCAGAACCTTATCAAGAGCGTAATTTTTTCTTCACGATAATTTTTCTTTATCAGGAGAAAACAATGACCCAACGCATCGCCATTATCGGAGCTGGTCCAAGTGGCCTGGCTCAACTTCGCGCTTTCCAGTCTGCTCAAGCCAAAGGGGCTGAGATTCCTGAAATGGTGTGCTTCGAGAAGCAAGCCGACTGGGGCGGTTTGTGGAACTACACCTGGCGTACTGGCCTCGACGAAAATGGCGAGCCGGTGCACTGCTCCATGTACCGTTACCTGTGGTCAAACGGTCCGAAAGAAGCGCTGGAATTTGCTGATTACAGCTTCGACGAGCACTTCGGCAAGCCAATCGCCTCTTACCCGCCACGTGAAGTGCTGTGGGACTACATCAAGGGCCGTGTTGAGAAAGCCGACGTGCGCAAGTACATCCGTTTTAACACGCCAGTACGCCAGGTTGAGTACAACGAAGCCGACGACAATTTCACTGTAACGGTTCACAACCACGAAACCGATGAAGTTTACAGCGAGATCTTCGACTTTGTTGTAGTCGCCAGCGGTCACTTCTCGACGCCAAACGTGCCGGAATACCCTGGCTTCAGCCACTTCGGCGGTCGTATTCTGCACGCTCACGATTTCCGTGATGCTCTGGAATTCAAAGACAAGGACATTCTGGTGGTTGGCTCCAGCTACTCAGCGGAAGACATCGGCTCCCAGTGTTACAAGTACGGCGCCAAGTCCATCACCTCCTGTTACCGCAGCGCGCCGATGGGCTTCAAGTGGCCTGACAACTGGGAAGAAAAACCGGCCATGACCCACGTTGACGTCGACACCGTGTTCTTCGCCGACGGCAGCAGCAAGAAGATCGATGCCATCATTCTGTGTACCGGCTACCTGCACCACTTCCCGTTCATTGAAGAATCCCTGCGTCTGAAAACCAACAACCGCATGTGGCCTCTGAACCTGTACAAAGGCGTGGTGTGGGAAGACAACACCAAGCTGTTCTACCTGGGTATGCAAGACCAGTGGTACACCTTCAACATGTTCGATGCCCAGGCCTGGTACGTACGCGACATCATCATGAACCGTATCGAACTGCCAGCACTGGAAGACATGCGCGCCCACAGTGCCATGTGGCGTGAGAACGAGCTGAAGCTGGAAACCGACCGCGAAAGCTATGAATACCAGGGTTCTTACATTCTGGAGCTGATCGAAGAAACCGATTACCCAACCTTCGACATCGCCGCCGTAAACGAAACCTTCCTGCAGTGGAAGAAGCACAAGAAGCAGGACATCATGACGTTCCGCGACTTCTCCTTCCCATCTGTGATGACCGGCACGCCATCCCCGGCGCACCACACCCCTTGGCTGTACGCCCTGGATGACTCGCTGGAAGCCTACCTCAGCGACACGCCAAAGCCTGAAGAAATCCAGAAAGCCTCTGGCGAGTAATCACCGCGTTCGGGCTGCCATGCAGCAGCCCACAGCCGATGAACTAGCGTAGCCCGCATGCAATGCGGGGTTAGGGTTGCAGCGTTCCCGGATTCCATCCGGCTACAAATCTGATTTTCCAATCCGTACCGGCGAGGCCCTGCCCTCGCCTGATTTGCAATCCCAGCACGATTCAACATCAATCCACCAACTGATCAATCGAACGAGGAAACACCATGAGCAGCATCACCCTGATCCCGGCGCCTTCGGTGGAGCCAATCACAGACGACCTCGCAGGCTGGACCAAAGTCAGCGGCGAGCCAACGATGAAAACCTGGATTGAATACACCTCACCCGACGAAACCATGATCGCCGGTTGGTGGGAAGCCACACCCGGCACCTACTACGCCGAATACGCCAGCTGGGAGTTTATTCATCTGATTGAAGGCAAGGTCATCATCACCCAGGACGGTGAAGAGCCCGTAGAAGTGGGACCTGGTGATGCATTTGTATTTGAAGCAGACTTCAAAGGTCACTGGGAAATTGTTGAACCGGTGAAAAAGCACTTCACCATTAAGCTGAAGTAGGCTGTTTGTTACAACGTCAGGCATATATCTCTGGAGATAATGCCTGATTGGTATATTTCCACATTAGAAACCGTCCCTCTCATATTCCAAGCCAATCAACGCAAAATTTTTCGTATAAAAGAGAATAAAAAAGTATTTAGGGGGCAATAAACCGACTATTTATCTGTTTATTGCGGCTTCAAGGGGACACCATTAATGGACGGTACATAGAACTGATCGAAGGTCATGGTGATATCCATTATTCCATCTTCATCCAGGTCGTATTCAGCCTGTTTCATCACGCCACTTTCATAGTGGAAAACAGATACAGGATGTTTTGACCCTGGACGAAAGATATCTTCTCGTTTGCAAACTCCGTACTGATAGTAACCTCGGAGATTGCTAATGCCATCACCGTTCAAATCAACCTCGCGCTGGGTTAGAACTCCATGCCTTAAACGGCCAGAGTGCTCAAACACACTGTCGAAATCGTCGTCCTCCCTATAACGTTTCACTAATCCGCGACGATCATAGAAGAGCTGACTGTCGATCTGCCGGTCAAAATTACGATCCATTTCGTACCTGTCCAGAATATAGCCCCGGTATACAAACTTTTCATCAGAAATGCCATCACCGTTAAAATCCACCCCGTATTCAACGCTTGGGTAACTCAGTACGGCGTACATGCCACCGCCCCCAACAGCCAGACCAAGTAGAAACACAGCCCAGATATTGGCTTTGTATGGTTGGCTGACGCTCTCAACCTCGGTTTCTTCCACGTGTTTGGCGTCCCAGGCCAGAACCAGCTCTCTGGCGCGAGCAGAATCAGACTCGGCAACCTTCACCTCAACGAACCCCTGAGTCTGGATTTCGCCAATGCCGCCTTGCAGATATTCACCACTGATGTGAGCGTTGATGCCTTCATTGGCTAACAGGTCGATGATCATATGAGCTTCCAGGGCATTGGAAGCTTCGTAGACGCATATCATGTTGAATTTCCGTATAAAATGAGTCAGCGACTATATTCTCTTAACGGCAGGAATCTACAAGGGGTCATTGTCGTTTTATATCTCGCTCCACTGCCAATCTCAGCGGTGCTATGGCGACGCTACAATAGCCTTGAGGTATCAGAAACCGTCCCCTCAAACCGTAGGGGCGAGGCCCTGCCCTCGCCCTGTTCTTTTACGACAACAACAAATCGCCATCGATAGGATAAAACTCACTGGCCGCATTGATCAGCGACGCTGCGGTTAACCCAGGCACGCCATACACTTCAACCAGCTTGCCTTTGTCGATGCGCAATTTATCCACCAGCAAGTCAAAATCCCCGTCGCCAGACACCAGCACCACCACATCAGCCTGACTGCCGTATTCCAGTGCATCGATAGTGATGCCAACGTCCCAGTCGCCTTTAGCAGAACCGTCGGCGCGTTGAATAAAAGGCTTTAACCGCACCTCAAAACCAATCGCTCGTAATATGTTCTGGAACTCGCGCTGCTTGCGGTCCCCTCGATCCGTGGCGTATGCCACCGCTTTTACGACCTGACGGTTCTCTGTTGCTCTGGCCCAGAATCGGTTGTAATCGAAATTGCGCCGATGAACGCTGCGGGTGGTGTAGTAGACATTCTGGACATCAACAAAAAGCGCGACGGTTTGCATATCAGGTTCCGGGAATCGATTGGTGCGGGCCACAGTATGGCATTGGACGTCACTTAGGAAGGAAAGGAAGGCCTTACCGGCTGGCCATTCATGGTCGGTAACGAGAACGGGGCGAATGTCATGCTGAATTTACCTATGACATCAACCAGCCGATATCTTCTCTGACCGACAGGAATCCACACATAAAAAAGCCCCTGCCGTTTCCGACAGAGGCTCTGCTAATGCCAATCGCGCCTGATCGGCCCGGCATCTGATCAGGCCAGACGCGAATGCCCTAGCGCAGGAACAGCATTTCGCTGTACTTCGGCAATGGCCAGAGTTCATCAGCCACCAGCGTTTCCAGCGTATCGGCGAAGCCACGAACTTCCAGCATCAGTGGGCACAGAGTGTCGGCACAGAAACAGATGTGCTCGTTCGGAGATTCAAAATCGTGCTTGGCCAGGGCTTCTTCCAGCTTGCCAATGCTGGCCAGCAGGCCATTGATGTTTTCACCCACCGTGGTTGCCAGTGACGTATCCATACTCACGGACAACCCTGCCATACCGGAGAAGGTCTCGGTAAGGCTGCTGAGGTAACTCATGGCCGCCGGGTAGATGCGGGTTTTGCCCAGATCAACCACCAATTTGGCTTCCACTTCAATCGAGAGCACGTACTGCTCGGCGTATACCTCAAAGCGGCTGGCCAGCTCGACAGGGGTCAGAACGCCGGTGGATTCAAACAGTTCGATCACTGCTGGATCCTGAAGCGCTGGCAAAGCATCCGCTGTGGTTGGAATGTTCTTCAGGCCGCGCTCTTCCACTGCCATGGTGTGCCATTCGCTGGAATAACCGTCACCACCAAAGACCACGTTGCCGTGTAATTCCATCAGCTCTTTCAGCACAATCACAACGGCATCGGCCTTGTCGCCGCTTTCCAGCGCGGTTTCCAGCTTGCCAGCAATCCAGTTGAGCGAGTCCGCCAGTACGGTATTCATGGCCACCAGCGGGCCAGATACGGATTGTGAGGAACCAACGGCACGGAATTCGAAGCGGTTACCGGTAAAGGCAAACGGCGAAGTACGGTTACGGTCGCCGGGATCACGCTCGAAGCTGAGGATTTGGTCAAGGCCAATGTCCATCAAGCCACCGCTGGCGGTTTCGCCAATTGCGCCTTCCTTGATGTCCATAAAGAGTTTTTCTAACTGGTCACCCAGATAAACCGACAGAATTGCTGGTGGGGCTTCGTTCGCGCCCAAACGATGGTCGTTGGCAGCCGAGGCAATCACGGCGCGCAGCAAGGGGCCGTAGAGGTGAACACCACGAATCACAGCGCCACAGAACAACAGGAAGTTGAGGTTTTTGTTCGGCGTATCGCCCGGGTCGAGCAGGTTGCCCTGGGTGGAGTTACCGACAGACCAGTTGACGTGTTTACCGGAACCGTTGACACCCGCAAACGGTTTTTCGTGCAGCAAGCAGAGGAAGCCGTGTTTTTTCGCGGTTTGCTTCATCAACGTCATCAGCAATTGCTGGTGATCAGACGCGACGTTGGCGGCTTCAAAATAGGGCGCAATTTCAAACTGGCCCGGTGCCACTTCGTTGTGGTGAGTCTTGGCGGGAATGCCCAGGCGGTACAAACGATCTTCAAAGTCCTGCATAAAGACCTGAACACGCTCAGGAATGGCACCAAAATAATGGTCGTCGAATTCCTGACCTTTGGCCGGCGGCGCACCAAACAGTGAACGCCCTGCCAGCAATAAATCCGGGCGAGCCGCAGCCAGACCCGCATCTACCAGGAAGTATTCCTGCTCTGCACCACAGCTTGAATTCAGCGTGGCAATCTCGGTTTCGCCCATCAGCGACAGCACTTTCTGAGCCGCTTCGTTCATGGCGGCGTTCGAGCGCAACAGGGGAATCTTTTTATCCAGCGCTTCACCCGTCCAGGACATAAAGACGCTTGGAATCATCAAGGTTGCGCCGTTATCGGTCTGCATGACGTAAGCAGGGCTGGTTGGGTCCCAGGCCGTGTAACCACGAGCGGCATTGGTCATACGCAGGCTGCCGTTCGGGAATGACGAACCGTCTGGCTCCCCTTTAATCAGCAAACTGCCAGTGAATTCGGTAATGGCGTTGCCGTCCGGGTTGGTGACGATAAAGCCATCGTGCTTTTCCGCCGTGGCGTTGGTCATGGGGTAAAAAATGTGCGAGAAGAACTTCACGCCTTTGCTGATGGCCCAGTCCTTCATAGCCGCTGCGACCACATCCGCCGTTGCAGCATCCAGGGCAGCACCGGTCTGTACGGTCTTTTTGATCGCCTTGAATGCTTTTTTGGAAAGCATCTCTTCCATGGTGGCGAGATTAAAGACATCCGTTGCCCAGATATCCTTAAGGGATTCGGGAGTTTCTACTGCCAGGGGCTGACGGTTCACAATATCGCTAATCGCCATCAGACGGGCCTGATTTCCACTCATACAGTCTTTCCTCTTCGCAGATCAATTGCTGATTAGATGAGAACTCGTAAGCAACAGGAGCAGAAAAGGAATCACTCAAAGCAACGCCTTATATAGCTCATGCGGCCTAACGAATAGCTCTCAGTGAAATAGTGACGGAATTATTGCAATTCCTGATCCAACTAATAAAAATTCAATAAAATCAATTAGTTAATAACCATTTACTGAGAAAACCCCAAACAATCATTAAAAACAGGATCGCGAAACAGGGCATTATGGTATGCCCGCGCGCAATAACAGGGCGCGACAGAACAAGGGACAAGGGCCAACAAGGCTCAGTGACTTTCGATCGCAACACTGGAACGCATCACTGCCCGGTCCTTGCCTGGCGGCGCACCAAACAGCTTGCGATAGTCACGACTGAATTGTGACGGGCTTTCGTAACCCACCTGATATCCAACGCTGGCCACTTCGTGTTCACTCAGCAGCAGACGTCTGGCTTCCTGCAATCGAATCTGCTTTTGAAATTGTACGGGTGTTAGTTGAGTAATCGCCTTGAAGTGTCGATAAAAGGAAGCCGAGCTCATGCTGGCCATCGTCGCCAGATCACCAACCTTGATGGCTTCCTGATAGTGACTGCGCATCCAGGCTGCCACCCTGCCGATACGAGCGGTTTCACTGTCTTTCAGACCGATTTGTTGCAGCGCTGGCCCCATCGGTGAACGCAGCAACCGCCAGCAGATCTCTCGTCGAATCAGGGGTTCAAGCACCGCTGTATCTTCCGGCTGATCCAACAGCGCAAGGAGCCGGATTATCGGATCAAGCACCGTCTCTGGCACATCACTGACCGACAGTGCGGTATTGTCGCGACGGTCAGAGAGCACTTCGGGATGCTGTAACAACAACTCAGACACCATGGCCGGATCAACTTCGAGACTGAACGCCAGATAGGGAGCTTCAGGAGACGCCTCCATAATCCTGGCATTCACAGGAACATTCACGGACGCAAACAAGCACTGGCCACTCCGATAACGGAATTCTGCGTCGCCCAGCGAGCTGACCTTGCTACCTTGAAGCACCACACAAAAGGACGTCTGGTACACCGCCCGAATCACACCACTGGGTTCAGGGGCACACGTCAGCCTCAAGCCGTCAATGGCATTTTCATGGCCGTGTTGCTGCCATTGCCGATAAACCAGATCACGCAGTCGTTCAAAGCGGACGCTGTGATTGTTCAAGGAATTAACGGGTGTATTCACAATGCGAGTCCCCTGTTTTGCAGCCGATGATGCAACGGCAGAAGTTCTGGTAGGCCGAATGCCACCATACCCGTATAGCGGTCAATGAAAAGCGCTGACAAGGCGGTTTGAGAGGATCGTGCAAGAGTCTGAGAGAATCGGCTTGTCGTCGGAAACGCCATCCGCCCTAGCATGGTTGTGCACATTGACAGCTCCCTAATGAGGTACGTGACCATGACAGATGCACCCAATATTACGCCTGCCAATTCCCAACCAGATAACGCCCCGCAAGCCAAGCCGCTACGGCAGCGGCGCTTGGGCAAGTCCGGTCTGTTTGTATCGGAACTGTGCCTTGGCACCATGACCTTTGGTGGCAGTGACGGCATTTGGGGATTGATCGGCCAGCTGCAACAAGAGCAGGCTGACCAACTGATCCGTACCGCTCTGGATGCGGGCATCAACTTTTTTGATACCGCCAATGTGTACGGCAACGGTGCCAGCGAGCGCATTCTCGGTCAGTCACTCAGGAACCTGGAGGTCGCCCGAGAGGATCTGGTCATCGCCACCAAAGTGCTTGGCCCCATGGGCAGCAGCCCCAATGCCCGCGGTGCGTCTCGCGGCCATGTAATGACCCAATGCCACGCCAGCCTGGAACGTCTGCAGCTGGACTACATCGACCTGTATCAGATTCACGGTTTTGACCCGGCCACGCCCATCGAAGAAACCCTCGAAGTACTCTATACCCTGGTGCAGCAAGGACTGGTGCGTTACATCGGTTTATCCAACTGGGCGGCCTGGCAGGTGGTGAAGGCCGTCGGGATTGCTGAAGCGCGCAACCTGTCCCCCATTCTGTCGCTGCAATCCTATTACTCACTGGTCGGGCGCGATCTGGAACGGGATGTTGTACCGATGCTGCAGTCCGAGAACATCGGCCTGATGGTCTGGAGTCCGCTGGCGGGCGGTTACCTTTCCGGTAAATACGAAGGTACCGAAACTTCCAAAGAAAACCGCCGTACCCAATTCGATTTCCCTCCGGTTGATCGGAACCGTGGCCGTGAGGTCATTGACGTGATGCGCGCCATTGCCCGCCAGAAAGAAGCTAACGGAGCACCGTGCTCGATTGCTCAAATCGCGTTGGCCTGGCTGCTGCATCAGCAGGTCGTCACCAGCGTGATTGTCGGAGCCAAGCGGGTGGATCAACTGGTCGACAATATCAAGGCCGCCAGTATCTCCTTAACCAAAGAAGAACTGGCGCTGCTGGACGAAGCCAGCAAACTGCCCGAGGAATACCCTGGCTGGATGATCGAACGCCAGGGCGAGTATCGGGCGCATATGCTCGAAACGGCCTGACGCGATTGTCCAGAGTGACGGCATCGAACAGAGTTTTACCGCACTAATGCTCATAAAAATTTCCCAGCAAGAATACAATCGCTTCCTGATCATTTGTCTGGAGTCGTTATGGCCTGGTTGTATTTGTTTGTTGCCGGTTTGCTTGAGTGTGGCTGGGCCATCGGAGTGAAGTACACCGATGGCTTTACTCGTCCGTTGCCGACGGTGCTGACGCTGGTGACGGCGCTGCTCAGTATCTGGATGCTGGCACAGGCAGCCAAAACCATTCCGGTTGGGACGGCTTACGCAGTCTGGGCAGCGATTGGTATTGTGGGTGCGGTGATTATTGGCGTGACCTTTCTTGGTGAGCAGGCCGATGCACTCAGACTGTTCTTTCTGGCGCTGATTGTGGTCGGAGTGGTGGGATTAAAACTGGTCACACCCGCAGCGGGTTAATACAAAAACACACTCTCGCAAGAGCAGTTGAACAAATCAGTCTGCGTTATACTTGGTGGCTTGTACCCGCTTTTTCAGTCACCAGCCTTCCACGAGTCGATATGTCTACCTCGCCAGCCATGATTGGTACCCTGTTTATCTTTTCTGCGCCTTCCGGCGCGGGCAAAACCAGCCTGGTTAATGCCCTGCTCAAGACCACCCGTCACATTGGCGTGTCGGTCTCTCACACCACTCGCGCCCCACGTCCGGGCGAAGAAAACGGTGTGGCTTACCACTTTGTCAGCGTTGATGAATTTCAGCAGCTGATTGGCGAAAGCGCGTTCCTGGAGCACGCCCAGGTGTTCGACAATTTCTACGGGACTTCCCAGCGCTGGGTGGAATCCGAGCTGGCTGCCGGTCGCGATGTGATTCTGGAAATTGACTGGCAGGGTGCGGAGCAGGTTCGCCGACTGATGCCCGATGCGGTGTCGGTGTTTATTGCGCCACCTTCCATTGAAGCCTTGCAGGAGCGCCTGAGCAATCGCGGTCAGGATGACGAAGAAACCATCGCTCGTCGCATGCGTGATGCCCGTTCAGAAATGAGCCACTACGGCGAGTTCGATTACCTGATCATCAACGATAATTTCGATAACTCGCTGGAAGAGCTGCGCGCCATCGTGATCGCCCGTCGCCATCGTCTGGCAGCCCAACAACTGCGTCATCAGGCAACTCTCGCGACATTGTTGCAAGAGCCTGCCAGCTGATTCATTGCCTATCTTTCCCCGGAAGCGAAACCGGACACAGTCCAAGCCCGGTTTTGCTTTATTTTTGTACAGATGGCAGTAGAATGGCCGGTCCCGTCAGATTTCCTCTTGGCCAAGATTCACCGGGCCGAGAACCAGTTGACTAACCAACCGACTACGTAGGATAACTATGGCACGCGTAACTGTTGAAGATTGTTTGAATCACGTTGATAACCGCTTTGAGCTGGTCATGCTGGCGACAAAGCGCGCTCGCCAGATTGCAGTTGATGGCGCAGAACCTCTGGTTCCAGAAGAAAACGACAAGCCGACCGTCATCGCCCTGCGCGAAATCGCTGAAGATCTGGTTACTCCTGCCACCATGGCCGCGCAAGAAAAGGCCGCTCAGGAAGAACAATACTGATCTGTTAGAGGTTGGTTCCAGGGGGAGGCGATGGAAACCGGGACTGCCACCCGGTGAGTGATTTAGCACGAGGTACCTATGCCCACACTGGATGCGATGTCAGAGCGTCTCTCCCACTACCTGAGTTACAACCAGATACAGCAAGTTCGGCGCGCCTATTTTTACGCCGAGCAAGCTCATATCAACCAGCGTCGTCGTAGCGGCGAACCCTACATCATCCATCCGTTGGCCGTTGCCAATATCCTGTCGGATATGCAGCTGGATCATCAGAGCCTGATGGCCGCGATGCTCCACGACGTGATTGAAGACACCGGTATTCCTGCCAATGCGCTGGAGGCTCAGTTCGGCAAAACCGTCACTGAACTGGTTGATGGTGTATCCAAGCTGACCCACATCCATTTCGAAGACAAGAAAGAAGCCCAGGCCGAAAACTTCCAGAAAATGGTCATGGCCATGTCTCGCGACATTCGGGT
>PBNY01000021.1 GCA_002723385.1 Oceanospirillaceae bacterium | reverse complement strand
GGAGGTCGCCCCTACGCAAATTCCTCGTTTTATCCAGAAATCATCGTAGGGGCCGGGTCTCCCCCCAGCCCGATTTCCCGGCCAATTTACCGATTCGGTCGACCGTGGGAAGCCGCCCCTACGCAAATTCCTCGTTTTATCCAGAAATCATCGTAGGGGCCGGGTCTCACCCCGGCCCAATTCCCTAGCCCGATTCCTCGTCCCATCCCCTTTGACTTTGGGCTTGTAGCAACTGCGACAAAGCCATTGTCGCGGTTTTCTTTGCGACACCTGTGTCAGTTCCTATGTCGTTATTAACTTGCTGATAAATAAAGAAAAACTCCTACCAGCACCGCGTGGCATATGGGTTGCAGCTGATGTAACAGGAAAGACTTAATTGTTTCGAACCTCCAACAGCGAGGTTCCCCCCAGGTCACAGGAGGCAAAAGATGATCACACTGACTGACAGTGCTGTAGCAGCGGTTCAACGCTTTATCGATAACGCAGAAAACCCGATGGCTGGCCTGAGAATCAAGGTCGAGGGCGGTGGCTGTTCCGGTTTTCAGTACGGCATGAAGCTGGAAGAAGAAGTCGATCAGGCCGACCAGGTGGTCGAGTTTGACGGCCTCAAGGTACTGCTGGATGAAAACAGCGCACCTTTGCTCGATGGCGTCATCGTCGATTTCGTCGATGGCCTGGATGGCAGCGGCTTCAAGTTCGAAAACCCTAACGCCAGCAACAGCTGCGGCTGTGGCAAGTCGTTCAGCTGTTGATAGCTGATCGCTTTTCAATGACATCAATTACCTGACACAAGCAGCGATTAGCCCGAGGAAAGACACCATGTGGGATTATTCAGAAACCGTTAAAGAGCATTTCTACAACCCCAAAAATGCCGGTGCTGTCGCGGAAGCGAACGCCGTTGGTGATGTGGGTTCCATCAGTTGCGGCGACGCCTTGCGACTGACTCTGAAAGTGGATGCAGACACTGAAATCATTCTGGACGCCGGATTCCAGACCTTTGGCTGCGGTTCAGCCATTGCGTCATCTTCGGCCCTGACCGAGATGGTCAAGGGCAAGACGCTGGATCAGGCGCTGGAAATCTCCAACCAGGACATCGCTGATTTTCTCGATGGCCTGCCACCGGAAAAAATGCACTGCTCGGTGATGGGCCGTGAAGCCCTGCAAGCCGCTGTGGCCGATTATCGCGGTGAAGAGTGGGTGGATGATCACGAGGAAGGTGCGCTGGTGTGCAAGTGCTTCGCCATCGACGACGTGATGATCCGCGACACCATCAAGGCCAACAACCTGACCACCGTCGAAGAAGTCACCAACTACACCAAAGCCGGTGGTGGTTGTTCCTCTTGTCATGAAGGTATCGAAAATATTCTTGCCGAAGAACTGGCTGCTCGTGGCGAAACCTTCACGCCGGGCGCAGTTGGCAAGAAAGAAGGCTTTGTGAATCTGGCTGAAAAAGAAGCGGCTCCCGCCAAGCTAACGGGTGTTAAGCGCATTCTGAAAATCCAGGAAATTCTCGAAGGTCTGCGTCCTGCGCTGCAAGCCGATGGCGGTGATGTGGAGTTGATGGATGTCGAAGGCAAGAACATCTACGTCAAGCTGGTTGGAGCCTGTTCCGGTTGCCAGATGGCGGCCATGACCCTGGGCGGGGTGCAGCAGAAGATGATCGAAGAGCTGGGTGAGTTCGTCAAAGTCATCCCGGAATCAGAACGTCCGGTAGAGATCGCAGGAGCATAATCATGGCTGATATTTATCTCGACAATAACGCCACCACCATGTGTGACCCGGAAGTAGTGGCCGCGGTACAGCCGTATTTCTCCGAGCAGTTCGGCAATCCTTCGTCGCTGCACAACTTTGGCAACAAGGTGGGATTTGCGATCAAGAAAGCGCGCAAATCGATTCAGACCATCCTGGGGGCTGAGCACGATTCGGAAATCATCTTCACCTCATGTGGTTCGGAATCCGATTCCACTGCGATTCTGTCGGCACTGAAAGCCCAGCCAGAGCGCAAGGAAATTATTACCACGGTGGTTGAACACCCGGCGGTACTGACACTGTGCGAATTCCTGGAAACCGAGGGCTACACCGTTCATTACCTCAAGGTGGATAACAAGGGCCGTCTGGATCTGGACGAGTACGCCAGCTTGCTGACCGACCAGGTCGCGGTGGTGTCTGTGATGTGGGCCAACAACGAAACCGGCACCATTTTCCCGGTGGAGCAGATGGCTGAGATGGCCGATGCCAAGGGCGTGATGTTTCACACCGATGCAGTTCAGGCGGTGGGCAAAATCCCAATGAACCTGGCCGACAGCAAGATCCACATGTTGTCGCTCTCCGGTCACAAGTTGCACGCCCCCAAAGGGGTAGGCGTTTTGTATCTGCGCCGTGGTGTGCGATTCCGTCCACTGCTGCGCGGTGGCCACCAGGAGCGCGGTCGTCGTGCCGGTACCGAGAACACCATTGGTATTGTCGGCCTGGGCAAAGCCTGTGACCTGGCACTGGAGCACATGGAATATGAGAACACCGAAGTTGCCAAACTGCGTGACCGCTTGCAGGAAGGCATTCTGGCGGCAGTGCCCCACAGCTTTGTGACCGGTGACCCGGATAATCGCTTGCCTAACACCTGTAATATTGCGTTTGAGTACATCGAAGGCGAAGCCATTCTGCTGCTGATGAACAAGCAGGGCATTGCTGCCTCGTCCGGTTCAGCCTGTACCTCCGGTTCGCTTGAACCGTCCCACGTGATGAAAGCGATGGGCATTCCTTATACCGCTGCGCACGGCACGGTACGTTTTTCCCTGAGTCGCTACACCACACCGGAAGAAATCGAACGGGTGATCGAAGCCGTTCCTCCCATCGTGGAGCAGCTGCGCAAGCTGTCGCCGTATTGGGGGGATGGTGGTCCGATTGAAAATCCTGAAGAAGCCTTTGCACCGGTTTACGCCTGACGCATTTTTGAGGGCCTGATCATGAACACAGAAACATCCGAGCCAGAGACATCGAAACCCGGTGTAGCCGACACGGCAAAACCATCGGTTGTTATTGATGACACCACGCTGCGCGATGGCGAACAAAGCGCGGGGGTGGCATTCAGCGCCGAAGAAAAGCTGGAAATTGCCCGCCAGCTAAGCCAGATGGGTGTGCCGGAACTGGAAATCGGTATTCCGGCCATGGGCGATGAAGAACGCGATGTGATGCGTGCCATTGCCGGCTTGAAGCTGCCGACGCGCCTGTTGGCCTGGTGTCGGATGTTTGATCATGATCTGCAGGCCGCACGCGGGCTGGGAATTCAGATGGTGGATCTGTCGCTGCCGGTGTCGGATCAGCAGTTGCAGTTCAAGCTTGGCAAGGATCGTCACTGGGCGCTGGAACACAGTGCTCGCATGATCTGCGACGCCAGGACGCTGGGGTTTGAGGTCTGTGTCGGTATGGAAGACGCCTCACGTGCCGATCCGGATTTCCTGATCCAGCTGGCCGATGTCGCCAGTGAAGCCGGAGCCTGTCGGGTTCGGTTTGCCGACACCGTCGGCATTATGGAGCCGTTCCGATTGCTGGGCATTTTCCAGCAGTTGCGCGCCGCAACCGATCTTGAACTGGAGATGCACGCCCACGACGACTACGGCCTGGCCACGGCCAATACCCTGGCGGCGGTACAGGGCGGTGCCACCCACATCAATACCACGGTGAACGGTCTCGGCGAGCGGGCAGGCAATGCCCCGCTGGAAGAATGTGTGCTGGCGCTGAAGAACCTGCACGGTATTGAAACCGGTGTGGACACCCGTTCGATGTCGCGTATTTCCGAGCTGGTCGAGCAGGCGTCTGGCCGCCAGATCAGCTGGAACAAGAGCATCGTCGGAGCCGGGGTTTTCACCCACGAAGCCGGTATCCATGTCGATGGCCTGCTCAAGGACCGTCGTAACTATCAAGGGCTCGATCCGCACGAGCTGGGACGCGAACACAATCTGGTGCTGGGTAAACACTCCGGCACCCACGCACTGATGCTGGCCTATCGGGCCATGGGCATCGAACCACAGAAATGGCAGCTGCCCGCACTGCTGCAACAGGTCAGGACACTGGTTACCGAGCGCAAGCGAGCACCGTCCAACGCCGAGTTGGCCAGTTTCTTTCACACTATTAACCGCCTTTCGGCAGTGGAGTCATCGTTATGTCCGCCTCAACGACTCAACGCCTGATGCCCTCGTTCTGGCACCAGTGGCGTGAAGACGTCGGTAGCGTATTCGAACGTGATCCGGCGGCGCGCAACTGGCTGGAAGTGGTGCTGACCTACCCCGGTGTTCATGCGCTGCTGTTTCATCGCGTCAGCCATTGGCTGTGGCGTCATAACTGGCGCTTTGGGGCCCGTTTCCTGGCCTTTATCGGACGCTTTTTCAGCAACGTCGATATTCACCCCGGAGCCAGCATCGGCGCGCGTTTCTTTATTGACCACGGCGCAGGTGTGGTGATTGGCGAAACCGCTGTGATCGGTGATGACGTCACCCTGTATCACGGCGTCACGCTGGGCGGCACCAGCTGGAACAAGGGCAAGCGTCATCCCACTCTGGGCAATGGCGTGATGATCGGCGCCGGAGCCAAGGTGCTGGGCAATATCGAGCTGGGGGATGGCGTACGGGTCGGTGCCAACTCGGTGGTGGTGGAAGATGTGCCGGAAGGCTGCACTGTGGTTGGGATTCCCGGAAAAGTCGTTCATATCCGTGAAGCCGGACAACTCAATCCCTTCGGAATCGATCTTGATCATCACCTGATCCCGGATCCGGTGGGCAAGGCCATGGCCTGCATGATGGAACGCATCGATGTACTGGAAGCCATGGTGACGCAAAAAAGCGCCGAAGAACGCTACAGCGATTGTGAAGCCGACAATCAGGTGTGTGAGCAGGATTGTCCTGGTGGTCGCGTCGCCCTGAACTTGACCTCGAAAACAACAACAGCAACCCGTCTGATGGGATAAAGCACTATGGACTTGCACGAATTTGAAGGCCAGCGGATGTACTTCGATGACCCGGTGTCAGAGCCGGTTCAACAGCTGCTGGATCAGGCCGCCCGAGAATATGGCGAGGGCGAGGCAGAAGCCCCCTTGCTCAAGGCGCGGCAAATGGAGCCCGACAACCTGTCGGTGCTGGTAGCTCTGTATCGGTTCTATTACTACCAGCACCGTCTTGAAGAAGCCCTGGGAATTGCGGCCGATGTGATGGCACAGGTTGGCCCGGAAATCGGTTTTCCGGCTGATTGGCAGACGCTGTCCTTCAACCATCTCGCCAATGGCGTGGTGGAATCGTTTACCAAGGTGCGTTTTTACCTGCTGGCGCTGAAAGGCGCGGCGTACCTGAACCTGCGACTGGGACGACGGGATACCGCCGTCGCCATGCTCAACAAGGTGGTGGAGTTTGACAGCAAGGACCGGCTTAGCGCCCGCGCCTTGCTGAATGTGGTTGGGGTAGCAGCCGCGAAAGAAAGCGATGCTTCCAGCCAACCGTTAGTGTCCTGACAAGAGGGTGATGCAATGACTGATGAACTGACACTGGATGAAGCACTGGACGAGCTGGTCTCAGCCGAGGATTTTCTGGAGTACTTCGAGATCCCGTTTGACGCCTCTGTGGTGCACGTCAATCGCCTGCACATCATGCAGCGCTTCCACGATTACCTTGGCAAAAGCGGTGATGCGCTGGCAGAACACGAAGGCAATGAATCGGCTCAGGCAGCGGTTTACAAGGCACTGTTGGCCCAGGCCTATCAGGACTTTGTCGAGTCTGATGCGCTGACTGAGAAAGTCTTCAAGGTATTCCACATGCACGAACCGCAAACCACGTTTGTGCCACTGGATTCTCTCAGCTGAAAACGGGAGACCAGCGATGAAACCTGCTTACGAATACGGCGATGAAGTGCGCCTGATCCGCAACGTCCGTAACGACGGCACGTATCCTGGCAAGGAGGTAGGGCAACTGCTGATGAAGCGAGGTGCCATCGGCTGTGTGTACGACGTGGGTACCTACTTGCAGGATCAGCTGATTTACCGTGTCCATTTTCTGGATTCTGGCAAAACCGTGGGCTGTCGGGAAGAAGAGCTGATTCCTGCCGATGCGCCCTGGATCGACAATCGCTACGAGTTTCGCGACCGGGTGATCAGCCGCATTTCCCTGGCCGTGCAAGGAAACGTGGTGGTCGAAGCGGGCAGTGAAGGCGAAATTGAGAGGGTGCTCAGGGACGAAACCGCCATCACGTATCACGTCCGCTTCTCCGGTCGCACCTTTTCCGTTCCCGAGTCGGCGCTGGCTGACCGTCCTGAAACAGCGGAGGGAACCGAACCCACAGCGGCAACAGCTGCCGGAGGAGATTCCGCATGAACACATCCCCAGATCATTCATCCAGAGAGCATCCATCTGCCGCTCAGGAATACCGTTTTCTGCGCATCGCATCGGAACGCTTTGGTGCGGCACCCACGGCTCTGGACGCCAGTCAGCGTGAAGAAGTCGAGCGTATTGCCAAACACGAAGAAGCGCTGGAAGTGCGGGTGCTGGCAACACCGGAAGCCCTGCAAGTCAGCGTTCCCGACAGTCAGCTCAAGCTGGCCGTGGATCAGGTACGCGAGCGGTATGAATCCGAACAGGACTTCGAGCAAGCGTTGATTGGGCTGGGGATGGATGAGATTGAGTTGGCGCAGCAGCTGGAACGCAGCCTGAGGGTCGAGAGTGTGCTGGAGCTGGTGGCCAGCAAGGCGGTTCGGGTCAATGAGACCGATGCCAGTATGTTCTATTACCTGCACCCTGAGAAATTCCAGCGCCCGGAACGACGCGGTGTACGGCATATCCTGCTGACGGTGAATGACCAGCTTGAAGGCAACGACGAGCAAACCGCCGAGCGACGTATCAGTGAGATCGCCAGCCGTATCGAAAAACACCCGAACCGGTTTGCCGATCAGGCACTGAAACACTCGGAATGCCCAACCGCCATGAACGGAGGCTGGCTCGGTGATGTACCACGCGGAGTGCTGTATCCGGAACTGGAAGAACAGCTGTTCCAGATGAAACCGGGTGAATCGTCGTTGCCGGTACGTACTGAACTGGGCTGGCACGTACTGATGTGTGATCACATATTGCCCTCTGGCACGGCACCACTGGACGACGTGGTGGAAGGGTTGATTGAACGCCTGCAGGAGCAGCAGGATCGCCGTATTCAGCGCCAGTGGCTGGCGGAATGTATGCAGTCTTCTGCGGCCAGTTCCAGCACAGCTACTTCCAGTATGACAAGTGCCAAACCGGGATCGTCCAAACAGGAGACACAGCCATGACCGACAGTTCATCTAGGGTACCCACCTGTTCCTTTTGCGGGCTGGAAAAATCTCCCCAGGTTCCCCTGATCGCCGGTAACAACGGCCACATTTGTCAGCAATGCGTGAAACTGGCGTTTCAGGTCACCAGTACCTGGGGCCGCCAGCAGGCGCTGACGGAACCTGAACTAAAGACACCGGTGGCGATCAAGTCGTTTCTGGATCAGTACATCATTGGTCAGGATGACGCCAAGCGAACGCTGGCCGTCGCGGTGTTCAATCACTATTTGCGCTTGCGAATGCAAGGCAATGAGACCGAATTCAACATCAACGGCGCCAGTGAAGGTGTCGAGCTGGAAAAATCCAACATTGTCATGGTCGGGCCATCAGGCTCGGGCAAGACCCTGCTGGTTAAAACGCTGGCGCGCATCATCGGTGTGCCGTTTATTGTCGGTGACGCCACCACCCTGACCCAGGCGGGCTACGTCGGAGAAGACGTTGATACCCTGTTGAAGCGCTTGCTGGATGCCGCCGAAGGCAACGCCGATGCGGCTCAGTGGGGCATTGTTTACATCGACGAGATCGACAAGCTGGCCAAGCGCGGATCATCCAACATGGGCGTACGTGATGTGTCCGGTGAAGGGGTGCAGCAAGCGCTGCTGAAAATGGTCGAAGGCAGCGAATTCCGGGTGTCGAAGGGCGGTCGTCGCGAAGGCGGTGAAGAAGTGGTGTTGGATACCAGTCACATTCTGTTTATCGTCGGCGGCGCTTTTCCGGGTCTGACCGAGCTGGTGGAACGACGCCTGTATCCGCCACAGACGGGTATTGGCTTTAATGCCGCACTCAGCAATGACGATCAGGATGCGCAATCGTCGCAGTTGCTCGAAGCATTGCAACCGGATGACCTGCTTCAGTTTGGCCTGATTCCCGAATTCATTGGACGCTTCCCGGTGATTACCTTCCTGCAAGACCTGGATGTCGCCAGCCTCAAACGTATCTTGCTCGAACCCAAGAATGCCCTGACCCGCCAGTACCAGCACCTGTTTGCCTACCAGAATGTCGAGCTCGAATTCTCTGATGAGGCGCTGACACACATTGCCGAAGAAGCGGTGAAGCGCGGTACCGGAGCACGTGGTTTGCGGGCGATGCTGGAAACCTTGCTGCTACCGACCATGTTTGAACTGCCATCCAAAGCGGGCCTCAAGCGTTGTCGGGTCGAGACCATCACAGAGAACGAACAAACCCGCGTGGTGGTGCAAACCGATTGTGATGACACGGTTGATGCAGCAGAACCGGAAGCCCTGCCGGAACCTATGAAAGCGAGTTTTTAAACGCCAATCGCGATTCCCGGCGGGCCGGGATGGGACCCGGCCCCTACGGATTTATTCCATGGTTTTTCGTAGGGGCGACCTCCCAAGTCGCCTTTTTCGGTTCTGCCGGGCCGGGATGGGACCCGGCCCCTACGGATTTATTCCATGGTTTTTCGCAGGGGCGACCTCTCATGGTCGCCTTTTCGGTTCTGCCGGGACGGGATGTGATCTGGTATCTACGGATTTATTTCGTGGTTTTTCGCAGGGGCGACCTTCCATGGTCGCCTTTTTCGATACTGCCGGCACGGGATGTGATCTGGTATCTACGTCTTTATCTCACCGTGTTTCGTAGGGGCGACCTCCCACGGTCGCCTTTTTGGATTCTGCCGGGCCGGGGTGGGACCCGGCCCCTACGGATTTATTCCATGGTTTTTCGCAGGGGCGACCTCCCGCGGTCGCCTTTTTCGATTCTGCCGGGCTGAGATGGAATCCGGCCCCTACGGTTTTATTCCATTGTTTTTGCAGGTGCGACCTCCCATGGTTGCCTTTTTGGATTCTGCCGGGCTGAGATGGAATCCGGCCTCTACGGTTTTATTTCATGGTTTTTCGTAGAGGCGACCTCTCATGGTCGCCTTTTTCGGTTCTGCCGAGCCGGGGTGTGATCTGGTATCTACGGTTTTATCTCACCGTTTTTCGTAGGGGCGACCTCCCATGGTCGCCTTTTCGATTCTGCATGGCTGGGATGGGAGTTGTCCTCTAGGGATGTATCCCACCGTTTTTCGTGGGCGCGGTTATGCATCAAAAATAGTAATTCCGGGGCTAAAAGAAGAGACGGCAAACGGGCAGGGACAATAAAGAAGCAGATGCAGTAAAAAGGACGCAGCCGGTTGGCTGCGCCAAGCGAGGAGTCAGTATTAAGAATAATACCGGGATGGAACTCTCAACATTCAGCCCGCCCTCAGACAGGCAAACCAAACGTCGGTGCGATCTGCGCTAACCAGGCAGTCAATCGCTCTTCTGTCAGACCAGTCTGGTTGTCCAGATCCAGTGCCAGCCCAACAAACTTGTCATCAACGACCGCTTCTGACGCATCAAACTCGTATCCGTCAGTTGGCCACTCACCCACAAAGGCAGCGCCGCGTTCGGTGAAAAATTCGTGCAGTTCGCCCATGGCGTCGAGGAACTCGTCCGGGTAACCCACCTGATCACCCAGGCCGAAGATGGCAATGGTTTTGCCTTCAAAGCTGGTGTCTTCGATCTTTGGCAGAAACTCTTCCCAGCTCTCTGCATCGCAGTCGGAAGACAAACCGGGCAACTCACCGTCTCCCAGCGTCGGCGTACCGATAATCAGGAACTCGTAAGCCGCAAACTCTTCTGCGGTGGTGCGGTTAACGTTCAGCGGCTTGGCCAGCAGCTCGTCATCATCAAATTTTTTCTTGATCATCTTGGCCACTTTCCGGGTTTTTCCGGTATTGCTGCCAAAGAAAAGTCCGATTTTCGCCATGGAAAACTCCTGAAACTCTCGTGGGAAACCAATAGGGGGAACCTGGGTAGAGAATTGCAGGAGTTATGCCGTCGACAAGAAAATTATAACTTGTTGATTTATAAGGATTTATCTGTTTTTGGGTGTTCGAGTGTCGTAAACCCGACAGAACGAATTGGCACACTCTTATTCATGTGTCAGTTTTACGACACTTGTTTCAGCGCGCTCTGACAGCCTGCTAAGGCATGTCGTAGCCGTATCGTTTAATGATGGCGGCGGCTTCCTCGCTGCGCAAAAACGCCAGCAAGGCGACAGCAGCCGGGTTGCTGGTACTGCGGGACAGCAGCACCGCGTCCTGTTTTACCGGTTGATGATGGTCGGCTGGAATGACCCAGGCGCTGCCGTTGCTCAGCTCGCCGTTGGGCATGATCTGTGACAGCGCCACAAAACCCAGTTGGGCATTGCCGGTGGAAACAAATTGCCAGGTCTGATTGATGTTCTCGCCAGTCACCAGTTTGGGCCGAGCCGCGTTGGCCACATTCAAATGTTCCAGAGTGCGTTTGGCCGCTTCACCATAGGGAGCGAGTCGGGGATTGGCCAGCGCCAGACGCCGGTAATCCCCGGCTTTCAGCATTTGCAGGGGATCCACATCGGTTTGAGCGCTCCAGAGCGCCAGGCGTCCCAGAGCGTAGGTGAACTGGCTGTCTGCCTGCGCCGCTCCGGCAGCGATCAGTTTCTGCGGTTTTTCCTGATCGGCTGACAGAAACACATCAAACGGTGCGCCGTGACGGATCTGGGCGAACAGCTTCCCCGACGAACCCAGCGATACCGTCAGCTTGTGACCGCTGGTGTCTTCAAAGCGCCTGGCGATCTCTTTCATCGGCGCTGTGAAATTGGACGCAACGGCGGCCAGTACTTCTTCGGCTTGCGAGAGTGGTGCTGACATCAGCAGCGCCACTATCAGGCTGAAATGACGTAAACAGGTTCGATGAAAGTGTTTGCATCGCGGGGTCATAAAAGCGCCTCCATGGTCAGGAATAGACAGACAAAAACAAGAAAACTTCATAACTGTTATGGCATGTGTCATGCCAAATGGACTGGTTGTGCGCTTTATCCAGTTTGGCGTTTGATGTGGTTCATACATCAGTATCCAACGCGCAATCGGACAGGCTTCTGAGCGCAATCGTTCCGTTATGCACAGGCAATGGTATTTTCTCGAAACTGCAAAAAATGTCGGGAGTTGTGAATAAATTCACGCAATAAACGGAACGGCTTCTTATTTGTGGATAAGCCAACCTGTACCTTTTTTCGGTGCTGATAGCGGTTTTTAGCCATTTTTCAATAAGTTAACACCCTGGCAGGCAATCAGTGGCGTTGCTATCGATTGTTAGACAAATAATCGATCCGGCAGCGTGTGCGTAAGTCAGGAATTTTCCATCAATATATGACGCAGAGATGGCGGTCTTTCCACAAAATCTGTGGATAAGTTTGGGCGTAAGTTGAAGACACTTGTCTGTAAGGCTCGGGTTACGGTTGCTGTCTACAGATTGGTTGTTTTTTGTTCAGTTGTTGCCATGTCACAGGACGAGTGCGGATTCTCCCGGGACTGAATGGCAGCGTGGCAGGCATCGACCTGGTGAAGGTGAATTTGAGGGTGTGGTTGGCAGGAGACTGAACGATAACAGCGACAAGCAAATAATGTGTGTAACCCATAATCGGGGTTTCGCCTAGAATGGTGCGTTATTCATGACTTATTCTGCTCTTCAGGACGTTATTTATGGCTCGTAGTTTCTCGCTTCGCACCGGTGTTGCCCTGGCGTTGTCGTCTTTCTTGTTGGTATCCGGCTGTTCTGACTCCGGTACGCCCGCTGCTGAATCGACGGCTTCCGATTCTTCTTCCGCCTCGGCTGAGCCGGTGTCTCATGTGAAATCCTTTTCTCCGTACAAGGATTATTCCGGTTTGGAGTCGTCGGTGGCTGAGTTTTTCAGTTATGGCTGTTCACACTGCCAGGCGTTTGCGCCTTTGATCGATGGCTGGTCTGAGAAAGAAGGTATTTCAGTGGAGTACTTGCCGGTGGTGTGGAGTGAGGAAACCGCCCTTCAGGCACGTATTCATTATCTGTTGAAAGAACGTGAGGATTTTAAAACCCAGCATTATGCCTTGTTTGAGCAAGTGGCTGCTTTGGGGAATCAGGGGACACCGGAAGAGCGTCAGGCCGCGTTAATGGGCTGGTTGACGTCGCTGGGCTACGAGGCGCAGGAGCTGAGTGCCAAATTATTCAGTCCGGAGATGGATACGGCGCTGAACCGGATTCAGAAACTGGGGCTGTATTTTCAGGTTCGGTCGACACCAACGCTGGTCGTGGCCGGTCGGGACAAGGTTCTAAATGACAATCTGAAAAGTTACGAGCATTTGCTGGAAGTGGCTACGGAACAATTCCGTTTGAATCAGTAGCCTCATGTGGATTTCCCTTCTTGTGGTCAGCAGGAAGGGAATCCGTCTGTAACGGCTATACAGAGGCCGTTTTAGCCTTCCAGTAGTGCTTTCAGATCCAGATGCTGGTTGGTTTCCAGGCGCGGACCAAACTGGCTGACCACTCGGGAGGATGCGGCGGAGGCCAGTCGTCCTGAGGTGGCGTAGTCGTATCCGTGAGTCAGGCCATACAGGAAGGCTCCGGCGAACATGTCGCCAGCGCCGTTTGTGTCGATGGCTTTGACGGGATTGGGTGCAATCTGGTGCAGCGCCTGTCCATCCCATGCCAGTGCGCCGTCGGCACCGGTGGTGATGGCGAAGGTATCGGCTTTGGCTTTCAGCGCTTCGATGGCTGTTTCCAGAGTGTCGGTTTCGGTCAGCAGCATGGCTTCCTGCTGGTTGCAGAACAGCAGGTCGACTTTTTCACCCATGACTTCCAGCACGCCGTCACGGAAGTATTGCACCATGGCCGGATCAGAGCAGGTAAAGGCAACCTTGACGCCGTGTTTACGGGCCAGGTCACGCACCTTGCAGGCCGCCGCGCGGGAATCGTCACCGGTAACCAGATAGCCTTCTATATAGACGTACTGGGATTGGGCGATGGCTTCTTCATTAATGTGGCTGTCGTTCAGGTCGGCAGTAATGCCGAGGAAGGTGTTCATGGTGCGTTCGGCATCCGGGGTGACCATCACCAGACAGCGGCCTGTGGTGCCTTCGTCACGTTCGAAGCCCAGGTTGGTGTCGACGCCTGCGGTCTGGATGTCGTTCATGTAGAACTCGCCCGGCTCGTCACTGGCCACATTACAGCTATAGTAGGTTTTGGCGCCGAAGTAGGTGGCGGCAATGATGGTGTTGGCGGCACTGCCACCGCTGGCGCGTTTTTTAAGACCGTATTCTGCGGTGAGCGTGCCCAGTAACTGGTGCAGTTTGTCTTCGTCGATCAGGGTCATCAGGCCCTTTTCAATGCCAGCCTTTTCAAAGAAGGCGTCGTCTACTTCAAACTCTTTATCGACCAGCGCATTACCGATGCCGTAAATGTGGTATGCCATTGGCTTTCCTTACTGTTGTCAGAATCAATTGGCGGCCAGTGTACCAAAGTCAAAAAAATCGACATTGATGTATTGAAGGAGTCGTCTGGATTGCCCGGCTTTCTGTGTTTGCGTTTATGATGCGGATATGAAAGCCGTTACCCGATTTATCAGCCACCACCGTCGTGTGCGTCACGCGGTCTACCAGACGGAATCCAATATCCTGCGGGCGTTGATGCGCACGTTGTCGACGTTGGTGCTGTTCATTGGTTTGCATTCGGTGGCGATGGTGCATCTGGAAGGGATGCACTGGTGGTCGGCGATCTGGCTGACTTTCACCACCCTGACGACCGTGGGCTATGGCGATTTGTCGGCGTCCACGCCGCTGGGGCAGCTGGCGACCATCGTGTTGATGTACGGTTGTGGCATTACGTTGATGACCTTCCTGATCAGCGATTATGTCGATTACCGTATTGCACGGCGGGAAAGAATTCGAACCGGACACTGGGACTGGAACATGGCCGAGCACATTCTGATTATCAATTCGCCCCGCTTTAATCGCGAAGCCTATTTTATGCGTCTGATCACCCAGATCCGGGTGAGCGGTGAATACGCAGATACGCCGATTCTGCTGTTGAACGAAGACTTCACGGATGGTTTGCCTGACACGCTGCGTCGTTTGGGGGTTGTGCATGTCACCGGGCTGGCCAGTCGCCCGGATGATCTCAAGCGCGCTGGGGCCGAGCGTTCAAAGCACATTGTGGTGCTGGCCAAGGACGAGTACTCCACGGATAGCGACAGTTATACCTTTGATATTTGCTATCGCCTGTTTGAGTTGCATCTGGGACCACGGGTTATCGTCGAGTGTGTCGATGATCTGAATCGCTCCCGACTGCGGGATTTGAATATCAAAACCATCCTGCGGCCGATTCGTTCCTATCCGGAGATTATTGTACGAGCCATGGTGGCACCCGGCGTTGAGCTCATCATTGAAGATATGTTTACCCACGCCAACGACCACGCGGTACGTTATCCGGTGTGGCTGGAAGGCGAGCGCTGGGCTGACATCGTGAATGCGGTGGTGCAATGCAATCTCGGTACGCCACTCGCTTACGTGGCCAAGGACGGCGAAGTGTTTACTCACCCGGACGGCGACGAGCGGGTGCATGCCCAGTCGCTGATCATGCTGGTGCATACGGAACGCACCCCGGAAGTGCGGGATATTCACCGTGCGATTGAGGTTCACTTCAATCGGCGTCTCGCTGATATTTAACTCATTGTTATTCCCACGGTTTTTGTGGTGCCTTTTCGCTCATATAGGCCACGCAGGCTACGGCGTATGTCATCATTCTGATATATTCTCGGCCATTCTGATAATGGAGTGGAACTATGCTCAGGCAATTGCTGGCCCTGCTGGCGGACGGCCAATTTCATTCTGGCGACGAGCTGGGACAAGCGCTGGGTGTCAGCCGTGCGGCGGTGTGGAAGCAGCTGAAAAAGCTCGAAGACCTGGATATCCCTTGTTCCTCCGTAAAAGGAAAAGGCTACCGTCTGCAGGATGCCATCGAGTTGCTCGACGACGATGTGCTGCGCAGCCGGATTACTTATCCGATTGACCGGCTGGATATCCTGCTGGATACGGATTCCACCAATACCTATCTGTTTAATCAGGCGTCTGACCATATGGGCAAACGCTATGCGGCCCTGGCCGAGAAACAAACCGGTGGTCGTGGTCGGCGTGGACGTTCCTGGGTCAGTCCATTCGGAAAGAACATTTACCTGTCACTGCTGGTGACCATGCCGGGCAAGGTTGCGGATCTCGAAGGGTTCAGCCTGCTGGTCGCTGTTGCTGTTGAACGAGCGCTGGTGGAGCTGGGCATTGATCAGGTCGGACTGAAATGGCCGAACGACGTCTATCTCGAAGGACGCAAGCTGGCTGGTATCTTGCTGGAAAGTGCCCAAAGCCAGCCGAACTATTGTCAGGTGGTGATTGGCGTGGGTCTCAATCTTTCTTTGAGCGACAGCGACGCCGAGAAGATCGAACAGCCATGGGCGGCCCTGAAGCAATACTGCCCGGACTTGTCTCGCAACGATGTGGCCGGTGTGCTGCTCAACCAGCTGTTGTGGGCGGTGAACGAATTCCAGCGCGAAGGCTTTGCCCCCTGGGTGAGCTATTGGGCTGAGCGCGATATTTTCTATCGCAAGGAAGTGATGTTGAGTTCCACCAATGAGCGCAAACAAGGCGTGGTAAAAGGTGTGAATCGGAAAGGTGAGCTGTTACTGCAAACCGAACGCGGTATTGAAGTCGTGGTAGCAGGAGAGCTGAGTGTCCGTTCTGTTGATTGATGCCGGTAACACCCGGATTAAGTGGCGCTATCAGCCAGACAAGGGTGTCTATTTACGCGGTGATTGTGCCCATTCCGAAGTATCCCGGCTGGAATGGCCGGAGGTCGCTCAGGTGCTGGTTTCCAGCGTCAGTGACAACCCGGGTCTGAAAAGCCAGCTGTTCGACCAGTTTGGCTCGCGCCTGATCTGGCTTTCGGAACCCAGGCCGGACTTTCAGGGGTTTGTGCATTGTTACTCCAAACCGGAGCGTCTTGGGATTGACCGCTGGCTGGCAATGATCGGTGCGCGCAGCCATTCCACAGGCAATTTGGTGGTCGTGGATTCGGGGACTGCACTGACGGTGGATCTGTTGTCGCTGAAGAATCACCATCAGGGCGGTTTTATTGTGCCGGGTCTCACATTGGCGCAACAATCCCTCTGGCAGAATACAGAACGAGTAATTCCTTATCCGGATGAAGCCGATTCAGGCCAGCTAGAGCCAGGAACCGACACGGTTCAATGTGTACTGGCTGGTGTCAGGCGCCAACAGGTCAGCCTGATACAGAATATTCTGAACGAACATCCTGATTACGAAGTCTTTGTCACCGGCGGTGATGGACGTTGGCTGGCTCAAGCCGTCGGCGAAGAGTACTGGCCGGAACTTATCTTTGACGGATTGGATACCCTATGCGCTGGATATTTTTTACCCTGATTGCCGGTAACCTGATCTTGCTGGTGGTTATGTGGCAGAGCCCTTCAAGCTCATCGTATGTGCCCAATAACGAACCGGTTGAGGTCGACTCGGGTGGTCAACGCATTACCCTGCTGACGGAAGCCAACATTGTGTTGCCAAAGAAAGGGGAAGCCGCTGCAGGTCGTCGTCATCAGCGTTGCTTCGTGCTGGGGCCTTACGCGGAAGATGTCGATGCGCGCCATGCGCTTGCCAGAGCTCAGTCACTGGGGCTGCGCGCCCGGGTCAAAAACACCGAGCTGGCGACTGGCAAGCCAAAGGAATACTGGGTACACGTTCCACCGCGTCGCAGCCGCCAGGAAGCACGCAAGATCCTCAGAGATCTTCAGCGTCGTTCCATCGACAGCTTCATCATTACCTCGGGTGAACTGGCTGAAGGCGTCTCTCTGGGGCTGTTCCGTAATAAGGAGTCGGCAGAGGGGCTGGTCGCGCGTGTTCGTGATTATGGCATTCCGGCTGAAATTCGTATCAAGGATGAAGTGAAATCTGAATTCTGGTTTGAAATTCCGGTAAGCCCGGAGTTTGGTGAGCGTTTGCGCAACCGTGTAGCTGCTGATGACCAGAATGTTGAGTGGAAAATGATCGAATGCGAGCAATTGGCCCGCTAACCAATATTTTTAGAAAAAAAGTACTATAAAAGTGTTGACGACCCCCGGTTCTAAACATATAGTACGCGCCACTTTGGTGGGGTTCCCGAGCGGCCAAAGGGATCAGACTGTAAATCTGACGCGAAAGCTTCGCTGGTTCGAATCCAGCCCCCACCACCAAATTTTGACGATGCTCAGGCAAGAGCGTTGTTGGAGCAAGGCTGAAGTCTGAATCCAGTTTCAGCGTCGACAGGATGTTTGAGCTAGGTCGGCTGTCATGTGCTTGCGGGTATAGTTCAATGGTAGAACCTCAGCCTTCCAAGCTGATGATGCGGGTTCGATTCCCGCTACCCGCTCCACTAGTTCTTAAAAAAAGTTGTTCTAACTGCCCTATCAGTCTTTGGCCCAGGTCGTCAGAAGAGATGGTGTTTTCGAGCGTATAACCGGCTCACATAGCTCAGTAGGTAGAGCACTTCCTTGGTAAGGAAGAG
>PBNY01000020.1 GCA_002723385.1 Oceanospirillaceae bacterium | reverse complement strand
CGTTACGTGCTGTACGCCGACTTCTGGATTCAGGATCAGGAATACCGCGACCCGGAAACTGGCGAAATGCTGGATCGGACGTCCATCAACGAAGAACTGGAGAAAATTGAAAAAGCCGCTGGCATCAGTAATCCCAAGGACTTCCGTAACGAAATCGTTAACTTCGTGCTGCGCGCTCGCGCCAATAACAACGGCAACAATCCGTCATGGCAGAGCTACGAAAAAATGCGTTCTGTGATTGAGAAGAAAATGTTCTCCAACACCGAGGATCTGCTGCCGGTGATTTCCTTCTCGGCCAAGTCGTCCTCTGAAGATCGCAAGAAACACGACGATTTCGTCGCTCGAATGACAGAACGTGGCTACACCGAGAAACAGGTTCGTCTGTTATCGGAATGGTACCTGCGCGTTCGCAAGTCCCAGTAAGAACGGGAGCTTCAGGCTGGACTATGACTGGTCCAGCCCTAATTCGCCCGAGTCCAGGGAGCAGCTATGTCTTACATTATTGATCGCCGCCTGAACGGCAAGAACAAAAGCATGGTGAATCGCCAGCGGTTCCTGAAGCGCTACAAACAGCACATCAAGGAAGCGGTCTCTGACGCGGTTAACCATCGTTCCATTACCGACATGGAGCGCGGGGAAAACATCAGTATCCCTGAACGCAGCATCAATGAACCCATCATTCACCATGGCCAGGGAGGACGACAGCACCGGGTACTGCCCGGTAACAAGCAGTTCAATACCGGCGACCAGCTCGACAAACCACCCCAGGGGGGCGGTGGTGGTGGCGGTTCTGGCAAAGCCAGTAATCAGGGCGATGGCGAAGACGATTTCACCTTCTTCATCACTCGTGAGGAATTCCTGAACTATCTGTTTGATGATCTGGCGTTGCCCAACATGATCAAAAAGTCCTTGTCGCAATCCAAGGAGTTCAAGACCCGCCGAGCCGGATTTGTCTCCGAAGGTACGCCGAACAATCTGTCGATTGTGAAGTCGTTGCGCAACGCCCACGCTCGCCGCATTGGAATGGGCGCCGGCAAACGCAAAAAACTCAAGTTGTTGCGCACTGAACTGGAACAGTTACTCGCCGAGCCAGTGCCGGATTCACTCCGCATCAAGGTACTGGAAGACGAAATTGCTCATATGGAGGCACGCTTGCGGGCACTGCCCTTTATCGACGAACTGGATTTGCGCTACCGCAATCAGGTCAGGGTCCCCGTCCCGACCAGCAAGGCGGTAATGTTCTGTCTGATGGACGTGTCCGGCTCCATGACACAAGACGTCAAGGATCTGGCCAAGCGTTTTTACCTGTTGCTGTACCTGTTTCTGGAGAAGAACTACGAACACATTGAAATCGTCTTCATCCGCCATCACACCAGCGCCAAGGAAGTGGATGAAGAAGAGTTTTTCTACTCCCGCGAAACCGGCGGTACGATCGTCTCCAGCGCGCTGAAAATGATGAACGACATCGTTCAGGAACGTTACCTGAGCGGCGGCTGGAATATCTATGGAGCACAGGCTTCCGACGGTGACAACTGGGATGATGACAGCCCGCTGTGTGCCGATATTCTGGCCAACCAGCTGCTGCCCGTCGTCCAGCACTTTGCCTACGTCGAAATCACACCACACGAACACCAGGCACTCTGGTATGCCTACCAGGGCGTCCAGCAAGCCAATGCCCAGAAATTTGCCTGTGCCCAGATTCGAAATGCGGCGGATATCTATCCGGTGTTCAGAGAGTTGTTCGCCAAGGAACGTTATCAGGAGGCCGTATGAGACATTATCTTTCGACGGACTCAGACTGGACGTTTGAGTTACTGCAGACCTACGACAGTGAAATTGCTCGAATAGCCGAAGGCTACGGTCTGGACACCTATCCCAATCAGATTGAGATCATCAGCGCCGAACAAATGATGGATGCCTATTCATCCGTCGGCATGCCCATTGGTTACAACCACTGGTCTTACGGCAAGCAGTTCCTGGCCACCCAGAAAAACTATCAGCGCGGTCAAATGGGGTTGGCGTACGAAATCGTGATCAACTCCAATCCTTGCATTGCCTACCTGATGGAAGAAAACACCATGGCAATGCAGGCGTTGGTCATTGCTCACGCCTGCTACGGTCACAACTCCTTCTTCAAAGGCAATTACCTGTTCAAAACCTGGACCGATGCCGATTCCATCATCGACTACCTTCTGTTTGCCAAGAATTACGTGCGCAAGTGTGAAGAAAAACACGGTCAGGAAGCGGTTGAACAAATTCTGGATGCTTGCCACGCGCTGCAAAACTACGGTGTGGATCGCTACCGACGCCCGCGCCCGATTTCTGCCGCCGAGGAGAAAGTTCGCCAGAACGAGCGCGAACGCATTCTTCAGCAACAGGTGAATGATCTCTGGCGAACGCTGCCTTCCAAACCCGGCGAGGCCAGTGCTCTGAGAGAACGTCGATTCCCGGAAGAACCGCAGGAAAACATCCTCTATTTCCTGGAGAAAAACGCCCCGTTACTGGAACCTTGGCAGAGAGAACTCATCCGCATTGTGCGCAAGATCTCACAGTACTTTTATCCGCAACGCCAGACTCAGGTCATGAACGAGGGCTGGGCCACTTTCTGGCACTACACCCTGCTCAATCACCTGTACGACGAGGGTAAAATCACCGATGGATTCATGATGGAGATTCTCTCTTCACACACCAACGTGGTTTATCAGCCAACCTTCGACTCACCTTACTATTCCGGCATCAACCCCTACGCGCTCGGGTTCAATATGTATCAGGACATCAAACGCATTTGTGAGCATCCAACGGATGAAGACCGGGCCTGGTTCCCGGATATCGCCGGAAAAGACTGGCTGGAAACGATTCACTTTGCGATGCAGAACTTCAAGGACGAAAGCTTTGTGCAGCAGTATTTATCGCCACATCTGATGCGGGAATTCCACCTGTTCAGTCTCTATGACGACGACAAGAAGTCCTATTACAAGGTGGAGGCCATACATAACGAGAGCGGTTATCACACCGTTCGGGAAATGCTGGCACGCCAATACGATTTGTCGGTTCGCGAGCCAAACATTCAGATCTGGTCAGTGGATATGCAGGGAGACCGGTCACTGACGTTACGACATACCATGCAGGATGGGACGCCGCTGGCTTCCGATGTGCATGAAGTCATGAAACATCTGCATTACCTCTGGGGCTTCGATATTCATCTGGAAACCTGGGACAAGGATTCCCAGATTGCTCGCCAGAGCTGCCCATCGACCAGTGCAACCTGAATCGTTCATTACACGGTGGGCAATCAGAGCGAGCGTCCTCTCTCCCGCTCTGGCCCACTCTATATGTTCAGGCTATTCCTGATTCTCCACCGCTTTGTAACCGGAGACGCGGCTGAAAACGCGATCCAGATAACCCGGCCAGAGATACATTGCCAAACCACCGAGTAACAAAATCACACCTTGCAACGTGGTTTCCAGTAACACCTCTTCCATAAACCAATAGCCCCAGAACACGGCCAGAACCGGTGCAATCAAGGTGATCATGGTCACTCGCGCCGCAGATAAATGGTTCAGTACATAAAAGTACAAAACAAACCCCAACAACGAACCGGCAACCGCCAGGTAACCAATCGCAATGAGGCTGGTCTGACTCCAGTACTGCGGCAACCCGGTTCCCGTTAGAGCCAAGGTCAACGCAAAGAAAATCGACGACATCCACAAGGTTCCGGCCGTTTGTTGCAGAGGGTGTAATGGTGCCTGCTGATTACGCTCATTGTTTTTGGTGCATTCCTTGGTCCAGACCGCACTCACGGCAAACAGAAACACCGAAACCAAAGTACCGACGATGCCACGCCACGCCATCTCATCCAGCATCAGACGCCCGGCAACAACGAAGCCCAGTCCAGTTACAGCAATCACCAGGGCCAATATGCGGGCTGGCGTCAATTCCCGTTCCCCCAGCCACCAATACGCCATTGCTCCAGACAGCATCGGACTCAGCCCATACAACACGGATATCAGACCCGATGGGAGATACGCGGCTCCCCAGTAGACACACAACATCGCACCGTAAACACCGACAGCTCCGGCCAGATAGCTGGTCAAAGCAGCACGGTGAAGCGGCAACCCCAGTCCCATAATTCGCAGCACGGGAACAGCCAGCACAGCGCTGATCACGACTCGCAAAGCCAGTGCCATCAAAAAATTGACACTGTCCTGACTGGCCTGAATGGCCAACGGCGTCGTTGACCATATAAACACCACTCCCATAAACGCAGCTGCAACCCACATAACGGTTCCTTTGATATCCGTTGAAAAACCCAGATGCCGCTCGCAGCCACAAAAAAAGCCGCGTAATAGCGGCTT
This sequence comes from Oceanospirillaceae bacterium, assembly GCA_002723385.1. Lineage (GTDB taxonomy): Bacteria > Pseudomonadota > Gammaproteobacteria > Pseudomonadales > Oceanobacteraceae > Oceanobacter. The sequence continues at coordinate 9,900 of PBNY01000020.1, read as the reverse complement.
TTTTGATGAAGACCTGAAGTGTTCCCGATTACCGACCAACACCTCTTCTCGCCGCACAGACAGATTCCTTCCACACCATTCGGCACAGAATCGCAGGCATTAGCAGTCGTGAAGCAATACGGATCGGTGTCATGTAATTTGAACTCGGTTCGGTCAATTCAAGCCCCTCGAGAGTAATCTCTCAATACGATCAGTGCAACCGTCATTAAAACGGAATAGTATTACCCATAACCGCAGGGCACCCTTGGTGAGCATTACGCCAGTGTATCGTTATGAATCACCGGACATGTGCCAAATGGACTATTTGATACGTATCTCAGGAACAGGAAACTTGCCATGATCAAACGATCTCTCCTTGCCGTTACCATCTCAGCCCTCGGCGTCGCCAGCGCACAAGCAACGCCTTACCTTCCTATGGACGCACGTGGCCTTGCTATGGGTAGCACCGGTGTTGCCAGCGCCATCCGGGCCCATGCTCCGGCTTACAACCCGTCTCTGCTGTCTCAGGCCGAATACGACGATGACTTCGCTCTGTTAATACCATCATTGGGAGTTGTCGTCGCCGACGAGGACGAAATTTACGATACCTTTGTCGATATCAACGACGATCTGGTACCGGAATTCGAAGCACTGTTTGAAGACGGCAACGCCACCAACTTCAATCAAAAGCTGGAAAATCTGGATAACGCCACCGACGAATTGTTCAACGCCGTTTCTGCGCTTAAAAACCTGAACAATGGCAATCGATACCAATTGGCCAGCAAACTGCAAGAAGCCAATAAGGATTTCAGCACCAAGTTGTCCGAACTAAAAGACGAGCTGAGCAAGGTCAATAATCTGACCAGCGATTTGAGTGACGCACTGAATTCGGTATCAGGCGATAACATTCGTGGCCGCTTTGGTGCTTCTGCCGGCCTGGCTTTCCCCGGCAAGAGTTTCGCCGGAGCCGTAACCTACAATACCGAGGTTACGTTCTCAGGTCGTGCCATCTACTCCCAGGGAGATGACAACCTGCTCAAGGCTTACGGCCAGGCAGCCGGTAAATTGATCAGCAACTCCCAGTCAGTATCCGGCGACATTGATACCATCGCGATCAGCCTGGAACAAGGCAACGACATCAGTGCCGCACAACTGGTCGGCCTGGTTGACAGTGTCGAGGACCTGCAAAACTTCAGCTCGGATCCGGTCGATACCGCTGCCAGTCAGAAAATTCTCATCATCGAAAATGGCTTGTTGTCGGATCAGGCTGAAGATCCGGAACTGGGTTCTAAACTGGAAGTACTCGCCGCTGCAGTTACTGAATTTGGTTTGTCCCTGTCTCGTGAATTCTCGTTTGGTGAACGCAAGGTAGCTATCGGCCTGACGCCAAAGCTGCAGAAAGTCACCACCATCCACTACGTAACTGAAGCGGATAACGAAGAAGATATCGACCGCGACGAAATTGAAGATCAGTCAGAAACCTTCACTCACGTGAATGCCGACCTTGGTGTGTCTTTCCGCCTGGGTTCCACCAACAAGTGGATTGTGGGTGTGGTAGGCAAAAACCTGATCGGCAAGGAATTCGAAACCAAGGACGCCCCGGTCCGAGGTAACCCGGAAGGATTGATGGCCCCTAGTCAGACTATTAGTCTGGATCCACAATGGCGTGCGGGGGTTGCCTTTAATGGCGACTGGACAACCGTTGCCTTCGATGTCGATTTGATCGAAAACGATCCAATCGCTTTTGAAGCGCCAACCCAGTACGCGGCACTGGGCGCTGAGCTTGACGTCTGGGATTCTGTGCAGTTTCGAATGGGCTACCGCACCAACATGAGCCTGGCTGATTCGGATGTAGTTTCAATTGGTTTTGGCTTGTCTCCTTGGGTACTGCATATGGACATCGCACTGCTGGCCAATCCAAACGATCCGGAAAAAGAGGCCGGTGCTGCATTTGACCTGGGGGTCAACTTTTAAGTCCGGCTTCCGTCTTTCCTTCGGGAAAGTTAAATACAAACTGGCGGCAAGCTGACTTGCCAACCGTTATCGGCGTACTCATGGTACGCCGATGTTGTTTTTGGATACTCGTTACATCATGCAAATCTATCTTGTCGGCGGCGCTGTTCGCGATCACTTACTCAACATTCCCGTCAAGGACAAGGACTGGGTTGTCGTCGGCGCGACTCCCGACCAACTGCTGCAACAGGGCTACGAGCAAGTTGGCGCTGACTTCCCCGTTTTCCTGCACCCCAAGACCCATGAAGAACACGCACTGGCACGGACAGAACGTAAAAGCGGCCATGGCTATCAGGGCTTTGACTGCCGTTTCTCGCCCGATATCACACTTGAGGAAGACCTGCTGCGCCGTGACCTGACCATCAATGCCATGGCACAGGATGAATCCGGACAGTTGATTGACCCTTACAACGGCCAGAAAGACCTTGATCTCAAGTTACTGCGCCACGTCTCAGATGCTTTCCAGGAAGATCCGCTGCGCGTCCTGCGTGTTGCTCGGTTTGCAGCCCGGTTTGCGGATCTCGGGTTCACCATTGCACCGGAAACCCTGACCCTGATGCGCCGAATGTGTGCTGAAGGCGAACTGGAACATCTGGTCGCTGAACGTGTTTGGCAAGAGACCCGCAGAGCGCTAACCGAGTCGCGTCCCGATGTGTATTTTCAGGTTTTGAGAGACTGCGGTGCTCTGGCCATTTGGTTCAGCGAAATTGACGCCTTGTTTGGCGTGCCACAACCCCCGAAACACCACCCGGAAGTCGACTGCGGCCTTCATGCTCTGATGTCATTACAGGCATCCGTACCGCTTTCCAGTGACGTGCCAATGCGCTGGGCCACTCTGCTGCATGATCTGGGAAAAGCGCTGACTCCTGAAGAGGACTGGCCGCGACATATCGGTCACGAGAACTCCGGTCTGAAACCGGTGAAAAAACTCTGCCAACGTCTCAAAACCCCAAAAGACTGTACGGATCTGGCGCTACTCGCCTGCCAATGGCACACCCACATTCACAGAGCTTTTGAATTACGTGGCGAGACCCTGCTCAAGGTATTTAATAAAACCGATGCCTGGAGAAAACCGGAGCGCTTCCGGCAGTTGCTAGCTGTTTCCAAAGCCGATGCACGTGGCCGCACGGGACACGAGCAGGAGCCGTATTGTCAGGCTGGTTACTGTTGGCAAGCCCTGCAAGCGGCGCAGAGCATAACCGCGAGAGACATGATTGCCGCGGGGCATCAGGGCAAGGCCATCGGAGAGGCACTCAACGTCGCGAGAGGCAGTTTTCTGAACGACTGGAAGAAAAACAATCTTCCGAATCAGGCTGACAACGCCTGATTCACGACAAAGCGGAAGAGCGTACCGTCAGGGCATCATTGGCAGCGACCACCGTTGCCGAAGCCGACGGCTGATAAGGCAGAATTTCCTGCTCGGACACGGCAGAAAGCCAACCAGAAACCGGTTTCCCGGTTTCAGGGCACACCAGTTCGGGGCTGAGGTCCAATAACGGATGGAGTACAAAGGCGTACTTGTAGATATCCTTGCGAGGCAGAGTCACACGACCAAAGGTTCCAACCGCCTGGCCGTAAAGCAAAATATCAATATCCAGATTACGCGAAGAGAACTTCACCGCATCGTCCGGGCGGCCAAATTCGGTTTCCAGAGACTTCAGCTGCTGTGACAAGGTACCCAGAGACAAGTCGGTCTCAATCTCGATCACAAGATTGATGAAGTCCGGGCCGTCAAAACCAACGGCTGGCGAAACATACCAGGGGGACTCACCCAGCACCGTATAGCGCTGGTGTAACTCCGCCAATCCGGCCTGCAGGTTACCGACAGGCATCTGATTGGAACCCAGACCCAGAAAGACTCGCGTCAACTCACCACTCTCCACGTTCGATAGCCAGACCAACCGCTCTGGCCTGAGGGACAACTGCAGGCTTCTCAACCTGAATTCGTAAACAAGGCACCGAAAACTCCGCCATGATTCTTTGAGCCAACGTTTCCAGCAGCGTTTCCAGTAACTGATAATGCTGCTCTGCCAATATCGCCTCAACGAATTCTGCCACGGCCTGATAATTCAGGGCATAAGCCAGATCATCGGTTGCTGCAGCCTTTTGAATATCCCATCCCAGCTCCAGATCAAAGACCAGAGGCTGTAAAATCTCTTTTTCCCACGCAAATACGCCAATGCTTGCATCCAGCTTGAGCCCACGAATCAAAACCTTATCCATCACCCGGCTCCGGGAGCATTCAGCTCGGTCATTGGCCAGCGAGGCACCACAGAAACAGCCAAATCAGCACTTTCTCCGGCCAACAGGCGCTGGGCACCCGCGAACGCAATCATGGCACCATTGTCGGTACAGAATTCCAGACGCGGGTAACACACTTCTCCGCCAAGGGATTCCACCGCTTCTTTTAACTGGGCGCGCAGGCGTTTGTTGGCCCCCACACCTCCGGCAATGATCAAACGCTGAATACCGGTTTGCTTCAGCGCGCGTTTGCATTTGATGGTCAGCGTATCAACCACTGCGGCCTCGAAACCAGCCGCAATATCGGCCTTGTCGCTGTCAGCGAGAACACCATCCACCGCTTGCTGAAGAATGGTCGTGCGAGTAAAGGTTTTCAGGCCACTGAAACTGAAGTCCAGCCCTGGGCGATCGGTCATGGGACGAGGAAAGCGGAAGCGCTGATCATCCCCCGTCGCAGCCAATGCACTCAGAGCCGGGCCGCCAGGATACGGCAGCCCCATCATTTTGGCGGCCTTGTCAAACGCTTCGCCCGCTGCGTCATCAAGAGATTCACCCAACAAGGTGTACTCACCAATGCCGTCGACCTGCACCAGCTGCGTATGCCCACCGGAGACCAGCAGGGCTATAAACGGAAATGCTGGCGGATTGTCTTCCAGCATCGGAGCCAGCAAATGCCCCTCCATATGGTGTACACCGACGGCAGGGATGCCGAGTGACCAGGCCAGGCTGCGTCCGGCACAAGCGCCGACCAGCAAGGCTCCGACCAGTCCTGGGCCAGAAGTATAGGCAACGGCATCCAGGTCCTGAACCGTCAGTTCTGCTTCAGCCAACGCTTCTTTTATCAGCGGCAACGTCTTGCGCACATGATCACGAGATGCCAGTTCCGGCACGACACCACCGTATTCCGCGTGCACCGCAATCTGGGAATACAGGCGATGCGACAGCAATCCCCGGTCGGTATCAAACACCGCTACGCCGGTTTCATCACAGGAAGTTTCCAGCCCCAGAACACGCATGTTGACTCGCCTCGCAGCCTACAGATCAATGGAAAGCGGACAATCATACGCGCCGCCTTTCGGCGATGCCAGCTGAATACCCATGCAGGCTTTGCAATCCCCTACCAATACCTATAGAATGCCCGCCCTCTAACTGGGGCCGTGGTTCCCCGACAACCGAATTCAGCATAAACGTAGGTGATTGGATGCCAGCTGTAAAAGTTAAAGAAAACGAGCCATTTGACGTAGCACTGCGTCGTTTCAAGCGTTCTTGTGAAAAGGCAGGCGTACTGTCTGAAGTGCGTCGTCGTGAGCACTATGAGAAGCCAACCTGGGTACGCAAGCGCAAGGCTGCTGCAGCCGTCAAGCGTCACCTGAAGAAGCTGCAGCGCGAAAATCGCAAGATGACTCGCCTGTACTAATCGATTCATCACCCGGCAGGAGAACAAGATGAGCACACTGGTTGAACAAGTAAAAGCTGCTGTTAAAGACGCCATGCGCGCCAAGCAGAAAGCACGTCTGTCAGCATTGCGTCTGATTACGGCTGAGTTCAAGCGGGTTGAAGTTGACGAGCGTATTGACGTCGACGACGAGCGTGCTCTATCCATTCTGGACAAGATGACCAAGCAACGTCGTGACTCCATTGCTCAATATCAGGAAGCAGGCCGTGATGAACTGGCTGCTCAGGAGCAATTCGAAATCGACGTGCTTAATGAATTTTTGCCAGAAGCACTGAGTGAGGACGAGCTGAGCCAGCTGGTCGCCGATGCCATTGCACAATCCGGTGCAACTTCCATGCAAAACATGGGAAGTGTCATGGGCATCCTCAAACCACAAGTGCAAGGCCGTGCCGATATGGCGCAAGTCAGCCGACTGGTGAAAGCACAGCTGGGCTAATCACTCAGAGCCAGGACTGTCGTGTGGTGACATCCAGAAAAGCGCAATGCTTCCCGGCATCGCGCTTTTTTTGTCTGTATACATCCCAGAAACCCAACCGGTAATCCGTCATGGCAGGTCGCATCCCACAATCTTTTATCGATGAACTGCTCAGCCGGGTGGATGTCGTGGATGTGGTCGACAGTCGCGTCAAACTGAAGAAAGCCGGTAAAAACTACTCCGCCTGCTGCCCTTTCCATAACGAAAACACACCGTCGTTCACCGTCAGTCGCGACAAGCAGTTCTATTATTGTTTTGGCTGTGGCGCCACCGGCAGTGCATTGAAGTTCGTTATGGAATACGACGGGCTGAGCTTCCCGGACGCCGTTGACAAGCTGGCAGGCTCCGTCGGCATGAGCGTGCCGCGCGAACACAATCCGGTGGCAGAACGTGAGCAACAGGAAAACAAGCCGCTTTATGAGCTGCTTGAGGAAAGCGCCGACTTCTTCGCTGGAATGCTGCGCCAGCATCCTGACAAACAGCGTCCAATCCATTACCTCAAGGGCCGGGGACTCACCGGTCAGGCCGCACGATTTTTCAATATTGGCTACGCACCGGTGGGCTGGGACAACCTTCAAACCTCACTGGCCACGGACGAGACCCGCAAAAAGCAGCTGATTGCCAACGGCATGCTGATTGAACGCGACGATGGCCGGGTTTATGACCGCTTCCGTGACCGAATCATGTTCCCCATCCGGGACATCAAAGGTCGAACCATCGCCTTCGGGGGGCGAGTGCTGGGCGACGACAAACCCAAGTACCTCAACTCACCTGAAACCCCGGTGTTTCAAAAAAATCGCGAACTTTACGGCCTGTACGAAGCCCGGAAAATTCGCCAGAAACTGACTCGGCTATTGATCGTCGAAGGGTATATGGATGTTGTGGCGCTGGCTCAGTACGGCATCCACTACGCCGTCGCCACGCTTGGCACGGCCACCAGTGAACATCACCTGCAACGGCTTTACCGCATGGTGTCTGAAGTCATCTTCTGCTTCGATGGCGATGCAGCGGGTAAAAAAGCGGCTGCCCGAGCGATGGAAACCGTCCTGCCGGTGATGGAAGACGGACGACAGGCCCGCTTCCTGTTTTTGCCCGATGGTGAGGACCCGGATTCTCTGGTGCAAAAAGAAGGCAAAGAGGCGTTTGAGCAGCGTCTTGCCAGCGCCAGCCATTTACCGGAGTTTTTGTTCGATCACCTCAAGGAACAGGTCGATTTCGACAGTCTCGATGGCAAGGCCCGCCTGGATCAGCTGGCTGCCCCGCTGATAAACCGGATCCCTCGCGGAACCCTGCGTGATTTGATGGTTGCCGAGCTGGAAAACCAGATTGGCATCGCCAGTCGAGCGATTGAAAAACTTGAAAATGCACCAGCTCCGGAGCCTCCACCAACCGCGGATTACCCGGAGCAACCCCCGGCCTTCCATATGGATGATGTCCCTCCTCCTCCGCTTTCCATGATGGAGGAAGAGCCAGAAGAAGATTCTCTGCCCACGGCCAAGGTACTGAATGCACTGACCGCCATGGTGACAGCTCCTGCACTGGTTCAGTCTCTGGATGACAAGCTGCTGGAAGGTCTTCCAGCCCCCAGAAGCGAATATGAGCGCCTGCTGCTGGAAGTCATACGCAAACTGCAGTCATCGCCGCAAAGCTCCAGTGTTGGCTTGTTAATCCAATGGATTGGATCGCCCTACCATCAGGAACTGACGGATATGGCGAATCAGTCCTCAGCGGTCACGCCGACTGCGGCTGCGGTGCAGGACGTGCTGCAACGCATGACCAATCGGGAATACCTGCAGGAGTACGCCGAGCTGAAAGCCATGCTGGCGACCGCAGAATTACGGAAGTCCATGACTGCCGAACAGAAACAACGCCTGAGCGAGCTGACCCGTCTGATTCGGGAAAGTCGCTCACCCGCCGCAATTTATCGCCAAAGTAAACGCCAGCGCTAAAAACCGCGCAGAGCATTCAAACCGGCTATAAAAAAGCGACTAAAATTCATTAAAACTGGTTGAAAAAGCGTCAGACGCCCCAACGTTGGTGTCTAATAAAGACGATGTATTGTCTGCCTGATGGTCACCAAGCCACCCCATTACGACTTGTAAGTCGAGTGGAACCATGCCCTAGAGAGCTGGCCTAAAATGCATCAGAAAGATATACTTCGGCGCTTTTCCTCTTCCGCCGGATAGCAACGGATCACAGGGCCTCTATGTCAGCGAATACCCATCAATCCCGACTGAAAGAACTCATTGCCAAAGGTAAGGAGCAAGGCTATCTCACCTATGCTCAGGTAAATGACCACTTGCCGGACGATATCGCCAACCCGGATCAGGTAGAAGACATCATCCGCATGATTAATGACATTGGTATTCCAGTGTCAGAAAACGCACCGGATGGCGAATCCCTATTTAACGAAACCGCCGACGAAGCGGCAGCTGAAGAAGCCGCTGCAGCGCTGGCGTCTGTGGAATCCGACGTAGGCCGCACCACCGACCCTGTTCGTATGTACATGCGTGAAATGGGTACCGTTGAGCTGCTGACACGCGAAGGCGAGATCGTTATCGCCAAGCGAATTGAGGAAGGCATCCGTGAAGTGATGTCCGCGCTGGCGTACTACCCTGGTGCCGCTGATCACGTACTGAATGCGTTTGTTGCTGCCGAGAGCGATCCGAATCGCGTCAGCGATATCTTCAGCGGTTTTATCGATCCTTCTGACGAAGACCCGGAACCAGGCCCACAGGCCGGTGCCAATGCGCCAGAGCCAGACGATAGCGATGATGATAGCGACGAAGAAGACAGTGGCATCGACCTGACGGAAGTTAACCGTCGTTTTGATGAAGTCATCGAAGCCAATGCCGCAGCCAAAGCCGCTATCGAACAACACGGTCGTGCCAGCAAAGAAGCCGAAGTCGCTCTGGGCAACCTCGCAGCCCTGTTTGCTCCGATCAAACTGACCCCTAAATTCTTTGACCACCTGGTCGATACCGCCCGCGAAGCGCTGGACGCTATCCGTACCCAGGAACGTCAGATCATGGTTCTGATGACCCGCAAATGCGGTATGGATCGCAAAGAGTTCATCCGTCAGTTCCAGGGTAATGAAGTCAACAACGACTGGGTTGAAGGCCTGATCGCCTCCAACAAGCCATACTCCAAAAAGCTGAGCGTGTACAAGCTGGATATCTTCCGCTGCCAGAAGAAAATTCTCGCGGTTGAAGCCAAGGCTGGCCTGGGCATCCCGGACATCAAGGAAGTCAACCGTCGTGTTTCCATCGGTGAAGCACGTGCGCGTCGCGCCAAGAAAGAAATGGTTGAGGCCAACCTGCGCCTGGTGATTTCCATCGCGAAGAAATACACCAACCGTGGTTTGCAGTTCCTCGACCTGATTCAGGAAGGCAACATCGGTCTGATGAAAGCCGTCGATAAATTCGAGTATCGTCGTGGCTACAAATTCTCGACCTACGCCACCTGGTGGATTCGTCAGGCGATCACCCGCTCCATTGCCGACCAGGCACGTACCATTCGTATTCCGGTTCACATGATCGAAACGATCAACAAGCTGAACCGTATTTCCCGCCAGATGCTGCAGGAAATGGGCCGTGAGCCGACGCCGGAAGAATTGGCAGAACGCATGGAAATGCCGGAAGACAAGATTCGCAAGGTACTGAAGATCGCCAAAGAGCCGATCTCCATGGAAACCCCGATTGGTGACGATGAAGATTCACATCTGGGCGATTTCATT
>PBNY01000019.1 GCA_002723385.1 Oceanospirillaceae bacterium | reverse complement strand
ATACCCATTTTCTTGTGGTCGTAACCGATCGAACCGCCAGAGGCAAATGCGTCGCCCATCCAGAAACCGCGTTCGATGGCGATGGCATTGGCGATATCAGAGAAGGTCGCGGTGCCCTTGTCGGCGGCAACCACCAGATACGTGTCGTCCGGGTCATGGCGAATCACGCCCTGAGGTGGCACTACCTTGCCTTCCGCCAGATTATCGGTGACATCGAGCAAGGCGCTGATGAAGGTCTGGTAGCAGGAAACACCTTCGGCCATGAAGGCATCACGACCGCCGGTTTTGGGCAATTGTTTGGCGACAAAACCGCCTTTTGCCCCAACCGGCACAATGACCGCATTCTTGACTTGCTGGGCTTTTACCAGACCAAGAATTTCCGTGCGGAAGTCGTCCGATCGATCCGACCAGCGCAGACCACCACGAGCCACCTTGCCACCGCGAAGGTGCACACCTTCAACCCGTGGCGAATAGACAAAGATCTCGAACATCGGACGCGGCAGCGGCATATCCGAAATCGCAGATGGGTCGATCTTCAACGAGATGTAAGGCTTGGTTTCACCGTTGTCGTCCAGCTGGAAGAAGTTGGTTCGCAGAGTTGCTTTCATTAGCTCCAGATAGCGACGAATGGTGCGGTCTTCGTTGAGCTGGGTAACGTCATCAAGGGAGTCCAGCAGCTGCTGTTCCAGCTCGGCAAAGTGCTCATCACGGTCGACTTTCAGCTGCGGTTCCAGTCCGAAACGGGCATGGAACAGCTTCACCAGCAAGGCGCTGACCGGAATGTAACGCGCCAGCGTTGCAGCAATGTAGGTTTCGGAAATACCGAAGCGAATCTGCTTCATGTACCGGGCATAGGCGCGCAACAGCGCGATGTCTTTCCAGCCCAGCTGTGCGCCCAGAACCAGACGGTTGAAGGCATCATTCTCAGCCTGACCTTGCCAGATGGCCTTGAAAGAATCCTGGAACAGGCTCTTCACTTCAGCAATCGAAACCTTGTCGGCCAGGGTGTATTCAAGCAGGAAGTTGTGAATCCAGATCACCTGGCCGTCGCTGCGTGTGATCTCATACGGATGCTCACCCAGAACGCGCAGGCCGAGATTTTCCAGCACCGGAATCACATCCGACAGTGGCAGAATGCTGCCCAGATTAAACAGTTTGAAGCGTAGCTGATTGCTGTTTTCTTCCAGCTCACGATAGAAGCTCATCGCCAGATGGCCAGCTTCCAGGTGCTTCAGGGATTCCATATGCTGGATGTCGGCAACCGCGGTACGCGCCACAAAGGTTTCGCGATAACCCGCCGGGAAGGCGCTGCGGTATTCGTGGAACTGGCGGTTACCGCGTTCTTCACCAACCTGTTCGATCAGGGCATCGTGCAGGTCATCGCCCCATGAACGCACCACCTGACGGATCTTGTGGGACACCAACCCTTCGTCAAACTCCACCGGCTTTTCCGGATCCAGTCGAACGGTGTATTGGGCGCGGGCCAGAACCGATTCGGAGAAGTGCGTGGTGGACTCAATATCCAGCGGTGAGAACTCGCTCTCCAACACACTCTCGATACGCTGGCGCAGTTCGGTGTTGTAAATATCACGCGGTACATACGCCAGACAGGAAACAAACTTGCTGTATGGGTCCTTGCGCATGTAGACGCGGGTTTGACGACGCTCCTGAATATTCAGGATGCTGATAGCCGTCTTGTACAAGTGGTCAACCGGAGACTGAAACAGCTCGTCTCTGGGATAGATTTCCAGAATCCGGTTCAACTCCTTGCCGTTATGACCAATGCTGTCAAAACCGGCGCGATCCCGCACAGCGGCCAGCTTGTCACGCACAATTGGTATGTTGTTTGGCGTTTCGATGTACACCAGCGAGGTGAACAAGCCCATAAAGCGCACACCACCGATGGCATTGCCGTTGGCGTCGTAACGCTTGACCACCACATAGTCCGGGTACGCCGGACGATGAACCCGGCTGCGAGTACCGGATTTCATAAAACTGATCGGCTGGGAACGGGTAATAAACTGGCGTACTTCTTCCGCCAGATCCTGCAATTTCAGACGATTGCGAGAAGCTGGCTGATAACGGAACACACCCAGATCCCGAGCCTCCGTTCTGACCACATAGTCAGCATCACTATCGGTTTCGAAATGGAATTCGTCCGAGGCCAGGAAGGTGAAGTGATTATTCAGCAACCAGCGCAGAAAGGCTTCGGCTTCCTTCGCGCCGTCAACCCTGGCTTCAGCCAGTTCATCGGCAACTTCGATGACTCGATGGCTGATCGGATCAAAATCCTCAACGCAGCAGCGCACTTCGTCAATCACCTGCACCAGGCTGTCGCTGAGATCCTGCAGCAAATTCAAATCCGAATGATGATCGAATTCGACGTAAATGATCGCTTCGGACGTCGTCTCTTCGGTCGGTCTGGACCAGTCGGTATCGCACAAGCGGTGGTTTTCATCACGTTTGGAATTGATCACGGCGTAGTGAATCGCATGCAGCGACATCTGACGGGCGTTCAATTGCAGGCGGACGGAATCAACCAGAAACGGCATGTCTTCGCAGACAATTTCAACCACGGTGTGCAACGACTGCCAGCCGTGATTTTCGTGATCCGGGTTGAACACACGAACCTTGGCTTCCTTCGGCTTCCGCTCTTGTACGAAGTGCCAACTTGAGAGTGTCGCACCATAAAGATCCGCAACTGGCCGAGCCAGCAGTTCGTCCGTTGGGGCGTTGGCATAATACAGCTCGGCAAAGCGTCCCAGCATACTAGCCTGGGTGTCAGAATTCCGTTCCAGAATGATGTCGTGCAAGGCGGTTAGCATATGTCTGATCTCTTGGAAAATGGTTATCAAACGTGCCATCCATCATTCCACTCCAGAACAAAAATCGCCACCGTATTACTGTGACGATGGCTTGAACTTTCTAATAACGCCCTTACTCTGAGCGATGAAACCGGCTCAGCCTGGTGATCGCTATTTGAATCCAGATGCATCACAGGCTGGCGTTAACGAGACAACGCTTAATCACGAATCAGGAAATCTGAATGACTCAGCAAGAGGGATTCCGGCAGCTGCGTACTGCCCTTCAGGCCCGGATCATTGGTCAACCGCATCTGGTTGATCGTCTGCTTGTGTCACTGCTCAGTGACGGACACCTGTTAGTTGAAGGGGCTCCGGGTCTGGCCAAGACCAAAGCCATCAATGCGCTGGCTGATTGCCTCGAAGGTGATTTCAAACGCATCCAGTTCACACCGGACTTGCTGCCTGGGGATATCACGGGTACCGAAATTTATCGCCCGGAACAGCAGGAGTTTGCTTTCCAGGCCGGTCCCATTTTCCACAATCTGATTCTGGCGGATGAAATCAACCGTGCTCCGGCCAAGGTACAAAGTGCCCTGCTCGAAGCCATGGCCGAGCGTCAGACCACCGTCGGCGGCATAACTCGCGCATTGCCGCCGTTGTTCATGGTGATGGCAACCCAGAACCCGATCGAACAGGAAGGTACTTACCCGCTGCCGGAAGCCCAGCTCGACCGCTTCATCATGCACGTGCAAATCGGCTATCCGGACGCCGCTGCCGAGCTGGAAATTCTTCGTCTGGTACGGGGCGAAGCACGGCAGCAGCGCACCGAAAGCGGCATCAAACTGAGTCAGGAAGACGTGTTCGCCGCGCGCCAGCAAACACTGGAACTGCACATGAGCGAAGCCGTTGAGCAATATATCGTGCAGCTGGTGATGGCCACTCGACAGCCCGAAGACTACTCCTCCGAGCTGGCAGGCTGGATCGAATACGGCGCCAGCCCACGTGGCACACTGGCACTGGAACGCTGCGCCCGCTCCCATGCCTGGTTAGCCGGCCGTGATTACGTCAGCCCGGACGATGTTCAGGCCATCGCTCATGATGTATTGCGCCATCGCCTGTTGCTGAGTTTTGAAGCCGAAGCCAACGGCATCACACCGGATCAGGTAATCGATACCCTGCTTACCCAGGTTGCTGTTATCTGATGATGAAGCCGTCCCAGAAGCACACTGGCCGCTCCTCTTCGGCTGCGATACCGGATGCCTTTTCCACCGGTGGTCGTATCGAAACCGGCAATCTGGTTGCGTTGCAAAAACTGTCGCGACAGTTACCGCTGCGCAAACAACGCAAGGTATTGAGCACGCTGGCGGGCACCCACATATCGCGCATTCGTGGTCGAGGTATCGACTTTTCCGAAGTACGTCAGTACCAGCCAGGAGACGATATTCGCACCATGGACTGGCGCGTAACGGCGCGAACCGGATCTGCTCATATCAAGGTGTTTCAGGAAGAGAAAGAACGTCCGGTACTGCTGGTGTGTGATCTGAGATCCAGCATGCGTTTCGGCACTCGCCGCGCCCTGAAACGGGTTCTGGCAGCTGATATCTGCGCCTTGCTGGGATGGGCCGCCCTGAACGAAGGTGATCGCATAGGTGCCCTGATTTTCGATGATCAAAAGGAAATCGACTTGCGCCCGAGCACCGGGGCCAAACAGGTGTTGAACCTGATTCAGTCGTTGGCAGCCGAGCACGATAGCGGTCATGAATCGGCGGAGCAGACCAGTAGCCCGCTCAGAAACCCCCAACAACGCTTTGAAGCCATTTGCCAGCACTTGCGCCGCATCGCACGCCCTGGGTCATCGGTGTATTTCATCAGTGACTGGCATGGCTGGTCACAGGATGCTTTCCGACAGCTGTATCAGGTCACTCGTCACTGTGATCTGACCGCGATTCAGGTATATGACCGTATGGAATCCGAACTGCCACCTCCCGGCGTGTATGACGTCACCGATGGGAATCAGCGCGCGCGCCTGAACACCCACTCAACCACCTTGCGAAGCGCTCATCGGCGCGCATTCGAACAGTTTTGCCAGCAGCTGGTGACAGACACACGCCGCATTGGCACGCCACTGATTTCGATCGCCACCGACCAGAACCCGCTGCAGAGTCTGAGAGACGGCTTCGGCATCACTCGCAGCAAGAGGACATCGCCATGACCTCAACGGCATCGCCTTCATCTGCAACGCCACAATCTGCGGCACAATCTGCGGCACTACCTCAGCCGACCCTGACCTTGCAGCTGGAGGATATCCACCAGCCTGATCCGGTGTCGTTTTGGCCATTGGCCCCCGGATGGTGGCTGTTGTTGGCCTTGTCGATTGTGCTGGCACTATGCCTGCGCTACGCCCAAAAGCGCTGGGTCAACCCGTGGCAATCACAACGTCAGCTGAACAAACACGCCCGCGAGGCCGTGTTGCACGGCTATCAGGACTGGCAGTCGCATCGTGATATCTCCCGCTTCTGTGCCGAGGTGAATACCCAACTCAAGCGCTATTGTCGCAAGCAGGCTCCGGCTGCGCTGCCGCTGTCGGGCGAAGACTGGGTGAACTGGATGGAGAGCTGCTCAGGTATCCGATTCAACCCGGAACAGCGATTAGCCCTGGCTTCAGGCCCTTATCAACCCGTTGAGCATCTGTCCGCCGTGAATGCCGACAGCCTCAGAGACGCGGTGCTGACCTGGCTGGACAAAGCAGCGTTTCAATTCCCTGAAGAGCAATCCCCCGAAGAAAAATCACCCGAATCCCAATCCCCGCAAGAGCGTTCCCATTTGCAGGCAAACGTGGCGGGTCAGCCAACCGGACCGGGAGGTGCAAGCTAATGGAATTTCATTGGCCCTGGGCATTTTTGCTTTTGCCCCTGCCGTGGCTGGTGCGCTGGATTCTGCCCGCAACCAACCGCGAGCAAGCAGCACTGAAAGTATCCAGTCTGAATCAATGGCAGCAACAACATGCCGAGACCATGACAGCCCCGACGGCACAAAGCTGGAGTCCATGGGTGTTGCCGCTACTGATGTGGTTTGGCCTGGTCGCTGCTCTGGCGCGCCCTTATTGGCTTGGTGATGTGATCGAAATGCCGGTGAGTGGCCGTGACATGCTGCTGTCAGTCGATATTTCCGGCAGTATGGCGCGCGAAGACATGATCATCGAAGGCCGCGAAGTCACCCGACTCCAGGCGATTAAACACGTGCTGGATGACTTCATCACCCGCCGTCAGGGAGACCGTCTGGGACTGATACTGTTTGCGTCCAATGCCTATGTGCAGTCGCCTCTGACGTTCGACCGGGAGACCATCCGAACCTACATGGAAGAAGCCCAGATTGGCCTCGCAGGCAAGGAAACCGCTATCGGTGATGCCATTGGCCTAGGAACCAAGCGCCTGCTCAAACACCCGGCTGACAGCCGGGTCATGATCCTGCTCACCGACGGTGCCAATACCGCTGGTGAAGTCAGCCCCGAAGAAGCCGCCAGGCTGGCGGCAGAAAATGGTGTGAGGATTTACACCATCGGCCTGGGTGCCGAGAGAATGGAAGTGGCCGGGATGTTCGGGTTCGGTAGCCGAACCATTAATCCATCCCGGGATCTGGATGAATCCCTGCTGCGTTCCATCGCCACGGATAGCGGCGGAGCCTATTTCCGCGCTCGCAACCTGAAAGAACTGGCCGGTATTTATCAGCTGATTGACCAGCTGGAGCCGACGGAAAAAGACCCGGAGATATTCCGTCCGCAGCAAAACCTGTATCACTGGCCGCTCGCCTTCGCACTGCTGATCAGCCTGACCATGGCGTTGATGCGCGTCTGGCCCATGCTGATGAATCCGGCAGAACTGTTTTCCGGCCTGAAGCAACCTTCTGGCGGGAACAAAAAAACCGCTTCTCCATCCCAAACAGGCAACAGATAACGGTATTACGATGGAGCTTCTGACCCAGTTTCACTTTCTCAGACCCGTATGGCTGCTGGCCCTGATTCCAGCCATGCTGCTGTTTATTCTGCTGCTGAATGCCCGCTTTGGACGCAGCCAGTGGCAAACCGTGATTGATCCCGAATTACAGCCTTTTATGCTGGACTACACGCCCGGCCCCAAAGACAAGCAGTCCCTGTGGTGGCTATTACTGGCCTGGTTACTCGCCAGCATCGCCCTTGCCGGGCCGACCTGGCAACAACTGCCTCAACCTGTGAGCAAGAACCTGCATGCGTTGGTGATCATGGTCGACATGTCGTATTCCATGGCGGCAGAAGACGTTAAACCGTCCCGCTACCAGCAGGTCAGCCATAAAGTGACCGATATCCTGCGCGCCCGTCAGGATGGCCTCACCGCACTGGTCACCTATTCCGGTGCCGCACATACGGTGACGCCGCTCACCGACGACAGCGATACCATCACCAACCTGTTGCCATCCATGTCGCCTTACATCATGCCCAAACCCGGTAGCCGCCCCGATCTGGCGATTGAGCTGGCGCAGCAACTGGTTCGCAACAGCAATATCAATCAGGCCGAGCTACTGCTGATCACGGATGGCATTCAAACCAAAGACATTGATCGAATCGACCGGGTAATGGACAGCGAGCATTTCACCCTCTCGGTGCTGGCAGTGGGTACCGCCGAAGGTGCGCCGATCCCGCTGCCCAAAGGCGGCTTTCTGAAGGACGCCAGCGGCACCGTGGTACTACCACAGTTGAATACCGGGCCGATCGAACAACTGTCCAGGGAAGCCGGTGTGCGCTGGCGCCCTATGGGGCTGACCGATAACGACTGGAAAAGCCTGATCAGTACTGGTCCACAGACCTTTACTGACGCCTCGCCAGATGAATCCGCCGACAAAGAGCAGCGTCAGTTCGATCTCTGGCTGGATCAGGGTTACTGGTTGTTGCTACTGATGCTGCCGGTGGCCCTGCTGGCATTCCGTCGCGGGGTTCTGTTCTCCATGACAGGCCCAGCCATCGGACTGGCTCTGCTGCTGGCTTCACCACAACCGGTTTACGCCCTGGAATGGAAAGACCTCTGGCAAACCCCGGATCAGCAGGGAGCCGAGTTGCTGCAGGATGATCCGGCGGCGGCCTCTGAAGCCTTCGACGACCCCAACTGGAAAGGCACAGCCGCCTACCGGGCCGGACAATATCAGCAAGCCATTGAGGCATTCGGTCAGGATCAGTCGGCAACCGGTCACTACAACCTTGGTAATGCGCTGGCACAATCGGGGCAATTACAGGCCGCAATTGAAGCCTACGACCGGGCATTGGCACTGAACCCGGAACTCAGGGACGCCGCCACCAACCGCGAACGCGTTCAGGAAGCGCTGAACAATCAACAGAACAATCAACAGAACAACCAACAGCAAGACCAGCAGCAAGATTCCGGGGATTCACAAGACGGTGAAAACTCTGATAAGCAGCAAGGCGACGAACAGAGTCAGCAACAGAATTCAGGCGACTCTTCGGAGCAGGACGAGTCCGATGGCCAGAGTGGTGGTGAAAATCAGCAGGAAAACGGCTCCCAGGACCCGCAGCAAAGCCGCTCAGAAGAAGACAGCGCCCGGAATTCTGATGACACCAGCGAGGAAAACGAGCAGCAGCCATCGGATGAGAATGCAGAGCAAGGCGATGAAAACGACACTCGCCAGCAGCAAGCAGATCAAGAACAAGCCGAACGAGAGCAACAGAGTGAAACAGAATCCACTGATCAGCAGCAGGGCCAGCCGGATCAATCACTCACAGCAGAACAACAAACCCGCCTGAAGCAATGGCTCAACCGGGTGCCAGACCAACCCGGCAAACTGCTTGAACGCAAGTTCCTCTATCAATATCAACAACAGCATCGACAGTCTGAATCACAGGAGTCCGAGGACGTACTATGGTGAGCATCCACCCAAACACCAACCGTACCGCTGGCCAATCCAGTAGCCAGGATCGGATTACCCGAGGCTTTCAGGCATTACTCTCGTTGGTTCTGTTGCTGCTCTCGTCCAGCGCCCTGGCAGACAGCTTTACCGCCAGCGTCGACCGAAAAGAGCTGACCGAACAGGAAACCTTTCAGCTGACGCTGAGCTACAGTCCCATGGTGGTATTGAGCAGCCCGGATATTGATCCGGTGACCGCAGATTTCGACATCGTTGGTGGGCCCAGGCAGATGACCAGCCACCACACCATCAATGGCAAGTCGGAATCCAAAACCGAATGGACCTATCTGTTGATGCCCAAGCGACTTGGGGAGCTGACCATTCCCGCTCTGGAACTGGATGGAGAGCGTACCGATCCGATTCAGATCACCGTCAGCAAAGTGTCCCAGTCCGTACAAGAGCAGCAAGACAAGGACGCGTTCTTCGACATTCAGATCACCGAGAAGAACGACTATTACGTTCAGGGCCAGATTCTTTACGTAGAAAAACTCTACTACCGGATGAATCATCAGGACGCCAACCTCACCTCTCTTGAAATTGAAGGGGCGCGCGTCGAAGAACTGCAGGAACCGAAAAATTACACCACGGTGATCAATGACCAGCGCTTGGGAGTGTACGAGCGTCGGTTCGCCATTTTCCCTGAAAAAGCCGGTACTCTGGTGATTCCCGGCCAGCGCTTTCAGGCCATGGCTGTCTCGCGCAATTTCAACAGCTGGTCGAGCCGCACACGCTCACTGTCGGCAGTTTCGCGTCCAATCACGCTGGATATCAAACCGATTCCAGACAGCTACCCGGTTGCTCCCTGGTTACCCGCCAGCCAGCTGAGTATTCGGGAAGTCTGGTCTGAAGATCCAGCAGAATGGCAGGCAGGTACACCAATCACGCGCACGATTCGCATTCAGGCCGATGGCCTGGCGGCCAGTGAAATTGTGCTTCCGGAAGTCACCTTGCCTTCCACGCTCAAACAATATCCAGACCAAACCAATTATCAGGACGCTCGTTCGGATACTGGAATCAGCGGCGTATTCACTCAACCGGTAGCGCTCGTTCCGACTCAGGCCGGGAGTATTACCCTGCCTGAAATTCGAGTGCCCTGGTGGAACACACGGACGAACAGTCTGGAGTATGCAACCCTGCAGGAACGTCGGCTGGCGATCAAACCTCAGGTAGGAGCCACAGATTCAGACACAGCCAATTCCGCTTCCAGGAGTATGAACGGCAATACCATGGGCGCGTCATCAGGCAGCCCATCTTCAGACGGTTCCCGGCACAACGCCCCGGATTCTGGCCCCTGGATGCTGATTGCTGCCCTGTTGTTAATCAGTAACTTCGTCACCGGATTCCTGCTGTGGCGCAGAATTGTGGTACCGGAAACATCCGATAACCCGGATGCTGGAAACGACTCGGAAGCCAAACACTGGAGATTGCTGCGAAAAGCCTGTCAGCAACAAGATGCCGCAACGATACGCCAGCAGTTGATTGCATGGGCCGCCAGCCTTGGCAGTGGTTCAACCATCGCCTCGAACACGTCGGTTTCCCTGACGGATGTTCAAAATCGGTTCAAGGATTCGGACGAACTCCAGCGTTTGTTGACACAACTGGATCGGAGTTTGTTTTCGCCTCAGGACTCAGCAGGCTTTGGTGAAACCGAGAAGAAAGCGTTGCTCGAATTGCTCGAACAGCAGCGCCCGGAGCTACTGAAACAATTGAAAAACAAGAAAGGGTTGGCAGCATCGGAGCTGCCATCACTCTACGGAGCAGCGGGTTAGCTGCTCCGTACAATCAACTGACCCGGTAAAACTCTGCTACCGGTACTGTTCCAATAACGTTTGCAAGGCCGCCTCATCCAGAACCTCGATTCCCAGTGATTGCGCCTTGGCCAATTTTGAACCGGCCTTTTCGCCCGCGACCAGCATATCGGTTTTACTCGAAACACTGCCGGTTACCTTGGCCCCCAATGCTTGCAACGATTGTTTGGCCTCATCACGAGTCATGGATGTCAGGGTCCCGGTGACCACTGCGACCTTGCCTTCCAGTGGTTGAGTTGAGGTGTCCAGTGACGCCTGTTGCTCGTCCGGATCAAATTCTGTCCAGGTGACACCCGCTTCCATCAAAGCCTGAATCACGGCCTGATTGTGTGGCTCGGCAAAGAAGTTCACCACGTGACGGGCGACGATATCACCAACGTCTGGCACCTGAACCAGAGTCTCAGCATCAGCTTCACGCAATGCCATCAGTTTACCAAAGTGACTGGCCAGATTTTCGGCCGTCACCACACCCACTTCACGAATGCCCAGGGCATAGAGAAAGCGAGCCAACGTAGTGTGTTTGGAAGACTGGATCGCCTTGCGAACATTATCCGCCGATTTGTCTCCCATCCGTTCAAGCGCGGTCAACTGCTCGTGGGTAAGATGGAACAGGTCTGCGATGGTGTGAATCAGGTCAGCGTCCACCAACTGCTCAATCAGCTTGCTGCCCAGCCCCTCGATATCCAGCGCCTTGCGTGACGCAAAATGCTTGATAGCCTCCTTGCGCTGGGCAGAGCACACCAACCCGCCGGTACAACGGGCAACCGCCTCACCTTCCACCCGTTCGACGGCTGACTCACACACTGGACAGTGCTCCGGCATCTGAATCGTTTCGGTGTCGTCGGGCCGCTGTTCTTCCACCACAGCCACTACCTGAGGAATGACATCCCCTGCCCGACGAATAATCACCTGATCATTAATGCGCACACCCAAACGTTCAACTTCGTCCATGTTGTGCAACGTGGCGTTGCTGACCACAACACCCGCGACGTTCACGGGCTCCAGACGTGCAACGGGCGTAAGAGCTCCCGTGCGTCCAACCTGAAAATCAACGGCCAACAGTCGCGTCATTTGTTCAACGGCAGGAAACTTGTAGGCAATCGCCCATCTGGGAGCACGAGCTACAAAGCCCAGTGCTTGCTGCTGATTCAGGCTGTTCACCTTGAAGACAGTGCCATCAATTTCGTAATTCAGACGATGACGCTTCTCAGCCAGATCGTCATACCAGGCCAGAGCCTCCTCCAGACCATTCACGACTCTGGCTTCCGCATTGATGCTCATACCCCAGTCTCGCAACCGCGCCAGCACGCCACTGTGGGTCTGGGGAAGGTTGGCGTCTTCGGAAACCACACCAATGCTGTAGGCACAGAACGTCAGCGGGCGTTTGGCGGTGATGCGTGAATCCAGCTGACGCAATGAGCCAGCTGCTGCATTGCGGGGATTGGCGAAAACCTTTTCATCGTTGGCACGCGCCCTGGCGTTGTAAGCCTCGAAACCATCCAGCGGCATATAGACTTCACCACGAACTTCCAGTCGCTGTGGATAGCCATCGCCCGACAGTTTCAGGGGAACGTTACGAATGGTACGAACGTTTTCGGTGACGTTCTCACCGGTCTGGCCGTCGCCACGCGTCGCAGCTCTGACCAAAGAACCCTGTTCATACAAGAGGCTGATGGCCAATCCGTCCAGTTTGGGTTCACATGCAAGTTCTATCGACTGTTCGGTATTGAGTCGCTCACGACAACGCTTTTCAAACGCTTCGAACTCTTCCCGGTTCATGGCGTTATTCAGGGACAGCATGGGCATTTCATGCTGCACTTCCTCAAATTCACTCAACGGCGCTGCACCGACTTTACGCGTTGGTGAATCGTCAGACTGCAACTCTGGCCATTCGGCTTCCAGCGACTCCAGTTCACGCATCAAACGATCGTACTCCGCATCCGGAATGGTCGGACTATCCAGTACGTAGTAGTTGTAATTGTGTTGCCTGAGAGAGTCTCTCAAAGACTCGATACGTTCAGCGGCCTGATCTGAACTCATGTCTGCTCCCCAAAACCAAAGAAGCCACTCTGGAGACCGGCTTGATGCCAGCCCCCAGAATGGCTTTCATTTACTTGTCTAAATGTCTATCAAATGCTATCGACGATCAGCGGCTACGCGTTTGGCAAGATACTGCTGACGTTCGTACTCAAGTACCTGTGAACGGTAATGTTCCAGAGTCTGATCACTCAGAACGCTGTCTTTCTCATCACGCAACACAGCGTCCAGATTGCGCGAAAGTACTTTCGCCAGTTCTGACATCGCACGGAAGGCTTCCATCGGGCGACGAGCACCAGGCAGTCCCATAAAGAAAGTCAGCCCCTCAAAGTGCTGCTCTTCCATTTTGTCTGGTGTGAAGATGCCCGGCTCTACCGCCTGTGCGATGGAAAACTGGATTGGGCCCAGACCATCGGCTTCTTCAAAACGGTGGAAAATGCCTTCACTGCCATATCTCAAATCGCAATCTTCGAACAGGCGCAAGAGCATGGAACCGTGGAAACCTTTAGGATCGCGAGACAGTACACGAATCACCAGAGCGACCTTGGCAGGATCACGCTCAGCCAGATTCTCGGCGTCGTCATTAGCGTAGATCACCAGATTCGATCGCTCGTTAGCGATTTCGTCATCCACTTCATCTTCAAGATGCGGGTCAGCGTCTTCTGGCTCGAAGTCTTCCAGAGAGTCTTCTGTCAACGTCAGTGTCGGTTCTTCTCTGGACCCAGTCTCATCCAAACCATCCATTGAAGTGTCATCAATCGCTGCTTCCACTTCATCGGAAAGCGTTGGTGCCTCTTCTTTTTTAGTCGCGGCCTCGGAATCCGGACGCAACGCTTGCATGGCAAGAGACGTTTCTTCCTTACCCAACACATCGACATTCATCAGAACCGGGACAGATTTTTCCAGATCAACTGAACGAGTGTCAGATTGCTCTGCTGCCAGCTTCTCTTCGAGAGCCTTCTGTCTTGCGGCAGCCGCGCCAGCTTTGATCTTCGCCGCTGCAGCCTTCTTCGCCAGCATCGCCTTATCGGTTTCTCCAGCCTGGGATGATGCGTTTGCCTTGCGAGCATCTCTTGGCTTGACGACTTTCCTGCGGCGAGGAGATGTTGTGGGTTCTACAGCCGTTTGACCTTCAGACGTTCCCGTCACCGCAGGCTTGGCTGCCTTGGAAGCAACAGGTCTGGAAGAGGACTGGGGCTTGGCAGAAACTGTTTTTCGAACAGCTTGATCAGCGGCTTTTTGAGCGGACTTTTTGGCTTCCGGTTTCGAGGAAAGACTGGCTCCAATTTCAGGATCCAGCAGGGAGCCGCCTGATGCAGAAAAATCGTTACTGAAGAAAGGTTCACTGCGGTAATCCGGCAAATCAACACTCTCTTGCTCTGTACAGTTGACTGGCTTCGAAGAAGCCTGAACCTGGTCGGCAGAAGCTGATTTGGCTTTCGATACCGGGGCGACTGATGGCTTGCGCTGAACGGATGGGCTACCCGCTTCTTCATCTACTACCCGAAAGCCGCCGGAAGGAAATTCCGAACGTTCTTCGGCCGAAGGGAATTTAAAGTCCTGGCGTATATCCAGGCGAAGGGACTCTTCGCGGTTTCGACGCATACGGCGGAAACCATCAAAGATAATTACAACAACAGTCAGGATTCCCAAAAGGAGCATAACTGTGCGCCAACTGAATTCCATAAGTTCCTCTAAACAATTAACAATACCGGCGTTCGCACGATGAAAAGACTCCGAGCAGCCACAAAGTCAGCCCAGAAATCTCCCGGTGAGTGATGACTCTAAGAATGAGTAACTAACAGATCATTCTATCTTACTAATATTAAAGCTGTTTTTCTGTTTCTTTGTGACAAAAAATGTCGTTTTTAGACGAGATTCAAAATAATTCTGCCGAAAAACTGAACATCCGTTAAATTCACGCGATTTTAGGGGCTATTCAGGGCTCTGGCCAGCGCTCTGTTATCAATGGATAACGACCATAAAAACCGGACAAACATTTGATCACACCCTAATCCAATAAATGATAGCCGGTTTTCTTATCGCTGCACGCTCAAATTGACTAATCCACCATATCGGCAGCTTGATCAACACTGACCGAGACCAATCTGGATACACCAGGTTCCTGCATGGTAACTCCCAATAAATCAGACGCCATTTCCATCGCAATTTTATTGTGTGTGATATAGATAAATTGCACGCGATCCGACATAGCTTTAACCAGGCGGCCATAACGTCCCACATTTGCATCATCAAGGGGTGCATCCACCTCATCCAACATACAAAAGGGGGCCGGGTTTAATTGGAAAATGGAAAATACCAGAGCAATCGCCGTCAGTGCTTTTTCGCCACCCGACAACAGGTGGATGGTACTGTTTTTCTTACCGGGGGGACGCGCCATAATAGCAACCCCGGTAGTCAACAAGTCGTCATCCGTCAGTTCCAGCCAAGCATTACCGCCGCCGAACACTCTAGGGAACAGTTCTGACAATCCACTGTTAATGGTTTCAAACGTCTCCCGGAAACGGGCTCGAGTTTCTCGGTCAATGCGGACAATAGCGCCTTCCAATGTTTCCAGTGCCGTCAACAGATCATGATGCTGAGCATCAAGGTACTGCTTGCGCTCACTCTGCCGCTGGAACTCGTCAATGGCGGCCAGATTGATGGCGCCCAGTCGACGAATCTTCTCGGCAATGCTGGTCAACGCCTTTTGCCACTCTTCGACATTCGCGTCACTGGACAGGCATTCGATTACTTCCTTCAGCGTCAGACCGTTTTCTGACAGCTGTTCGATCAACGTCTGGCGGCGAATGGTCAGAGCCTGACATTCCAGTCTGACGCTTTCCAATCGGTTCCGTAAATCCATCACCTGTCGTTCGACGGACTGACGTTTCTCATCCAGCCCCTTGAGGGTGCTTTCGGCCTCTTCAAGCCTTTGACGTTCCTGTGCCATGCGCTGTTCAGCAAGTTGCCGTTGCTCCAGCAGCTGCTGAAGCTCCGCCTGAATCAGATCCAGTTCCTGCTGGTGATCCTGATCCTGGCTGGCCACCAAATGGCGTTGACGTTCCTGCAGATGTTCGCGTTCCTGAAGCAGACGCTGTCGTGCCGTTTCGAATCCCTGAATTTGACTGCGCAGCTGCTGCTGCACCAGTTGTTGTTGGTGCGCTTTCTGACGGACATCGGTTACTGATTGGCGAGCATCTGATAATGCCCTCTGCAAACCATCACGCTGAGATTGCAGTTGATCCCGCTCAGACGCAAAAGCTTCCAGTAATGAAAGGGCCTCTTGTTCGTCCATTCTGGCCATTTCCAGCTCTTCAAGCAGCAACTGCTTTTGCTCCTGAAGTTCCACTATTTCCTGTTCCGCGTCCTCCAGACGTTTTGAACGTTGATTCAGCTGCGCTCGCAGGCTGGCTTCTCGAACGCTGAGCTCGGAGAGACGCGACTGACATTCTCGCGTACGTCCGGCAGCGCTTTCCGCTTCCTGTTCTTGTGAATGAATCCGTAACTGCAAACCATCCAGATCAGCTGATCGCTCCTCAACTTCCATATCGAGCAAATCCCATTCTTCGGTGACCTGCTCCAGTTCTTGCTGACGTTGCAACAGGCTGCCATCTTCATCAGCAGAGCCAGGCAGTTGCAGCCAGTTCGCACCCAGCCAGGTGCCGTCCGGCAGGATAACGGACTCCTGAGGAGTCAAAGCGGAACGCAGAGCCAGTGCAGTTTCCAATGATTCTGCGACATGCACAGAAGCCAGCAACTCGACGATCTCGCCATCAGCACGTACTTTCGAAGACAGGCAATCTCTGGAATCTTTGCCAGAAGCGGCTTTTGAATCAGTTCGCTGCCAAAAACACAGTTCCGGAGGGGTTTGGTGATCAAGCAATGGCACCAGCGCATTCAGATCATCAACCATGACGGCATTCAGACGCGTACCCAGTACCGTTTCAACTGCCACTTCCCAGCCACTATCGACATGCAGGGCTGAGCTCAGCCGCGGTTTCCGGGCCAGCTGATGGCTTTCCAACCAGCGCACGCCAGCCTGATTGTCATTACCCAGAGCCACTTTTTGCAAGGCTTCCAATGTGGCTTTGCGCTGTACCAGCTGTGACAGTCGTTGCCGGTCAGCCTCCAGCGCTTCGCGCCCTTGTGTCACATGTTGACGTGCCTGAACAAGACTTTCCTTGGCGTGTTGTTCCTGCTCAGCCGCCGACTCCAACAACAGCTCCTGCTCTGCCAGTTCAGCCTCCAGTATGGGCAGCTCATCGTCGTCAGCCTGAAGCTGCAGCTGCTCACGTTCCTGTTGGCGCCGTTCGAGAGAACGCTGTAGTGATTCCAACTGCTGTTGAAGCGACCGAATACGCGTACGAGAGACTTCACTCTGACGTGCAGGCGCTCCGGCTTTCTCGGTAAAGCCGTTCCAGCTTTCCTGCCACCCATCCCAGCGTTCTTCCGCCAGCATGGCTGTTTGCTCCTGCTCTTCCTGCTGCAAGGAAAGCAAAGCCAGTTCTTCATCGACGAACTCCAGCTGCTCCCTGGCCTCAGCGATTGCCAGATCATCTTTTTCCAAAGCAAGGCGATTGGTGGTCAGTGACTGCTCGACCTGGGCCAGATTTTCATCCAGCTGCAAGGCCATTTGTGCCTGGTGTTCGAGTTTTTGTTCCTGGCGGGCAATCCGGGATCCCAGATCATAGAAAACACCCTGTGCTTCCTGAAAAGCGTCGCTGTAATCCGTGACCCGCAGACGCACTTCTTCCATTTGAGTATCAAATGCGGTTTGTTCTGCAATACGTCCTTCAACAGCGGTTTCGACTTCGCTGATCACGGCTTCCCGATCCTGGAAATCCGCGTCCAGAGCTTGCCACTTCAGCGCCAGTAGCTCGGCTTTCTTCTGTCGTTCATCGGCCTTCAGGCCTTTGTATTTTTCAGCGGCCTCGGCCTGACGTTCCAGATGCACCAGCTGGCGTTCCAGCTCGTCGCGAATATCCTGCAGCCGTTCAAGGTTCTCGCCGGTACGCCGCATGCGATTTTCGGTTTCACGGCGTCGATCCTTGTAGCGGGAAATACCGGCAGCTTCCTCAACGTATACCCTTAATTCATCCGGTTTGGCTTCGATCAAACGGGAAATCATGCCCTGTTCAATGATGGCGTAGGAACGCGGACCCAGACCGGTGCCCAGAAACAGGTCAGTGACATCACGACGACGACAGCGACTGCCATTGAGAAAATATTGGGATTGCCCGTCACGGCTGACCTGGCGTCGAACGCTGATCTCGTTGTAACTGGCGTACTCGCCACGAAGGGTTCGGTCGGTATTGTCGAACATCAGCTCGACACTGGCCTTGCTGACGGGCTTGCGTTCGGTAGAACCGTTGAAAATAACGTCCGTCATGGCGTCGCCGCGCAGATACTTGGCGGAGCTTTCGCCCATTACCCAGCGTACGGCGTCGATGGTATTGGATTTGCCACAGCCGTTCGGACCAACAATGCCAGTCATGTTGGTCGTAAAGGATACGGTGGTTGGATCAACGAAGGACTTGAATCCAGAGAGCTTGATCGCTTTCAGGCGCATGATGGTGTGGCAGCATCAAAAAAATTTGGGGCATCATACGCCAAGATGATGGCAGTTGGGATACGTCCTGATCCTGATTCATGAGCCAGTGCTCAATCGGCGGTCTGCTGTGAATCAATGGCCTCAATGGCAAGGTAGCTGTGGCGCTTGCAGTAGCCATTTACCAGCTCGGCAACCTTGGTCAAGTCACCTGACATCGAACTCTCCACCAGCGAACGGATGAATACCGATGTTTCTTCCATTTCTTTCGGTGTGTGCTGAATGATGGAGACCAGGGCACGATGCAGAGGTGGACGCAGATTTTCCAGTGCATCTTTCAGGTACTCATTACCCGCACACGCGGCGGCCACCGACACCAGAGCAAAATTATCTTCGATAAAACGGGAACGGTCATGTTCAATGGCCGAGTGTCCCAGACGTTCAATCAGCGCATCCAGCCTGGCCTTGTGCTCAGCCGTGCCGCTCCATGACAGTTTCTCTGCCAGCATTTCCAGCAAATTGCCGTACAGACGGTACAAACCGCGAATACGTTCTTCGGTCAACTCAGTCACAAACGCGCCACGTCTTGGCAAAATAGTGACCAGATTACGACGTTCGAGAATCAGCAAGGCTTCGCGAACAGATCCACGACTGACCTCCAGTTCCGAGACAATACGTGCTTCCTGAAGGCGCTCGCCGCCCCTCAAATCGCCGTTGATAATGCGTTCAGCCAAGTGATTGGCAATCTGTTCTGCCAAACTTTCAGCGGCAACAAAGGCCATGTTTCCTCCCAACTCACTCTCAATGGGCATGTCGCGCTTACTCACCGCCAGTGAGCACCTGTCTCAGCAGGTTTCTCTACGTGTTGCACCCAGTGCCAGACAATTCGACATTGAAGAGTTTAGACAATCTTCTGTTTCCATACAGGAAAGGGTCGAATCGATTCCCGCGTATGAGCAAAAAAACCGATTCTATCCTGTTCCCAGACTAAAGTTGAACAATCGTTCACTCTTCTGACCGGAAAATAACGAGCCCGCTAGAATCCGGTATTACCAAGCTGACGCATTGATCAGTATCAAAAAAATGTTGATCCATTTGTGTCGTTTGGGGTGATTCACTACAAAGTGGGCCTGATTAATGGCACTTCAGGAAAATACCCAAACGATGAGTCACCTTGTTACATGTTGTTACAGCCGATTCGACAGGCGCGCAATGTTACAGATATCCAGACGAAGAACTGTCGACATAGTCAAAAAACGCACAATTTATGTCATAAGTCGCTCACAATGAGACGTTTGTGACAATCCAGGGAACAGAACCATTGGGGCCTCCCAGTCTGGTTCAGCCAATTGCATCCATTTTTTCCATACAGGCAACAAAATATCTCTGAACCCAGGCTCTCTTGATTTCCGACCACCGGTGGTTTGTGGAAAGATCAACAGCATCAGGATATTCCTTTACCCGCCAGAAAAAGTTTAGTCTGATAGCGCTCTGCTTTTTCTATTGCTGCATAACTACAACGCTAAGGAGTTTTCGCCCATGGCCGGTCTGCTGCCAGATATTGATCCAGATGGTTTGCTGGAGTATTCCGTCGTTTTCACCGACCGTTCCCTGAACCATATGTCGAAGCATTTTCAGGGCGTCATGAACGACATCTCGTCAACACTCAAGGACGTTTATCAGGCGGATTCCGTGGTGGTCGTACCGGGTGGTGGCACCTATGGCATGGAAGCGGTTGCCCGTCAGTTCGCCCGTGACAAGAAAACCCTGGTGATCCGAAACGGCTGGTTCAGCTATCGCTGGACCCAGATCTTCGAAATGGGTGGCATTCCATCCAGCAGCCAGGTGTGTATGGCTCGCCGAACTGAAGACAGCCCAGCCGCTCCATTTGCTCCAGCGCCGCTGGACGAGGTCGTTGCACAGATTCATGCGGAATCCCCGGATGTGGTATTTGCGCCACATGTTGAAACCGCTTCCGGTATGTTGCTGCCAGATGGCTACCTTAAAGCCGTCGCTGACGCGGTACACGCCGTTGGTGGTCTGTTCGTTTTGGACTGCGTCGCCTCGGGCACTCTGTGGGTCGATATGAAAGCCACGGGTGTGGATGTGCTCATCAGTGCACCTCAGAAAGGCTGGAGTGCTTCGCCTTGCGCAGCCCTGATCATGATGAATGACAAGGCCCTGTCAGTGATGGAAAACACCACCAGCGACAGCTTTGCCGCCAATCTGAAGCAATGGCACCAGATCATGTCCGCCTATGAAAATGGTGGCCACGCCTATCACGCGACCATGCCGACGGATGCTCTGACCCGATTCCGCGATACCATGCTGGAAACCAAAGAGTATGGCTTCGACAAGGTACGCGAGGAGCAAGTGGAACTTGGCCGACGAGTTCGAGAGCTGCTGGCCAGCAAGGGCGTTCAAAGCGTTGCGGCGGAAGGCTTCCAGGCACCTGGTGTCGTAGTCAGCTTTACAGATGACCCGAATATTCAGAATGGCAGCAAGTTTGCTGCATTAGGCCTTCAGGCCGCAGCGGGTGTGCCGCTTCAGTGTGAAGAAGGGCCGGATTACCGATCTTTCCGTATCGGCTTGTTTGGCCTGGACAAGCTCCATAACATTGATCGCACGGTCGAGAATCTGGCGCAAGTACTGGATCAGGTACTGGGCTGATCAACTTCCGATCAAAGGTCATCGCTTCAACGATCCAGGGGTTCACCAACTCTGGCTCGTTGTCGAATGCCCCGATAGTTCTCCAAAAAGACCTGAACCATATCCGGGTCAAACTGCTTTCCCGCCTGCTCTTCCAGATACTCCAGCACCTGCGCCTCTGACCAGGCTTCTTTGTAAACCCGGTTGTGGCTTAACGCATCCCACACATCCACGATTGAGAACAATCGTGCAACAACCGGTATGTCTTCCCCTTTCAACCCCTCTGGATAACCTGAACCATCCCAATGTTCGTGGTGATACAAGGGAATATCCATACACGGCTTGAGAAAACTCACCTTGTTCATCAGCTCTGCGGCGATGACCGGGTGCTGGCGGATCTGTTCCATTTCCTCATCGGTGAGCGATCCCGGCTTGGTCAAAATGGAATCCGAAATGCCGATCTTGCCGATGTCATGCAACGTTGCTCCCCGCTCGATAAACTTCAGCTGGCGCGTATCCGTGATGCCGTAACATTGGGAAAATTCCAGCATCATCCGGGTCACCCGCAGGGTGTGATCGCGGGTTTCCTGATGGCGAATGTCCATTACACAGACCCAACCACGAATGGTTTCATCATAGCTGCGCACCAGCTGCCGATGCTTTTTCTCAACGGCTCTGAGGGCTTGCCGAACCAGCCAGCAAAGTAAAACGGTCGTCACACAAATGAACAACCAGCCCTTGACGTTTTGTGCCGAGGTCAACGCTTCCTTGCTATCAAACATCTGTTCGACCACACGATCAGAAAAGAACACCCAGAGAAAACCGACAATCAGGTAAACAAGGGCGATTCGGTATTGAGGCTTGATATCCATTAACTGACTCACAAGGCAGTACAACTGCAATGGACAAGGAACCAGCCCGGAATTTGTCCCAGGCTGACATAAGAAGTACTCAAGGAAAGACTAGCGCCCGAACAACGGATTCACCAGACCGCCCGACGGTTACATACCGCCCCGTTTCCGCACTATCAGACATTGCGGCTAATGTGGAAGCAATGATGAATATTGGCGCGTCGTGCAAAGTCCTGCGGAACCGAGCGTTTGCTGACGTTCTGAATCGACAGGCCGTCAAGTTCAGACACCTGCATCGAGAACTTTCTCAGATTGGTCGAGAAAATCAGCAGGCCTCCCGGCGCCAGGCAGCGAACAGCATCCTGAATCAAGGTAACGTGATCTCTTTGAATATCCAGCACCCCTTCCATCCGCTTTGAATTGGAGAAGGTCGGCGGATCCATAAAAATCAGATCAAATTGCTGGTCGCATTGCTTCAACCACTGCAGGCAGTCAGCCTGAATAAATCCATGCTGGTTGTCGTCCAGTCCATTCAAAGCAAAATTTTCCCGGCCCCAGTTCAGATAAGTACGCGACATGTCCACACTGGTGCACTGCGCGCCTGACCGGGCGGCATGGGCACTGGCGGTGGCGGTATAGCAAAACAGGTTCAGGAATCTTATGTCACTCTGGCTCGCCGCCCGCTTGGCAATCTCAAGACGTGTGGGTCTGTGATCCAGAAACAGCCCTGTATCCAGGTAGTCCTTGAGATTCACACGCAGCGACACGGCGCCTTCCTGAACCGGGAACGAATAGGCCTTGCCGCCCCCATCCTGTTTCTCATACTGCTTTCGACCAGACTGACGTTCACGACGCTTGAGAATCACTCGTTCCGATGCAACGCCGGTCACTTCTGGCAGTACAGCCAACACATCCAGCAAACGCCGTTCAGCTCGCGCTTCATCAATCGATTTTGGCGCCGCGTATTCCTGCACATGAAGCCAGGTCTGCTCCGTAGTGGCATCGACGTACTGATCAATCGCCACCGCATATTCCGGTAAATCCTGATCGTACATGCGAAAACAGGTGATCTGCTCTCGGCTCGCCCACTTGCGAATGGTTTTGAGATTCTTTCGAAGACGGTTGGCAAACGCTTCTACCGGGCCGCGAATCATACTGCCAGCCGGCTGTAAAGCTTGTTGGTCGGCTGCGCCAAACAACAGAAGCCGAGTGGCAATTTGGCCATTCATCAGGTTGTACTGCTTCAATAGCGGGCGGCGAATCGCCTTGGCAAGATCGGTATTGCCAGTGAATACGGCCAATTTCCATTCCGGCATCTGCAGGGTGGCATCGTGAAACTGCTGATACAGAGGTGCCAACTGAGGCAACTCGCTCAGCCGCTCGCCGTACGGCGGGTTACAGATCACCATTCCGCCTTCCGCGATGCTGCCTTTTTGCACCCTGAGTTGCTCCACCGGACGGCGCTCCAGATGTACCTTGCCTGCCAGCCCGGACCGCGCCAGGTTGGCATTCGCGGCTTCCAGCTGACGGTTGTCAATATCAAAGCCGTACAGACGGGACGTCAGATTCGTAATACCCGCGGTACGACGCTGTCGAGCATCCTCGACCAACTCAGACCAGAGCTTGCGTTCGTGCCCTAACCAGTGTTCGAAGCCATGCTCTTGTCGGTTCAAACCAGGAGCGACGTCTGCCGCCATCAAACCGGCTTCAATCAGCAAGGTGCCAGACCCGCACATGGGGTCAACCAGATGCTTGCCTTCTGCCGCCAGCTCCGGCCATCCGGAACGAATCAGAATCGCAGCGGCCAGTGTCTCCTTCAAAGGAGCCAGCCCTGGCTGGAGACGATACCCACGGCGATGCATACCAGAGCCACTGAAGTTCAGATAAAGAAACAGCTTGCCCTTGCGCAACTGTGCTTCAATTCTGAGGGCCGCCTGTTTATCGACCCCGGGTCGAACACCCGTTTCATCCCGAAAGCGATCAACGATGGCATCCTTGACTTTCTGGGCACCAAACTGGGTATTGTTGACAAACGGGCTCCGGCCAAAGAAATCCACACGAAACGATGACGATGCCCTGAACAGCGATGGCCAATCAACTTGGCGCGTTTGTGTGTACATTTCGTCGACATTGTTGACCTGACTTTCATTCAATGGCAGCAGGATTCTGTTAGCTAATCGAGACCATAAACACACCTTGTAAGCGGTTTCCAAACCACCTTTCCAGATCACCCCAAGATGAGTCTCACGCTCAACTTCACCGCCTAACTGCATGATTTCGTTAGCTAACAGGGGTTCGATACCCTTGGCGCAGCTGGCCAGCCAGGTGGTGGTTTGGTCAATGGTAATAGCTTGCATATGGCCTCTTAGCTGAAAGCGTTTCATAACCAGTCGTTACAAAAATGTTACGACTTAGTTAAAAAAAATAGTTAACAAACACCTGTCAGGCAGGTTACATAATTGTCGGCATTCAGCAGATCATCGTGACAGACTGACGCTGATGCCAACAAGTTAATCAACGCGAGGATGCATCGTATGAGAAAACAGAAACGCAACCTGCAAGAACGCGCCTTTTCCCGTGGCTACCGTGCTGGTATTGAACGTCGTTCAAAAGATCTGGCACCAAGCGAGGGGCCGCTGCGAGAATCCTGGTTGGCTGGGTGGCGTTCGGGACGTTCAGACCACTGGGATGGTTACACAGGCGTTTCTGGTCTTCATCGAATGGTAGTTTGAACGGAATAAACAGAATTTTGTAAGTACGAAACAGCCTTGAACCGGCTGATCAAAAACCTCCCCCCCCAGGAGGATCGGGCCCCGCAAGACGGGGCCTTTTTATGGGTACGGAAAACCGCTGTTATCGAACAGAGCTCAGCGCATCAACGGCTTCTCGAACCAGCTCAGGACCGCGATAAATAAAGCCACTGTAAACTTGCACCAGATCCGCTCCCGCTTTTTTCTTCTCAACGGCACCGGCACCGGTGGTAATACCGCCAACACCAATCACTGGCATGCGCCCATCCAGTACCTTGCACAGAGTTTCCAGCACTTCCGTGGCCTTGTCTTCCACTGGCGCACCACTCAGACCACCTTGTTCCCCGGCATGTTCACAGCCCTGAACACCCTCTCGGTCCAGAGTTGTGTTGGTGGCGATGACACCATCCATTTCGCATTCCAGCAACGTTTGGGCGACCATACCGATTTCTTCTTCGTTCATGTCCGGCGCGATCTTGACGAAGATAGGCTTGTATCCCCAGCTCTCGGCCAGTTCCAGCTGACGCTGTTTCAGTGGCTGCAGCAGTTCTCTCAGGGAATCACCGTACTGCAGGGTACGCAGTCCGGGCGTATTCGGAGACGAGATATTCACGGTAATGTAGGTTGCGTACTGATACACCTTCTCAAGGCAGATCAAATAGTCGGTGACCGCGCTCTCCACCGGAGTATCGAAATTCTTGCCAATATTGATCCCCAACACACCTCGATATCTGGCCGCCTTGACCCGGTCGACGAGGTAGTCAACGCCGCGATTGTTGAAACCCATTCGGTTAATAATCGCCTGACGCTCCGGGATACGGAACATGCGCGGCTTTGGATTACCCGGTTGAGGGCGTGGTGTGATAGTACCGATCTCAATAAAACCGAATCCCAAACTGGCCAGCGCATCAATATAGTCGCCGTTCTTGTCCAGCCCGGCGGCCAGACCAACAGGATTCGGGAATTCAATACCTGCCACAGTGACCGGGTAATCCGCCACATTTGGCACCAGATGTGGCAACAACTTCAGGCGCTCAATCACTCCCAACATATCCAGGCTGAATTCGTGTGCTGTTTCGGCATTCATGGAAAACAGGAGCGGACGAATGGCGTTGTACCAATTCATATCAATCCTCGCGGGAGTGTGAGATCAGGCAGAAAACCCGCAGACAGCCGGTCTGCGGGCGAATGAGGCGGCGATTATACGGCGGCAGAAGGAAGAGGTATAGCCGCTCTCGGCATCAATGATCAGTGCAAAAGAGTAAATAGTTGACGACGCCACTGGTTGGCCAGCTTGGCATCCGGGCAGGTGTTAATCAGTGCGATCAAGGACTCCTTGACCCGTGAAGGTTCTACGCCCTCTCCCGGTGCATTCATGATCATCATCATGCGTTCCAGTGCATTGGCGTATTGTTCCTGGGCGGCCAGGGCCTTGGCATACTCAAAGGCCTCGGGGCCGACAGGATTCCGGTTGGCCTGTTGCTCCAGCGTGCCCAAATCGCTGTCGCCGATGCCCTGCGACAATAGCTGATAGCGAGAGCGGGCTTTTTGAATCAGTGGATCGCGTTCAAGAATCAGATTGGCGGAAGACAGTCGCTCTCCGGCTTCTTGCAGCCACTCCGGCTTTTGACCGCCAAAATCCATCAACGCCATCACCAATGAACTCAAGACCCTGGCGTTATCAGGAGCCAGAGCAACGGCCTCTCTCAATTCAGTCACACCGCCAAGGTCTCCCTGTTCCAGCTTCGACTGCCCCAGAGTCACCAGACGGTCATATTCATGCTCCACGTACGCATCCAGAAAAGACCGTATCTGCTGTTCCGGCAAAGCGCCCTGAAATCGATCCACGACCTCGCCATCCTTGAACAGCAGCGCCGTTGGCAAACTGCGCACGCCAAAACGGGCACTGACCTCAGGACACTCGTCCGCATTCACCTTAACCAGCGTCAGCTGATCTGACATTTCCTGTGCCAGCTTTTCCAATACAGGCATCAACGCACGACAAGGGGAACACCAGTCTGCCCATACATCCACCAGTACCAGTTTGCCTTCCGATGCCCGAATTACATCATTTTCAAAGCTCTGGTCATTGGAAATCACCGTATGACTTGCCATATCTCACTCCCCCAAGTTACTGAATTACCGGTAACATGCGGGCGCATAGTGAGTGCTTCAAGCGTCTGTTCGTTAAGGAAACGTCTTTTATGTCCCAAACCCACCGTTCCAGGCACCTGATGATGGGTGCCTTTGTCATCTTGTGGATTTCCATCACCGCCGCTGGACTGTGGTGGTTTCAGGGCAACACTGTCAGACCCTTTCTGGGACAGGACGATGATCCCATGCAGGTTCAAACGGCATACCTGACCTCCAGGCTCACTCCGGTACTGCAGCAAATCGGCGCTGACGAACCGGTTGCCATGATCCATTTCTGGAATCCATCCTGTTTGTGCAACCAGGTCAGTCGTCGGCATTTTCAGGGATTGATCAACAGCCAAACAGCCGACACCATGCGACGTATCGTCGTAACCCCCTCTTCAACAACCGATAGCCAGATTCAGGAGTTTGAACAGCTCAATCAGGGCTTCAATATGGAAGTGATTCGGCTCAGTCTGGATGACTTTTCCATTCCAGCCAGTCCGGCAGTTGCCTTGTTCCAGAACACCCGGGATCAGGGCTATCGTCTGAGTTACTTTGGCGCTTACGGATTTGGCGCGCTCTGTACCCTGTCGGATGACAACTTCTTCCCCAATATGGTGAGCAAGATGATGTCGGGGCGCTATGGCCCCTTCATCAATGTGGCAGGCAGCGGCTGTTTTTGCGCCTGGGGGAGCTAGGGGGCGTTCTCAATTGATGAACGCGCCCTAGTTCTTTTGAGCGGCAACTCGACGGGCCTGTCGCTGCACCTGTCGGGTCAACCGTTTCATCTCCTTGATCAGGCTGGTCGTTTCTGACTCCGGTATCTCCGGTTGCAGATACAGCAACTTGTCCATCCTATCCGCCACCGCCATCAATGGCGATTGCAACTCCGGCACCTGATCCGACAAGCGCTTGAGCCAGTTGCGGCTGGTATCTCCCGGACTCTGCTGCAGATTCAGCGGCGCGGCGGCTTGCTGCAGTTTCAGCCATTGTTTCAACAGGGGCGAAGCAGTTTGTGCCGGACGGCGCCACACCAGCAACACCCCCATCACCAGAAACAACACCACGATTCCACCCGCCAGCCACATCAGCATATCCTTGTAACTGGTGCTGTTCAGCAAGTTCCCCAGCACACTTTTCTGCCGATCCCTGTCGTACGACAGTACCCAGCGATGCCAGAGATAGTTCAGTGTATCGAGTTCCATACGAATGGAATTCAGCCAGGAAATGCCTCTGAACCGATGAGGCGACAGCAAATTCCCCTGCAGAAAACTTTGTTCCTCTTGTAGCGCGGCTTCCAGACCAAATTCAATGCGTTCCGGTGCTACAGCGGCTGTCGGATCCACACGAACCCATCCCTGTCCATCGATCCAGAGTTCCGTCCAGGCGTGGGCATCAAACTGCCGTACCGTCAGGTATTTTTCGGACTCATTCCATTCACCACCCTGATAACCAGCCACGACACGTGCCGGAATGCCCACCGATCGGGCCATAAACACCAGCGCCCCTGCATAATGAGCGCAAAACCCCTGGCGGGTATCAAACAGAAAGGCATCAATATCATCAGCCCCCAGCTCTAGGGGATTCAGGGTGTAGTAGTAGTCTTGCTGATTAAAGTGCCGCAACACCCCCTGAATAAATGCTCCGGGACCCGCAGCCTGTGCGAACTGCTCAGCCGCCCAGCTCCGTGCGCGAGGATTGGAATCAGATGGCAGTGCGAGATTGTGTCGACGCTGAAACTGGTTCAGTGATGTCAAAACCGGATTGTAGGGGTCAGTGACACCTTTGTAGCGCTTGCGCTGATGAACCGGGCGGCGGCTCACCAGTAGCCCCGTGCTGGTCAGGCCAATATGGCGCTCCAGAGCAGAACCGTGTTTGAGTGTGAACAGCCAATGCTGAGCCGTCGGTTCCTGAATAATTTCGTAGAAACGGGCTTCCGTATTGTCCGGTGCAGGTTGATAAACCTTGGGAAACCACTCGACTGAACGATCGTTTTTAGAGAAACGCCAGGTGCGACCGTCAAAACGATCCAACACCAGGCCACGCCAGTAGAGATCCTCGCGCTCCGGCTTGATGCCATCATCGTAAGTCACCCGAAATGCCAGCTCGTCACTACGGCTCAGCGATGCGATGTCCCCTGGACTCATCTCTCCGGACAAGCCGGTAATCGCCTTGTTGGACTGCAGTGTCATGCTCCACAGTGGCGACATTCGTGGGAAAAACAGATAGAACACCAGCATCAAAGGCAAGGCTGCCGCCAACATGCCAACAGAGTACCGACTGGCAATCGAAAAACTCTGTTGGCCGGAATTCAGCAGTTGCAGTGACACCAACGCTGCCGTAATCACCCACATCACCGCAATGCCGTAAAGTGCCTGCAGTAACCCTTGTTCGAACAGAAATCCAACCGACAGCAGAAAATACGACAGAAACACCACCAGGTAGCCATCTCGTCGAGCTTTCATCTCCAGCAGTTTGAGCAGCGACGCGGTGACAAAGAAGGCTGTAGCACTTTCCAGAGAAAACTGGTTTCGGAACGCGACTGCAATCCCGAGACAAGCCAGTGCCACGGCAATCGCCTTGGTCACCTTACCCGGATAGGGCAAACGACCACGGTGCATTTGCCAGCGCCAGCCAATAACCAGAACGCCCAGCAAGGCAAATCCCCAAGGCAGATGCGTGCTGTGCGGCAACAAGGCCAGCACCAGCGCTGCCAGTAGCCACAGCAAGGCACTGCGAGGTAACTGATTCATGCTCCACCCTCCGTCATCACGGAGTCACTTGCTGCCTCTCCATACAAAGCCAGGTGCTGCAAGCAGCGACGCAGATGGGTTTCGCTATGCTCCGGAGCAGCAGTCAGCCCCGGCATACGAACGCCATACAACAATCCCTCTTCATGTGCGTTGAGGATCCAGCCACACATGCGACTCAAGCGAGTCTCGATATCACCGCCCAGGTTACTCCAGTCCAGCCAGCAACTGGCTCCCTGGTCACTGTCGAAATCCTTGCTGACCAACCCCTTGCCACGAGCCATCTGCTTCCAGGCAATCTGCTTCAGGGAATCACCCGGCTGGTAAGGCCGCAAGCCGCGAAAATCCTGATCGCCAGAGGCATCCAGTGTCGCACCTTCCAGATCCCCCTGATCATCATCGCCGGTGGCAAAAATATAGGGGGTGTACTCTGGTGTTGGGTAAACCAGAGACCCAACTTCGAGATCCACGTAGCTCCAAGCCCGATACAACCCCAGTGGGAAACGGGTCTCCAGCTTCAGCCGTCCCGGACGTAAACGCCCACGCTGATGAGTTCGAAATCCCAGCAAGGCTTCGGTTTCAATACCGTTGGCCACCGAAATCACCTTGGGCGGACTGTCGTCTTCCGGATCGGGATAGTTCATCCAGAGAGCCAGGTGAGAGCGTTTCGGAGCCGCATCCAGACGCACAGGGATATCCACAGCCTCACCAGCAAAACAGGGCACCGCTTCCCGAGCAGAGAGCGTCAACCCCTTCAGGTTACGAAAAGTAAAGTACATTCCGCCCATCGCCATACTGAACAACCAGAAGCAAACACCGTAAATCAGGCTGTTCTGATAATTGATAGCGGTCACCAGCAGGACCAACAACAGCACCGTGAAGATCAGCCCGGTAGAAGTAGGAACGATGAAAATAGACCGATGGCCCAGCTCGACCGAACGTGACAGCGGGATACGCTGATCAAGCCAGCGACTCCAGCGTTGCCTGGCCCGGTTGCGTAGCTCGGAAGGTGCCTTGTTCGATGTCATACCAGTACAGGAACAGTGTTCAGAATTCGGCCAGATGGAGTGTGAGCGCCGCCTCCCGCAGCGTCGACCAGACGATGATCGACAACAGACGGCAGCACTGTCTGAATGTCTTCCGGCAGCAAGTGTTCTCGTCCATCAACCAGTGCCCAGGCTCTGGAAGCCCTTAACAAAGCCTGCGCACCACGCGGCGACAGCCCATAGTGATAGCCCGCTTCATAACGGGTGAAGGCAATGATTCTTTGCAGGTAATCGAGCACAGAGCGGGATGCACTGACCTGATCGACCCGTTGTTGCAGAGCCTTCAGTTCTTCAAAGCTCAGCACAGGATCCAGCTGATCGACCATGTCACGACGACTTTTGCCTTCCAATAACGCACGTTCAGCCGACTCACTGGGATACCCCAGTGAGATACGCATCAGGAAACGGTCAAGCTGGGATTCTGGCAACGGAAACGTGCCCGACTGATTCACCGGGTTTTGCGTCGCAACCACAAAAAACGGCTCAGGCAAGGCACGGGTTTCCCCTTCGACCGTCACCTGACGTTCTTCCATGGCTTCCAGCAACGCACTCTGCGACTTGGGGGTCGCCCGGTTGATTTCATCAGCCAACAGCAATTGACTGAACACAGGGCCAGGATGAAAACGAAAACGTCCCAGATCTGTTCCCGGTTCTTTCTCAAAAATACTCACACCGAGAATATCGGCGGGCAACAAATCGGAGGTAAATTGAATCCGGTTGTATTTCAAACCGAGAACAGCGCCAAGAGCATGAGACAGAGTGGTTTTCCCCATTCCCGGCAAGTCTTCAATCAGCAAATGCCCACCCGCCAGCAAACAGCTGACAGACATTTTGATCTGCTCTTCCTTACCCAGAATAACCTGATTCAATTGCTGAAGTGCGTCGGTCAGTGCGCGACTCATTCATAGATCTCCGACGAAAGATAAACATCCAAACTGAACGGACTCATGCCATTCACGAAAATCAGCCGTCGACCGACCCAGAGAGCAGCACTGCATCCAGTTTGATTTGAAGTAAGTTTTTATCACATTCCAGTTTAAAAACCCGTTAGCAAACGGGAAATTGTTCACGCAAAGAGCTGGAATACTTAAAACCAAACATAGAACAGCAAGATAACTTCCGGTCAGGAAAACTTCAGAGAACAAGCAGAGCTGTCGGAGCAAATGGAGTGCTGACGACTGCCAGCACTCGAAAAAGAATTCAGTCTGTGATCAAGGCATCCAGACCGCGAGCCAGATCGCGTTTGATATCTTCAATGTCTTCGATACCCACAGCAACACGAATCAACCCGTCGGTAATACCAGCCGATTGACGCTCTTCATCCGACAAACGCCCGTGGGTAGTACTGGCGGGATGTGTAATGGTGGTTTTGGTATCCCCCAGGTTTGCCGTAATTGAAATCATTTGGGTGGCATCCACCACTTGCCAGGCTGCTTCTTTGCCACCTTTGGTTTCAAACGACAGCACACCCCCCGGCAACGACTGTTGTTTCTGAATCAGTTCGTACTGCGGATGACTTTCAAGGCCACAGAAGTTGACCCGATCCACAGCAGGATGCTGTTCCAGCCAGTCGGCCAGCAACGCCGCATTTTCACTGTGTGCTTTCATCCGCAGCATGAGGGTTTCCAAACCTTTGGTGAACACCCAGGCATTGAACGGACTCATGGTCGGTCCAGCGGAACGCAGTACCCCGATCACAGGTTCGATCAACTCCGATGAGCCCACAACGGCACCACCCAGACAGCGCCCCTGACCATCAATGTATTTGGTCGCTGAATGCACCACCAGGTCAGCACCAAACG
Source organism: Oceanospirillaceae bacterium (assembly GCA_002723385.1). Classification (GTDB taxonomy): domain Bacteria; phylum Pseudomonadota; class Gammaproteobacteria; order Pseudomonadales; family Oceanobacteraceae; genus Oceanobacter. The sequence continues at coordinate 25,750 of PBNY01000019.1, read as the reverse complement.
ACAATGGACGCTGAATGGCCGGAGTACAGAAACAGTTGTCAACCACCAGCAAAGCACCCGCTTCTTTGGCGATCTGAGCCAGAGCTTCCAGATCCGCCACTTCCAGCATCGGATTGGATGGCGACTCCAGGAACAGGATTCTGGTCTCGGCACGGCATTGTGCTTTCCAGGCAGAGGAATCGACCGGATCAACATAATCAATGTCGATACCGAACTTGCGCAGGAATTTCTCCATCAGGACGATAGAACTGCCAAACACACTGCGAGAACACAGGACATGATCGCCTGATTTCAGGTGGGCAATACAAACCGCATAAATGGCTGCCATACCGGAAGAGGTCGCAGCACACTCCTCGCCGCCTTCCATTGCCGCAAGACGCTCCTCGAACATCTGTACGGTTGGATTGGTGTAACGTGAGTAAACATTACCATCGTCATCCCCCGAGAAACGCGCTGCCGCTTCTGCCGCCGATGCGAACACAAAGCTGCTGGTCGGGTAAATGGCTTCCGCATGTTCGTTGAACTGGCTGCGGTGCTGTCCGGCTCGGACCGCCAATGTTTGAAGACCCGCGTCTTCAAAGTCAGATTCCAGCGGCAGAGATGAGGAGCTAAGTTTTTTCATGTACGGATATCCGAAAAATCAACGGGTACGAAATCAGGATTCGGACTCATTGTGCAAATCAATGCCAACGTTTTCGACAGCAGCCTTGGCTGAATCAGCACTGTTGCCGCGCATTAGTGACAATCGGGCAAAGTATTGATCGTTCACATCACCAGTGACGTAGGTGCCATCAAATACCGAGCTGTCGAAATCAGTTGCTGTCGTCTTGCTGCCTTCCAGGCAAGCATCCTTGAGATCTTCCAGATCCTGATAAATCAGGCGATCGGCACCAATCTCATCAGCGATTTGTTCGGTAGTCCGATTGTGTGCGATGAAGTCTTCCTTGGCTGGCATATCGATGCCGTACACATTCGGGAATCGAACAGCCGGTGCTGCAGAAGCGAAATACACATTCTGGGCACCAGCATCACGAGCCATCTCAATAATTTGCTCGCAGGTGGTTCCCCGAACAATCGAATCGTCCACCAGCAGGACATTTTTGCCGCGGAACTCAAGATCCAGCGCGTTCAGTTTCTGGCGCACCGACTTCTTGCGCTGTTGCTGACCCGGCATAATAAATGTTCGGCCAATGTAGCGATTCTTCATAAAGCCTTCGCGGTACTTCACGCCCAGCCGATTGGCGAGTTCCAACGCAGAAGTTCGGCTGGTGTCCGGGATCGGGATCACCACGTCGATATCGTGATCTGGCCAGTCGCGAATGATCTTCTCAGCCAGCTTCTCACCCATACGCAAACGCGCCTTGTAAACCGCAATGCCATCGATAATGGAGTCTGGACGAGCGAAATACACCTGTTCAAACAGGCACGGCGTCAGACGAGTTTCTTCAGCGCACTGCTGGGTGAAAATCTCACCGCCCTCAGTTATCACCAACGCTTCACCAGGAGCCAAATCGCGTTCCAGCTTGTAACCCAGGCCATCCAGTGCAACGGATTCGGAGGCAACCATAAACTCATCGCCTTCGTCACTGCTGCGCTTGCCGAATACCACCGGGCGAATACCGTTGGGATCTCGGAAGGCCACAATACCGAAACCACAAATCATGGCGACCACTGCGTACCCGCCGCGAATGCGCTTGTGAACCTTTTTGATCGCTTCAAATACGGATTCCGGTGTTGGCTTGAGCTGCTTCTGTTCCTGCAACTCATGCGCAAAGATATTCAACAACACTTCGGAATCCGACGTGGTGTTGATATGACGCAGATCCTCGCGATAGATGTCCTCACTCAGATCAGCGGTATTGGTCAGGTTACCGTTGTGCGCCAGCACAATGCCGTAAGGAGAGTTAACGTAGAAAGGCTGGGCTTCAGCTGAGCTGGAGCTGCCAGCGGTCGGATAGCGAACATGGCCAATCCCCATGTTACCGACCAGGCGACGCATATGGCGAGTGCGGAACACATCGCCGACCAATCCATTGTCCTTGCGCAGATAAAACTTGCCCTGGTCACTGGTCACAATACCGGCGGCATCTTGTCCCCGGTGTTGCAACACGGTCAAAGCATCATAAATAGACTGGTTGACATGGGTTTTGGCAACGATACCCACAATTCCGCACATGCGCGTACTTCCCCGTAATCTGACGAGTTATTTGGAAAAAGACATCACCTGGTCGGTGGCGCCGGGCAGGGTTTTTCTGGCCCAGTCAGCTAACACTTCCAGATGAGGAATAATTTGGGATTCCTGCCACCAGGCATCTTTTGGCAACATGGTGAACTGCGCGCCATACACCAGCGCGACCAGCACAATCACACCTCGAAAGGCGCCAAATACCATACCCAGCAAACGATCAGTTCCACTCAGTCCGGTCATACGGACGAACTCAACAATCAGGTGAGTCACCATGGAACCAACGATCACAGTACCCAAAAAGAGGATGACAAACGCGGCCATCCAGCGAACAGAATCCGCAGCAATATGATCGACCAGCAAGGTCGCCAAATTGCCACTGAATAGTCTGGCGAGAATAAAGGCTCCGGCCCAGACTGCCAGTGATAGCGCTTCACGAACGAATCCTCGTTGCAAACTGATGAGTGCCGAAATACCCAGCACACCGAGGATCACCCAATCAACCACTGCCATGGAACCGACTCCGAGGTGAAACAGCAAAGCGCGAAGTATAGGTTCTGTCACTACGGCTAGCAACTTCAGACGTCACCAAACACTTTTGCCCGGGAATGAGCCTAATGTTCAAGTGTATCCTTCGAATGGCGCATTTTAAGAAAGATGGTTTGATCAGCGTGCACGGTAGCGTTTGATTGGCAGGTTGTCCTTGTCCAGCAGTAAAACCAAGCGCTGGCGCAACGACTCAGCCGCTTCACGTTTCAACTCTGGCCCGGCATAAACCCGGGTGAGCCCATCGATCTGGGTGTTGGTGTAGGACTTGATTCCCTGATCCCGGAGCTTGTCGCGAAACTTGCGTGCATTCTCTTCGCTGGCAAATGCGCCCAGTTGCACAACCCAGGCAAAGGGCAGGTTGTTGTCATCCAGCTGCGGAGCGTCTTTCGGATCTGGAGCTTTGGGAACTGGCGTCGGTTCAGGTGCTGCGGCTTTTGTCTCTGCTTTTGGCGTTCCTGCTGGCTTCGCAGCAACGGCAGAAGCCGTTTTGTTGGTAGAATTGTTACTCTCGGAGGAACTGGTCGCCGCCCCTGACAGCGAGGAAGCTGAGGCTGATTCAGCATTGGCAGCCAATACTCTGGCGATTTCATCCGCTGTTGGTGGAGGAACAGGAACGGGATCATCAGTCGGGCTGGTATCCATTGGCGGAGGCGTCAGGTGACGAGCCGCATCTCCACTGGCAAGCTTTTCGAGATCAATCTTGATGCGTTTCTGGTTTTCTACCTTGGCCCACTCCGGCATCGGAGGCATGGCTGGAATATCGTCGTCCAGCGTTAACTGCTTGCGCGAGCCATCAATAATCACCGGCAAAGTAATCGCAACCGCTGTGACAGTCACAACGGCTCCCACAATGCGTTTTTTCAGATGCTTTTCCATGCCTCGCCACCCGCTTCAATCTGTTTCAGAGCGGCTTCAACAGTAAAGAAAGATCCGACAATCAGCCAGTGTTCATTTGCCTTTGCTACCGATTGAATATGTTCAATACCGGCAGCCACGCTGTCTACAACCGTGCAGACCTGTTCTGGCGCCATCGTCAATCGTTGCTGCAGCTGCCCGGATGACAAACCTCGTGGGCAATCAAGCCCGGCACACACCCACTGCTTGGCATTGGGCAATGCACTTTGAACGTCTTCAACAGGCTTGTCAGACAGCATCGCAAGCACAATTCCGTCCACGTGCTGTAGTCTGGACTTCAGATACCGGGCAGCTTGCTCATTGTGGGCAACATCCAGAGTCACAAGCACGTGCTCAGATTCATTTCGAAGCCACTGCCAGCGCTGCATTCTGCCATCGACTTTCAGGCGAGACAGAACATCAATGACTTCCTGCTCAGGTAGCAGGTGTCCCATCAACGCCAGGGTCTGGAGGGCAGTCGCTACATTGGGATACGGTACGGCCGCGCCGGGCAAGTCCCACTGAATTGAGGATGGATCATCCAGCTGGGGTTTGAATCGAATCGAACAGACAGAGCTGTCTTCCTGCGGCAGCCATTCAAACTGCTCCCCGCTCCCAATCCAGATGCCACCGTTTTCTTCAACCGTTTCAGACGCTGAGGCAGGCGGATTCGGATCTCCGGAAATCAGGTACTTGCCACTGCGCGCAATGGCGTATTTTTCACGCGCGATGGCCTCGCGGGTATCACCAAGCCAGGCCTGGTGATCCAGTCCGACACTGGTGACGATACAAATGTCTGCTTCGACGATATTGACAGCATCCAGACGTCCGCCAAGACCAATTCCCAGAATACAAACATCCAGCGGCTGATCCTTAAACCAGTTCAAGGCCGCCAACGTGCCAAATTCAAAATAGGTTAATGCCGTACTGCCGCGAGCAGATTCAACGCTTTCGAAAGAACGACAAAGATCAGCATCACTGATCTCCGTGCCGTCCAGTGTGACCCGTTCGTTGTATCGACGGATATGCGGAGACGTGTAGCAGCCGACTCTCAGACCCTGTTTACGCAACAAGGCGGCAAGCAAGGCAGTAGTTGTGCCCTTGCCGTTGGTACCAGCGACCAACACCACACAAGGAGCCGGACGCAAGCAATCCAGCTGGCTGGCGACTGCTTTTACCCGATCAAGGCCAAGTTCTATATCAGCACTGTGCAGTGATTCCAGGTGCTCCAGCCACCGGCTAACCGTCCAGGATGACTGCTCACATGATTCAGCTACGTCTCCTTTCATCATCAGGCATCCATTGCCTGACGCATGCCAGCAACCAACTCAACCACGTCAGCGCGTGCTTGCTCAGGATTGTCAGCGTTCGCCGCTATACGGTTGACGATAGCACTACCAACGATCACACCATCAGCTACCTTGCTAACGGCCGCAGCAGTTTGACCATCCTGAATGCCAAAACCAACGCCAACTGGAATGCTGACATGCTGGCGAATGCGGTCCAGATTGCGAGCCACATCATCGACATCCAATGCCCTGGAGCCGGTAACGCCTTTCAGGGATACGTAGTAAACGTAGCCACTGCCAGCCTTGCCAATGGCTTCAATACGCGCATCGGTGGTAGTCGGCGCAATCAGATAAATCATATCCAGACCGGCAGTGCTGAAGATGGATTCAACGTCCGCGGCTTCTTCTGGTGGCAGATCCACCATCAGAACACCGTCAACGCCGGATTCAACAGCACGAGCAACGAAGGTTTCGTAACCCATGGCTTCAACCGGATTCAGGTAGCCCATCAATACAACGGGTGTGATTTTGTCTTGCTCACGGAAAGCAGCAACCATGTCCAATACGTCTTTCAACGACGTGCCGTGCTCCAACGCGCGTTCACATGCCAGCTGGATTGTTGGGCCATCAGCCATGGGGTCAGAGAAAGGAACGCCCAGTTCAATAATGTCAGCGCCCGCTTCCACCAAAGCGTGCATCATCGGCACTGTAGACGCCTTGTCCGGATCACCAGCGGTAATGTATGGGATCAGGGCCTTACGTGACTGCTCTTCCAGAGCAGCCAGAGTTGTTTGAATACGTGTCATGCTAGTCGGTCTCATCCAAAGCCCGGCCATACCGGGCAATCAAGGTGAAATGTCAGTTTGAAGTTACACTGCAACTGAATGGCAAGTTGCTCAGGCGGTTACGCCATCCAGAGCCGCTACCGTGTGAATGTCCTTGTCACCTCGACCGGAGAGATTCACAACAATCACTTCATCCTTGCTCATTGAAGCGGCCAGTTTCATCGCATAGGCCACCGCATGTGAACTTTCCAAAGCAGGCATGATGCCTTCCAGCATGGTCAGTTTGTGGAAAGCATCCATGGCTTCGTCATCGGTCGCCGCAACGTATTGGGCGCGATGAATATCTTTCAACCAGGCGTGCTCAGGACCAACCCCCGGGTAATCCAGACCGGCGGAAATCGAATGCGTCCCCATGATCTGGCCGTTTTCGTCTTCCATCAAGTAAGTCCGATTCCCATGAAGAACACCAGGGCGACCCTTGCTCAAGGGCGCCGCATGATCATCACCATCCAGCCCCAGGCCACCAGCCTCTACGCCGTACATGGCAACCGATGTGTCGTTGATGTAGGGATAGAACAAGCCAATTGCGTTGGAACCACCGCCCACACAGGCAACCAGTGCATCTGGCTGACGTCCCAGTTGTTCGTCACACTGACGTTGGGTTTCACGGCCAATGACACTCTGGAAGTCGCGAACCAGCATTGGGTATGGATGCGGACCTGCTGCTGTACCAATGATGTAGAAGGTGTCATCAACATGAGTCACCCAGTGTCGCATGGCTTCGTTCATGGCATCTTTCAGGGTTTTGGTACCGGATTCCACTGACTCTACCGATGCTCCCAACAGCTTCATGCGATAGACATTCAGCTTCTGGCGTTCAACATCGGTTGAACCCATAAACACTTTGCATTCCAGACCAAAGCGGGCTGCAACCGTGGCAGAAGCCACACCGTGCTGACCAGCACCCGTCTCGGCAATCACTTTCTTCTTACCCATGAAGCGAGCCAACAACGCCTGCCCAATGGTGTTGTTGATCTTGTGAGCGCCCGTGTGGTTCAGGTCTTCACGCTTCAGATAAATCTTTGCCCCGCCACAATGAGAGCTCAGGCGCTCGGCATGATACAAAGGAGAGGGACGCCCCACGTAGTGCGCCAAATCGTTATCAAATGCACGCTGAAAATCAGGGTCATCTCGAAGCTTGGTGTAGGTTTCCTGCAATTCGTCCAGAGCATAGGTCAGAGTTTCCGAGACGAACCGTCCACCAAAAATGCCGAAGTGGCCACGTTCGTCTGGCAATGTCATATCAATAGCGCTGTTATCAGTCACGATATACCTCGTTCATAAAGGCTTTTATCTTGCTGGCATCTTTAATGCCTCTGGATGCTTCAACGCCACCGCTGACATCCACTGCAAACGGACGCACCTGTTGAATGGCAGTTTTCACGTTTGATGGATCCAGACCACCAGCAAGAATAATGGATTTGTTGAGATCTTCAGGAATCAGAGACCAGTCAAAACTTTCTCCGGTTCCACCCGGCACACCGGGTTTGTAACTGTCTAACAGAAGGGACAAGGCACCTGGGAAGCGCAGGCACGCCTCCACCATATCCGACGCTTGCCGGACACGGACGGCCTTGATATAGGACTTGTGAAACTGACGGCAGAAACCATCGTCTTCATCACCATGAAATTGCAGTAAGTCAATTCTAGCGGCATCCAGTACGCTTTGCACTTCCTCTTGTGACGGATTGACAAACAGCGCTGTGACCGTAACAAAGGCTGGCACAGATTTGACCAACTCAGCAAGCTGTTCCGCTTCAATTGCGCGTGGGCTAGGCGGATAGAACACAAACCCCAATGCGTCAGCACCACTGTCTACTGCACACTGGACATCTTCAGGTCGGGTTAAGCCACAAATTTTGACGCGGGTTCGAAACCCGGTAGCACAGGTACTCATTAGAACCCTCGTTATTTTTGGTGAAACGTGATGACTGCAAAGTCAGCTCAGGGACAATACAGGCTCCAACAAAAGAGGGCCGTATGGCGCTGACGGGATACCAAACTGTTCAGGAAAACGCACCCCCACAAAATGCAAACCATCTCCGGGAGCGGTCACACCAGCGGCCAAACGAGATCGACTTTCAAGAACCTCTGTCATCCATTCAACTGGCTTGTTTCCCTCACCGATGGGAATCAACACTCCCATGATGTTTCTTACCATATGGTAAAGAAAAGCACTGGATTCCAATTCCACCATAATCAGAGCTCCCCAGCGCTTCACCGATATGCGATGCATGGTTTTCACCGGGCTTTTGGCCTGGCAGTCTTTGGCACGGAAGGCAGAGAAGTCATGTTCGCCCAAGAGCTGATTGGCAGCCATTTGCATTCGATCAACATCCAGGTCGTACTTCCACCAGGTCAGTTGCTCATGCTGGAGGGCCTGACGATACTTTGAATTATTAATCAAATACCGGTAGCAACGAGCCTGAGCTTTGAAACGGGCATGAAAATCCGTATCTACCTGTTGCAGCCACTGCACAGAAACAGCAGCCGGAGTATTGGTGTTGATCCCCATGATCCAACCATAGTCTGAGCGTATGGCATCGGTATCAAAGTGAATCACTTGCCTCGTTGCGTGAACACCGGCATCGGTTCTGCCAGCGCAAACAATTTCAACCGGATGATTCGCGACCTTGGAGATAGCCGCTTCCAGAGCGGCCTGAACCGTGGGTTCATCATGATGTTTTTGCTTTTGCCAACCATGAAAGTTGGCGCCGTTGTATTCAACAATGGCGGCATAACGCCGCCTCAGGTTTTCAGTCATTGATCAGGCAAATGTGTCCAGCAGTTCTCTAGCCTTGTGAATTTGAGGGTCTGTTCCCTCAGAAACCACTTCTCCAAGCAGCTCCCGAGCACCGTCTTCATCACCCATATTCAGGTATTCCTGAGCCAGTTCCAGCTTGGTATCACACTCGTCGGTGCCGGACAGGAAATCAAACTCATCGTCCGTTTTCGCCAAAGCTTCCAAATCAATGTCGTTGGTTTTGACACCACTATCACTCGAAGCGGCAACTGCCGACGCGGCTGCTGCCAGACCTGCAACCGGAGCTGCGTCTACGACGGAATCAATGACGGAAGGCTCTACATCCGAAGCTGTCTCCGTTTCCTCTGCTACTTCCAGCGGCTCAAGCTCTGGCAACGCATCCAACTCAGGGATTTCATCGACTGCCTCATCCAGATCTGGTTCATCCAGAACTGGCAGATCATCAAGTGAAGCAGTCTCATCCAACTCTGGTAATGTATCGTCATCACCCAGTTCAGGAAGCTCATCAAGAGAATCCAGCTCGGGCAGCTCTTCATCTAGAGATGCCAGCACATCAACTGATTCATCAGACCCTACTTGAAGCTCTGGTAAGTCGTCCAGATCATCCAGCTCTGGAAGCTCGTCCACCTCTGCAACATCGGCAACTTCCAGAGACTCCAGTTCTGGCACTTCTTCATCAAGAGAAGCCAGGACATCGGCTGGATCTTCATTTTCATCAGGCTCGACTTCCAGCTCTGGCAAATCGTCCAGATCAGGAAGCTCGTCCACCTCTGCAACATCGGCAACTTCCAGAGACTCCAGTTCTGGCAACTCTTCATCAAGAGAAGCCAGGACATCGGCTGATTCTTCATTTCCTTCAGACTCGACTTCCAGCTCTGGTAAGTCGTCCAGATCATCTAACTCCGGAAGCTCGTCCAACTCGGCGACGCCTGCGGTTTCCAGAGACTCCAGTTCCGGCAGCTCTTCATCAAGAGAAGCCAGGACATCGGCTGATTCTTCATTTCCTTCAGACTCAACTTCCAGCTCTGGTAAGTCGTCCAGACTTTCCAGCTCCGGAAGCTCGTCCAACTCGGCGACGCCTGCGGTTTCCAGAGACTCCAGTTCCGGCAGCTCTTCATCAAGAGAAGTCAGGACATCGGCTGATTCTTCATTTCCTTCAGACTCGACTTCCAGCTCTGGTAACTCGTCCAGACTTTCCAGCTCCGGAAGCTCATCGAATTCGGCAACGTCTGCAGTTTCCAGAGACTCCAGTTCCGGCAACTCTTCATCAAGAGAAGCCAAGGCATCAGCTAACTCTTCACTGTCTCCGGCCTCAGCTTCAAGCTCTGGCAACTCTTCCAGACTTTCCAGCTCAGGAAGCTCATCCAATTCGGCGACGTCTGCGGTTTCCAGAGACTCCAGTTCAGGCAACTCCTCGTCAAGAGAAGCCAAGACATCGACTGACTCTTCACCGTCTCCAGCCTCGGCTTCAAGCTCTGGCAACTCTTCCAGACTTTCCAGCTCTGGAAGCTCGTCTAAAGCTTCCAGTGTCTCCAGATCACCATCTGCCACTTCAAGCTCTGGCATATCTTCCAGGTCGTCGGCAGCAGGCAACTCAGTCCCTTCCAGCTCAGCTTCAAGAGCAGCCAAACCATCTACTGATTCATCGTCAGCAAGGGAATCCAACTCTGGCAGATCACCAAGAGCATCCAGACTCGGAACATTTCCATCTTCCAGGGGTTCATCCGCAGAGAACTCGCTCTTTAGCTCAGCAAGGTCAAATTCGCCGTGCTCCGCAGATTCTGCATCCATCAGAGCTTCTAGGCTAACTTCACTCAAGTCAGAATCAAGTGCCTCGATGTCATCGGAATCCATTGCCATCGCATCACCGGAGTCAGCAATTTCCGAAGACTCTTCTTCCAAGCCACCCAGTTCTGCATCCAGTTCAGACAAATCGAAGTCAACGGCCTGATCGTCTTCGGCATCCAATGCTACTTCTTCTGGTTCTTCCAGCTCACCCAGTTCGTCTTCGAGTTCTCCCAGGTCGAAATCAACCTGATTTTCTTCTTCAAAGGTTTCTTCGTCGACGTTGTCTGCTTCGCCTTCAGTCTCAGTCAGGACTTCGATTTCTTCGAAGTCCATCAGGTTATCAGGCTCTTCATCCTCCATTGCTTCCGATACAACATCCATTTCATCAAGCTCTTCCAGCGAGCTCAGATCAAATTCCATGCTGTTTTCGTCGTCAACTTCAGAGACATCATCCGGCTCAGCGACTTCGTCCAGCTGATCCAGATCGATTTCTGCCGCATCAAACTCCATCAAATTGGAGTCATCGACCTCAACATCGGTTGAGGATTCTTCTTCATCGTGCTGTTCAGCAAGACTGGAAAGATCGAATTCCAGGCCACCTTCCGCTTCGGAAGCTTCTTCATCCTGCTTTTCAAGCTCAGCAACGTCTTCTCCCAGCTCAGCTTCAAGCGTCGCCAAATCAAGCATATCGTCTTCAGAGACTTCACTCTCGTCAGCCAGCTCGGCCAATTCGGATGTCTCGGATTCATCAAAGCTAAACTCTTCCAGAGCCTGATCATCGTCAGAAATATCGAGTGCATCGCCAAACGAAATACCGTCTTCGAGAGAATCGTTCAGATCACGTCCTATTTGGTCGATAGAGACATCCACATCGGAAGCGACATCGTCCTGGTCTGCGGCGGGTTCTGCCGTCGGCTCAATTGGATCACTGAGCAATTGACGCAAATCGGAAGCTTGCTGAATCAATTCAGCATCACCCAATTCAATGACCGCATTTTCCTGCTCGACGTAACGCTGTGAATCACCCATTTCCACCAACAGCTCAAGCAAACGCAGACGAACATCGGTGCGACCTGGCTGGGCATCAATAGCAGACTGCAGTCGGCTGACCGCATCATCGAATCTACCATACGCAACATCCAGGTCTACCAGCTCGAACAGGTCATCATCTTCGTCGCCAAAGTCAAGGTCTGACACATCAACACTGTCATCCTCAGGGCTGGCTACTTCTGACAACTCGGAAGAAACAGTCTCTGAAGACGTATCATCGGCGGACGTCAGTTCATCTCCAAGATCCAGACCACCCATCAAACTTCCACCGTCGTCATCGGACACGGTGTCGAAGTTGAAGTTGTTCAGGTCATCGAAATCATCTTTAGGCGCCTCTTCTGCAGCCACCAGTTGGCTGTCCTCTACTTCAAGCGAAATCGGTTCTGCAATAGCCGTGTCTTCGGCGGCCATGGCATCTTCTTCATCACCCTCTTTGCGCTTGCGGACGTACATCACTGCCAGGCCAACCAATAACAACAAGGCGCCCAAGCCTCCAACCAGAGTTATCGGGTCTTCCATCAGTGATTCAAGGAAGGTCGGCGGTGGAGGTGGTGGAGTGAATTTCTTACGCGGTTGAATCGGCTCTTCAGGACGAGGAGCTGGCGCCGGTGGTGCTGTTGCTGCCTGCTGCTGTGCATCTATGGCTGGCGCGGGCTGTGGTACCGGGGCAGTAGCATCGGATTCAGGAGCACCGGCCTCCAGCTGAGTACTGGATCCATCTATGGAAGAAATCGGACTTTCATCGAGAACAGAGGTGCCAGCCTGCTGAGCTGCGTTTGCTTGCATGTGCGCGAGCTGACTGTTTTTCATTGTCAGCAAGCGCTGCATTTCATCCAGCTGCTCACTCAAATCTTCGAGGCGATCGCGCAATTCCTTGTTTTCCCGACGGGTTTTGTCGAGATTCTCAAGGCTGATGGCCAGTTCATTTTCCAGTGCTTCCTGACGACCACCACTACCACGAGTTACATCACCACTGGCACCGGCAGAGCGGGCTTCGTTGGCGCGAGCTGAAACCAGTTTGACTTCACCGCCTGATGCTTCGCGCTGATCACGGCCAGTTGAGAAATCCCGACCTGTTGCATCCAGCTGTGCCGGGCCAGCATTGACTTCACGGTTCTGGCGAGCCACTTCTGAGACGGCCGCATTGAAGGTAATGCCATTGACCCGTTCCTGATCCGGAATCCGAAGTACGGAATGGGTTTTCAGGCGGTTGATGTTGCCACCGATAAAAGCTTCCGGGTTGTCGCTCTGAATCGCCACCATCATTTGCTGTGGTGTGATATCACGGGAAGGACGGGTACGCAGAGCAATGCTCCACAGAGTATCGTTCGGCTGAACCCGATATGTACCCGGCTGCTCTACCGGAGCCTGCTCTGTCGGGGCTCGCTCTGGCGTCGGCGCGTAAGCCGGAGGTGTAGGGCGAGACTGAGATGATCGAACCTGATTGGAACCTCCCTGAAATTGGGTTGTCTCCATACCAGCGGATGAAGGGGTAGATGCCAGCGGCTGATAGTTGTCGTCCTCGAAAGTCGGAGGATCCAGCAGCACAGTGTATTCCCGCAAAACACGCCCTGATGGCCAGTTCAACTCCATCAAAAAGTTCAGGAATGGTTCAGTAACCGGGTCTTTTGTCGTCAATCGAACTTTCTGGCCTTCAACCTTGAAACGAATCTTGGTCAGAAAATAAGGGCGATCCACCCCGGCCTGCTCAAAGGCAACGTTGCTGGCCAGAAAAGGCTTGATTTCCCACTGGGACAGGCCTTCGGCATCAACCAGTTCAATTTCGGCGTCAAGTGGCTGATTCAGCGCGGAGCGTAATGTCAGCTCCCCCAGGCCCAGTGCCAGAATCTGAGTTGAAATGGTCAGACATCCGACCAGCATCAAGACCTTCGCAAATAAGCGCATCATTGGTGCTTCCTTGGTTATTTCTTGGCAGCTATGCCACTTTGAGTAGAACCTTCTGCAAATTTCTGACGACATTCATAATCAGCGGACGCTCGATTCCAAATCCCGCCTCGGCGGAAGCCTGAAATAACATGACGTCGATATGTATTTCAGATAATTGGAATTCGGAGCTGATAGCCGTTTATGGTCAAAAAATCCACAATCGTAATCAGGCGTAAGTATCAGGGATAACCATAGACTACGCAATATATGCGCGGAGGCTAGCAGGGATAAAAGTCTTGTAAGTGAACAAGTTATGACATGTTTCCTAGAATTCAGATGAAAAAGCGGAGTCCTTTCCGCTTTTTTGTCACGTTTCTATGAACGATTTAACAAAATACGCAACATGCGGCGTAACGGCTCTGCAGCCCCCCAGAGGAGCTGGTCGCCAACAGTAAAGGCAGAAATATACTCAGGGCCCATATTCAGCTTGCGAATACGACCAACAGGAATATTCAGAGTACCTGTTACGACGGCCGGAGTGAGTTTCTGCATGCTGACATCACGATCGTTTGGCACCACAGATACCCATTCGTTATGAGCATCCAGAATAGCTTCGATCTCATCCACCGGAAGATCTTTCTTCAGCTTGATGGTCATCGCCTGACTGTGACTACGCATGGCGCCGACACGAACACAAATGCCGTCTACCGGAACCGGCGCATCGGACTGGCCCAGAATCTTGTTGGCTTCGACTTCCGCTTTCCATTCTTCACGGCTTTGGCCGCTTTCCAGCTGCGTGTCGATATATGGAATCAGGCTGCCTGCCAGCGGGACACCGAAATTATCCTTCGGATAATCATCACTGCGAATGAATTCAGAAACCTGGCGGTCGATATCCAGAATTGCAGCCGAAGGATTATCCAGCTGCTCCTTGACGTCAGCGTGAATCGCACCCATCTGGGAAATCAGCTCGCGCATATTTTGGGCACCGGCACCGGAAGCGGCCTGATAAGTCATGGGTGAAACCCACTCCACCAGATCCTTTTCAAACAGACCACCCAGAGCCAACAACATCAAGCTGACGGTACAGTTACCACCAACATAGGTCTTGATGCCGCTATCCAGTCCCTGATCAATGACGTCTGCGTTGACCGGATCCAAAACGATGATGGCGTCCTCCGCCATACGCAGGCTCGATGCTGCGTCAATCCAGTAGCCGTTCCAACCTGCCTCACGCAGCTTGGAGTAAACCGCCTTGGTGTAATCGCCACCCTGACAGGTAATAACCACATCTTGCTCGGCCAGCTTTTCAATATCAAAAGCATCTTCCAGCAGACCAGCGTCTTTACCGCCCAGCACAGGGGCTGGCTTGCCTTTCTGGGATGTGGTGAAAAATGTTGGTTGAATCAGGTCGAAGTCACCCTCTTCCTCCATCCGTTGCATAAGCACGGATCCCACCATGCCACGCCAACCAACCAGTCCGGTCTTCATCATAAATTGTTTACCTTACTGCAATGCATTGATGACAGCGTCGCCCATTTCAGACGTGCTGACGCGAGTCATACCCTCGGAGAAGATGTCTGCGGTACGCAGGCCCTGATCAAGAACAGCACTCACCGCTGCCTCAATAGCGTCTGCCGCTTCTCCTTCATTCAGGGAGTAACGCAACATCATACTTGCAGACAGAATGGTTGCCAGAGGGTTTGCAATTCCCTGACCCGCAATATCCGGTGCGGAACCATGACAAGGCTCGTACATCCCCTTGTTGTTCTTGTCCAGTGACGCAGATGGCAGCATACCAATCGAACCGGTCAACATGGCCGCAGCGTCAGACAGGATGTCGCCGAACATGTTGCCAGTCACCAGCACGTCAAACTGTTTTGGCGCTCGTACCAGCTGCATGGCAGCGTTGTCGACGTACATGTGAGACAGCTCAACATCCGGATATTCACTGGCCAGGTCTTCCATAATCTCGCGCCACAGTACGGTCACTTCCAGCACATTGGCCTTGTCGACAGAGCACAGTTTGCCACCACGCTTTTGGGCCGATTCAAACGCCACACGGCCAATACGACGAATTTCTGACTCGCTGTAGACGTAGGTGTTGTAGCCCTGACGCTCACCGTTTTCCAGTGTGCGAACACCGCGAGGCTCGCCAAAGTAAATACCCCCCGTCAGCTCGCGAACGATCAGGATGTCAAGACCCGACACAACCTCTGGCTTCAGGGTCGACGCATCCGCCAGCTGAGGATACAGAATGGCAGGGCGCAGGTTACCGAACAGTTCCAGTCGCGAACGAATACCCAGAAGACCCGCTTCCGGGCGCAGATCGCGGTTTTCCAGCTTGTCCCACTGAGGGCCGCCAACAGCGCCCAACAAAATGGCGTCGCAGGCCCGGGCTTTTTCAAATGTGGAATCCGGCAGCGGAGAGCCTTCGGCCTCATATGCCGCACCGCCCAACAGGCCTTCTTCCAGGGCCAGATCCAGATTGAACCTGGCATTGACACAATTCAGGACTTTTACAGCTTCTGCGATGATTTCCGGGCCAATACCGTCACCAGGCAATACCAGAATATTCTTGCTCATATCATTTTCCTTGAAAAACAGGCTTCACACCCAGGAAGCCTGAAGTAATTGAGAATCTTAAACCGTGCCAAACAACCACGGAGCGGACTCACGACGGCTCGCTTCATAGGTACGAATATCGTCCGCGTCCTGCAACGTCAGGCCGATATCATCCAGACCATTCAACAGGCAGTGGCGTCTAAACGCATCGACCTCAAACGCGATGCTTTCGCCGTCAGCGGTTTCGATAACCTCGCGCTCAAGGTCAACAGTCAGCTGGTAACCTTCCTGAGTGTCCACCGCCTTGAACAGGCGATCCACAATGGATTCATCCAGAACGATTGGCAGCAGGCCGTTCTTAAAACAGTTGTTGTAGAAAATATCGGCAAAGCTTGGCGCAATGACCGTACGGAAACCGAAGTCTTCCAACGCCCAGGGGGCGTGTTCACGGCTGGATCCGCAGCCAAAGTTTTCACGTGCCAGCAACACCGAAGCACCCTGATAGCGCGGCAAGTTCAGCACAAAGTCAGGATTCAGTGGACGCCCGCTGTTATCGGCATCCGGCACACCTTCGTCCAGATAGCGCAGTTCATCAAACAGGTTCGGGCCGAAGCCACTGCGTTTAATCGATTTCAGAAACTGCTTGGGGATGATCATGTCTGTATCGACATTGGCACGATCCATTGGCGCTACAAGTCCCTGGTGGACAGTAAATGCTTGCATCAGAAATATCTCCCGTTAGCTGAAATCACGAACGTCAACAAAATGACCGGCAATCGCCGCGGCGGCAGCCATCGCAGGGCTAACCAGATGCGTACGACCACCGTAACCCTGACGACCTTCAAAGTTGCGGTTGGACGTCGAAGCACAGTGTTCGCCGTTACCCAGCTTGTCAGCGTTCATGGCCAGACACATGGAACAACCTGGCTCTCGCCATTCGAAACCGGCTTCAACAAAGATTTTGTCGAGCCCTTCTGCTTCAGCCTGCGCCTTGACCAGACCAGAGCCCGGCACTACCAGAGCCTGAGTCAGGCTGTCAGCGACCTTACGGCCCTTGGCTACCTCAGCAGCCGCGCGCAAGTCTTCAATACGGCTGTTGGTGCAAGAGCCAATGAACACCCGATCCAGCCTGATGTCGGTGATTTTCTGACCTGGTTCAAGCCCCATATATTCATATGCGCGGGTGAAGGCCGAACGCTCCACATCATCACGGGCATCTTCCAGTACCGGAACGGTAGCATCGACGGTGGTCACCATTTCTGGCGACGTTCCCCAGGTCACCTGAGGCTTGATGTCTTCCGCACGAATTTCCACCACTTTATCGAATTCTGCATCTGCGTCAGAGACCAGATCACTCCAGGCAGCCAGTGCCTGTTCCCACTGATCAGCCGCAGGCGCGTATGGACGGCCTTTAACGTAGTTGGCAGTTACTTCATCGAAAGACACCATTCCAACCCGAGCACCCGCTTCGATGGCCATGTTACACATGGTCATGCGTCCTTCCATGCTCATGGTACGGATGGCAGAGCCGCCAAACTCCATCGCATAACCAGTACCTCCAGCCGTACCGATAATACCGATCACATGCAGTACAACGTCCTTACCAGTGATGCCGGCAGCCAGCTCACCATCGACCTTGATCAACAGGTTTTTCATCTTGCGCTGAATCAGGCACTGGGTTGCCAGCACGTGTTCCACTTCCGACGTACCAATGCCATGAGCCAATGCCGCAAAGGCACCGTGAGTAGCAGTATGAGAGTCCCCACACACAACTGTCATGCCCGGCAGGGTTGCGCCCTGCTCCGGGCCAACCACGTGCACAATGCCCTGACGCTGATCCTGCATTTTAAATTCGGTGATTCCGAACTCGTCGCAGTTATTATCCAGAGTCACAACCTGAATGCGGGAAACCGGGTCAACAATGCCATCCACGCCCGCTTCACGCTCATTTTGTGTCGTCGGTACGTTG
The DNA here is from genome assembly GCA_002723385.1 of Oceanospirillaceae bacterium. Lineage (GTDB taxonomy): Bacteria > Pseudomonadota > Gammaproteobacteria > Pseudomonadales > Oceanobacteraceae > Oceanobacter. The sequence goes on along the minus strand of PBNY01000019.1, from coordinate 7,965 downwards.
TGATCCGGCGTCGCCAGATTGGCATCAAGACGCCATGGCTTGCGACTCGCGATACGCAGACCTTCAAAGGCCTGCGGTGACGTCACTTCGTGGAGTAACTGACGATCGATGTATATCAGGGCAGTTCCATCTTCCCGTTCTTTGACAACATGCTGCTCCCACAACTTGTCGTAGAGGGTTTTCCCGCTCATCTCACAGCTCCTTATTCTGATTATTTCGTTCTGATTATGCGTTGCTTATCGCCGTTGGAAATCAGGCTGGAACACAACGAGGCCGCTCAGGAAACGACCAGTGTGGCAAGCATACGCCTCCCAGCCAGAGCACTCCAATTCATTCTTTTTCTACTTTGCATTCCAAATTGGAATAAAATCGATCCCGGCCAGGAGAACGATTTATTGATGCCCCCAAACTCATATGAAGAGGTTCACTATGGATCAACAGCTACTGAAAGCATTCATGGTGGTCGAGCAACATCGGTCATTTTCACAAGCCGGCGAAGAGCTCTGCATCAGTCAATCGGCAGTCAGTAAGCGCATACATCAGCTCGAACAGCACCTGGATATCCAGCTCTTTGAACGCCACAACCGATCGGTCAGCCTGACAGAAGCCGGTACATTACTGCTCCCCAAGGCACGACGAATTCTGGAAATGATTCAGGATACCGAGCAAGAAATCAGTAACTCACAACGCCAGGTGAGCGGCACGCTGAACATCGCCACCAGTCATCATATTGGTATTCATCGGCTCCCACCTTTTTTGAGAGAGTTCGTCAAACGCTACCCATCCGTCAATCTGAAGCTGGAATTCATGGGGTCTGAGCGTGCTTACGAAGCCGTCCGCACCCGCCAGGTGGAACTGGCCCTGACAACACTGGATCCAGACCAGACCGGCGAATTCAGCAGTGACAATATCTGGCAGGATAAACTGGTCTGCGTCTGCGGGACGGAACATCAGCTGATCCATCGCCAACCTTTGACTCTGGAGCAGCTGGCCGAAACACCGGCGATTCTTCCCGATGCCACCACCATCACCCATCAGATGGTTAATGAGGCTTTTCACAAACACGGCCTGAAACTTTACAGTCCGATACCCACCAACTATCTGGAAACCATTAAGATGATGGTCTCAGTCGGACTGGGGTGGTCAATGCTGCCCGAAAGCATGGTGGATGAGTCGATACATGATCTGGATTGGCCAGCCGAAGAACTGATTCGACCACTCGGAGTCGTACGCTTGGCGGAACGACCGGAGAGCAATGCCAGCCGCGCCTTTCTGGAGCTGATAAACAGTCCAACGTTTCGTTGATTCAAAACATGGATGATTTGACGAACTGACCTACACTGGAATGAAGCAGGACAAGAGGAGAGCAACCATGCTGGATATTAATCACATTCTCGTGGTGTTGGATCAAGAACACTCTGAGCACATAGCATTGGACAAGGCCATTTGGTTAGCCAGCACGGTGAATGCAGACCTGACTCTGATGACCTCTGTCTACGACCCTCATGGCGACAATCAGGGCAGCCTGGAACGCGACACCAAGGAGCTGATCCACAAGTCCAAGGTGGAACGCACTGAGGAATGGTTGAAGGATCTGGCGGAAAAATCCGTGGCAGCGGGCGTAACGGCTCACTGTAAAGTAAGCTGGGCAAAACATCTTTATGATGCCGTGATGGTGATCATGCACCATGATGACTTCGATCTGGTCATCAAGGGCACCCATGAGCATCACCTTGTCGACCGGATTTTCACCCACACTGACTGGAACATGATCCGCCACTGTCCGGCTCCTGTGATGCTGGTCAAGCAGCCTGATGCCTGGAAACACAACCGGGTTCTGGCATCGATCGATGCCACTACCATGGATCCGCGACATCAGGTGATTAATGACAATATTCTGGCTTTCGCAGAGCATTTGTCCGATCACTTCGAAACCGACTTGCATCTTGTGAATGCCTATCCGGATGTGGACGTCGCATTTGCCATGGTTCCGGAAATCAATGCACCGGATGAAGTGCAAAAGCACATTTCCACCCAGCATCATGATGCCTGCAGCCATATCGCGAACAAATACAAAGTGCAGGAAAACCACGTGCACATCATGGAGGGTGACACTACGGATGTCGTGCCCGAGATTGTCGAAGCCATACAAGCGGATTTACTGGTTGTGGGAACCGTTGGTCGAGATGGTCTTTCCGGTGTCATCGTAGGCAACACTTCGGAAGAACTGGTCGACAAGATCAATTGCGACGTTGTAGTACTGAAGCCCACTGATGGTGTCGCAATGGAAGATCACGACGAATAGCTAGACGCTTCAAACCAAAAAAACCGGACTGTCACGTCCGGTTTTTTTTATGTTCATTTCAGATGGCTACAAACAGAAACGACTGCAGCGACCATCAATGAATGACAAGTCAGTCAGAAATCAACTCATTTACCCTTCTTGTTGAGGGTTTCCTCGATTTCTGCCAGACATGCTGGATCGTCAATAGTGGATGGCGCTACGTACTCTTCACCATTGGCAATGTTACGCAGAACCTTGCGCAAGATCTTGCCAGAACGGGTTTTTGGTAGACGCTGAACCACAACGGCGTTCTTGAACGACGCAACGGCACCAATCTGTGAACGAACGCGCTGAACCAGCTCTTTCTTCAGTTCTTCTTCATCAACATCAACGCCGTCTTTCAGAAGCACCAGACCCAATGGCTCTTCACCTTTCAGATCGCTCTTCTGACCAATGACCGCACATTCAGCAACGGCGGAGTGACCAGCAACAACTTCTTCCATCTCACCGGTAGACAGACGATGACCAGCCACGTTGATAATATCGTCGGTACGACCCAGAACGAACAGGTAGTTGTCGTCGTCCAGGTAACCACCATCACCAGTTACATAGTAGCCATCATAGGTACCAAGGTAACCGTTAACGAAACGATCGTGATCACCCCAAACGGTTGGCAGACAACCCGGAGGCAGAGGCAATTTGATCGCAATACTGCCTTGTTCGTTGGCACCCACCGGGCTGCCTTTGGAGTCCAGAATCTGAACGTTGTAACCCGGTGATGGACGAGTCACAGAACCCGCTTTTACTTCACCCGGCTCCAGACCCATGTGGTTACCGGCGATCGCCCAGCCAGTTTCAGTCTGCCACCAGTGATCAACAATTGGACGCTGAATGTGTTCGGAAACCCAATCGTAGGTTGGTGGATCCAGACGCTCACCGGCCATAAAGATGGTCTTCAACTTGCTCAGGTCGTACTTGGCCGCCATGGAGCATTCAGGATCTTCTTTGCGTACCGCGCGGAAAGCCGTTGGTGCCGCAAACAAACCTTTAACGCCGTATTCTTCACACACGCGCCAGAAAGCGCCTGCGTCAGGAGTACGAACCGGCTTGCCTTCGTAGAAAACCGTAGTGCAACCCGCCAGCAGCGGTGCGTACACGATATAGGAGTGACCAACTACCCAACCGACATCGGAAGCCGCCCAGAAGACGTCACCGATTTCCATGTCATAAACCAGCTCCATGGAGTACTTCATGGCAACCGCATGACCGCCATTGTCACGTACAACACCCTTTGGCTTACCCGTGGTGCCAGAGGTGTAGAGTACGTACAGAGGGTCAGTTGATTGAACCGGCGTGCAAGCAGCTGGCTCAGCAGAAGCCATGGCCTCAGTCCAGTCAACATCACGACCTTCGACCAGATCACAGGTCTGTTGCTCACGCTGCAGAATCACGCAGCTTGAAGGCTTCTGGGTAGAAATCTCAATCGCTTCATCCAGAATTGGCTTGTAAGCAATAACACGGTTGATTTCGATACCACAGGAAGACGAAACGATCACTTTAGGTGCGGCGTCATCGATACGTACAGCCAGCTCATTGGCAGCAAAACCACCAAATACTACCGAGTGAACAGCCCCCAAACGCGCACATGCCAGCATTGCAATTGCCGCTTCCGGCACCATTGGCATGTAAACAACAACGCGATCGCCTTTTTCAACGCCTTGAGACGCCAAAACACCGGCAAAGCGAGCAACTTCATCAGTCAGCTGGCTGTAGGTGTAGGTTTTCTTGCTGTCAGTAACCGGCGAATCGTAGATTAACGCCAGTTGATCACCGCGACCTTGCTCAACATGGTAATCCAGTGCCAGGTAAGCTGTATTCAACTCACCACCGGCGTACCAGCGATCAATGCCGTTGTCATCCTGGCTCAGCACAGTTTCAGGCTTTTTAAACCACTCTACGCGCTCGGCTTGCTGACCCCAGAACTCCGTCGGATTGTTGATTGATAATTCGTATTGTTCTTTGTAGCTCATACTAAATCCCCACTTAGATGAAGAACCACAATAGGGGAATTACTCAATTTGGAACAATTCGACTATGGGTCATCAAACCTTTGTCTAATAGCCACCCAAATTCGAAAAAACTGGTATAAAAACTCTTCTGATTGCACTGCTGCTTTTCAACAAAAGAGAACGATCCGAGCACATCTGTTATATCGACAGGCATAAAAAAACCCGCTCGAAGGCGGGTTTTTTTGACTCAAGTCAGGAAATTACCAACCGGTTTTTTCCTTCAGAGCCTTACCGATGTCAGCCAGGCTGCGAACGGTAGTAACACCAGCGTCCTGCAGAGCAGCAAACTTCTCGTCAGCAGTACCTTTACCACCAGAGATGATCGCACCAGCGTGACCCATACGCTTGCCTGGAGGTGCAGTAACACCAGCAATGTAGGAAACAACCGGCTTGGTTACGTTTTCCTTGATGAATGCAGCGGCTTCTTCTTCAGCAGTACCACCGATCTCACCAATCATAACGATGGCTTCAGTCTGTGGATCGTTCTGGAACATTTCCAGTACGTCGATGAAGTTGGAACCCGGGATTGGGTCACCACCAATACCAACACAGGTAGACTGGCCGAAACCGTAATCAGTAGTCTGCTTAACCGCTTCGTAAGTCAGAGTACCGGAGCGGGAAACGATGCCCACTTTACCTGGCAGATGAATGTGACCAGGCATGATGCCGATCTTGCACTCTCCTGGAGTGATAACGCCTGGGCAGTTAGGACCAATCAGACGAACACCCAGCTCATCACACTTAACTTTGGCGTCCAGCATGTCCAGAGTCGGAATGCCTTCAGTGATACAAACGATCAGCTTAACGCCACCGTTTGCAGCTTCCAGGATAGAATCCTTACAGAAAGGAGCTGGAACGTAGATAACAGAAGCATCTGCACCGGTCGCTTCAACAGCTTCACGTACTGTGTTGAAAACTGGCAGACCCAGGTGAGTTTGACCACCTTTGCCTGGAGTTACACCACCAACCATGTTGGTACCGTAAGCGATTGCCTGTTCAGAGTGGAAGGTACCCTGTGCACCAGTGAAACCCTGACAGATAACCTTGGTGTCCTTGTTGATCAAGACGCTCATTATTTACCCTCCGCTGCTGCAACCACTGCCTGAGCCGCTTCGGTCAGATCAGTTTTAGCAATGATGTTCAGTCCGCTCTTTTCCAGTACTTCAGCACCCAGTTCTGCGTTGTTACCTTGCAGACGAACAACAACCGGTACTTGAACACCTACCTCTTCAACTGCACCGATTACGCCTTCAGCAATCATGTCGCAACGAACGATACCGCCGAAGATGTTGATCAGTACGGCACTAACCGCATCGTCAGACAAAATGATCTTGAACGCTTCAACAACACGCTCTTTGGTCGCGCCGCCACCAACGTCCAGGAAGTTTGCAGGAGCACCACCGTGCAGCTTAACGATGTCCATGGTACCCATCGCCAGGCCTGCACCGTTAACCATACAACCAATGTTGCCATCCAGAGCAACGTAGTTCAGTTCCCACTGAGCAGCATGAGCTTCACGAGCATCTTCCTGGGAAGGATCGTGCATCTCTTGCAGGTCTTTGTGACGGTATACAGCGTTGCTGTCGATGTTGATCTTGGCATCCAGACAGTGCAGGTTGCCTTCCTCAGTGATAACCAGAGGGTTGATCTCCAGCAGCGCCAGATCTTTATCTACGAACAGCTGAGCCAGACCCATGAAGATCTTGGTGAACTGTTTAACCTGAGTTGGGTTCAGGCCCAACTGGAAAGCCAGGTCGCGAGCCTGGTATGGCTGCGCACCAGCCAGAGGGTCGATGGTTGCTTTCAGAATCTTCTCTGGAGTTTCTTCTGCAACTTTCTCGATTTCTACACCACCTTCGGTAGACGCCATGAAGACGACACGACGGGTAGAACGATCCACGACAGCACCCAGATACAGCTCTTGAGCGATATCGGTGCAGCTTTCAACCAGAATACGGCTAACTGGCTGACCTTTTTCATCAGTCTGGTAAGTTACCAGGTTCTTGCCCAGCCACTGCTCAGCAAAAGCCTTGATCTCTTCTTTTGAAGAAACCAGCTTTACACCACCGGCCTTACCACGGCCACCTGCGTGTACCTGAGCTTTAACTACCCAACGATCACCACCGATGGTGTCCGCTGCTTCAACAGCTTCCTCAACAGTCTGAGCTGCCACGCCTTTGGAGACTGGCAAGCCGTATTGAGCAAAAAGCTGTTTACCCTGATATTCGTGAAGGTTCATCGCTTTCGTCCTGTTTCTTTTTTTGTTGGTCAGACCAACAGTCGTTGTTAACCGGGCACTCCCCCCAGAGTTTGCACCCGGCAATATAAGCAAAGGCCCGGAAGACCGGGCCTATGTTTTACTTCTGCCTTACTTTTTCTTCGGGCGTCGGTTGGCCTTGTGAATGGCCTGGTTGTGAACCGCCAATGCTGCCTCATGGACGGCTTCAGATACGGTTGGGTGCGCAAACACCATCATGCCGATATCTTCAGCGCTGGAGCCAAACTCCATTGCTACAACAACCTGCTGACACAAATCACCAGCGTTAGGACCAATCACACTTGCGCCCAAAATACGGTCGGTTTCAGCGTGGGCGACGATCTTAACAAAACCGTCGGTATCCGCACCCGCCATTGCACGACCGTTAGCAGCAAACGGGAACATACCAACATTGTATGCTTCGCCTTCTGCCTTGACTTCTTCTTCAGTCTTGCCAACCCAGGCAATTTCAGGGTGGGTATAGATCACGGAAGGAATCACGTCGTAGTTCATCTGTGCTTTATGGCCAGCGATACGCTCGGCAACCATGACGCCTTCTTCAGATGCCTTGTGAGCCAGCATTGGGCCACGAACCACGTCACCAATTGCCCAGATACCCGGCGCAGAAGTCTGACAGGTTTCGTCCACGTGAATGAAGCCACGCTCATCCATGTTAACGCCAGCATCCCCAGCCAACAGACCTTCGGTGAACGGACGACGACCAACCGCAACGATCAACTTGTCGAAGACTTCTTCTTTCTCTTCGCCGCCTTCTAGGAACTTGACGGTTACCTTGCCATCAGCAATTTCAGAACCGGTCACACGAGCGCCCAGACGAATGTCCATGCCCTGTTTGGTGAACAGTTTTTGAGCTTCTTTCGCAACAGCCTGGTCAGCCACGTGCAGGAACTTGTCCTGTGCTTCCAGAACCGTTACCTGAGCACCCAGTCGACCCCATACAGAACCCAGTTCCAGACCAATAACACCAGCACCGACCACACCCAGACGCTCTGGAACTTCGGTGAATTCCAGTGCACCTGTGGAATCAACGATGATGCCCGCTTCATCCAGTGGTGTTGGTGGAATGTTTACAGGGACAGAACCGGTCGCAATGATCACGTTCTCGGCTTCCAGAGTCTCTGCTTCACCGCCGTTCGGGGTGAATTCAACTTTCTTGCCCGCCAGAACCTTGCCAAAGCCTTCCAGTGCTTCAACACCGTTGGATTTGAACAGACCGGCAACACCCATGGTCAGGTTCTTAACAATCTGGTCCTTGCGTGCCAGCATGGTGGAGACGTCGATATTCACTTCACCAGTGCTGATGCCATGCACATCAAAGTGCTTTTGAGCATCTT
>PBNY01000018.1 GCA_002723385.1 Oceanospirillaceae bacterium | reverse complement strand
CACGGCGATCACATCTGGGGCGGGCCGCCGGGTTCGGCCGAGGAAGACGGCGACCGCTTCATCGAGATCTGGAATAACGTATTCATGCAGTTTGACCGTCAGCCAGACGGTGAAATGGTGCCACTACCGAAGCCTTCGGTTGATACCGGCATGGGTCTGGAGCGAATCTCTGCCATTTTGCAGGGCGTTCACAGCAACTACGAAATTGACCTGTTCCAGGCGCTGTTGAAAGCGGCGGGAGAGGTAACCGGTTGCAAGGATACCGAGAACAAGTCTCTGCGTGTGATTGCTGACCACATTCGCTCAACCAGCTTCCTGATTGTTGATGGCGTACTGCCTTCCAATGAAGGTCGCGGTTATGTGCTGCGTCGTATTGTTCGCCGTGCCGTTCGTCATGGTCATATCGTCGGTGCACCGGTGGGATTCTTCCACAAACTGGTGGGGGCACTGGTCGATCAGATGGGCGAGGCTTACCCGGAACTGGTCAAGCTGCAGCAGCACGTTGAAAAAGTCCTGCGTCTGGAAGAAGAGCAGTTTGCCAAGACGCTGGATAAAGGTCTGGGCATCCTGAACGACGCCATAGCTGATATGCAGGGCACTGTGATAGACGGTGAAACCGCCTTCCGTTTGTACGATACCTATGGATTTCCGCTGGATTTGACCGCTGACGTTGCACGTGAGCGCAACCTGACCGTTGACGAAGCCGGTTTCGAGAAAGCCATGGAAGCTCAGCGTGAAAAAGCTCGTGCAGCCGGCAACTTCGGTGCTGACTATGGTGCTGGTTTGGCGATCGACGGCAAGACGGAATTTCTGGGTTACGAGCTGCTGGAAAATACTGGCGCCGTCAAGGCCGTGTTCCGTGGTGCTGACGCGGTTGAATCGGCTGCGGCTGGTGACGAAGTCACTATCGTGCTGGACGCGACGGCTTTCTATGCTGAAAGCGGTGGTCAGGCTGGTGATACCGGATTCCTGAAAGCTGATGGGGTGGTATTCCAGGTAAAGGACACGACCAAAGAAGGCAGCAACCACTTGCACCAGGGTGTTGTGATCGAAGGTAGCATCAAAGCTGGCGATCAGTTGACTGCGACGGTGGATGCCGACAAGCGTCACACCACGGCTCTGCATCACTCTGCCACTCACTTGTTGCATGCTGCACTGCGTTCTGTACTGGGTGAGCACGTGGCTCAGAAAGGCTCTCTGGTCACTTGCGATAAACTGCGTTTTGACTTCTCTCACCTGGAAGCGGTTTCAGCAGATGAACTTTCTCGTATCGAGAACATGGTGAACGCCCAGATTCGTGCGAATACACCGGTGACAACGCGTCTGATGAACATCGAAGATGCCAAGGCTTCCGGTGCCATGGCCCTGTTCGGTGAGAAGTACGATGACGAGGTGCGTGTACTGTCCATGGGGGCCGAAGACTTCTCGGTTGAACTCTGTGGTGGTACACACGCCGCCCGCACCGGCGATATCGGCGTTTTGAAGGTGACTTCTGAAAGCGGTATTGCTGCAGGTGTTCGTCGTATTGAAGCGGTGGTTGGTCAACACGCTATGGACTTTGTCGCTGCAGAAGAATCGGCTCTGGATACCATTGCCCGTGCTCTGAAAGGCTCACGCGATAATGCCGCTGACAAGGTTGAGCAGTTGATAGCCAAACAGCGCTTGCCGGAGAAGGAACTGGAAGCCGCTAAATCCAAACTGGCTTCCAGCGCGGGTAATGATCTGGCTTCCGAAGCGCGTCAGGTAAACGGTGTAGCGGTTCTGGCGGCTCGCCTGGACGGCGCGGATGTCAACACCCTGCGTACCACCATGGATCAGCTGAAGAACAAGCTGGGATCGGCGGTGATTCTGTTGGCCGCTGACAATGAGGGCAAAGTGACCTTGTTGGCGGGTGTGACCAAGGATCTGATCAAATCGGCGAAAGCGGGTGATGCAGTTAAGGCCTGTGCCAGTTATGTCGATGGTCGCGGCGGCGGCAAGCCTGAAATGGCTCAGGCTGGCGGTCAGAAGCCGGAAGGTATTGATGAAGCTCTGGCGGCGTTCAATCGCTGGGCGGACGAAACCCTGGCTTAAAGCCAACTGACAAAATCAGACTCACTGATTCTTCAGTGAGTCGTCGCTCTCTTTTCCGGACGACAGCGACGCTGACTAACCTGGCTCACGTCGTTGTATCTTTCTTAATCAGCTCAATTGTTGTTTAATTAGCGCCCTTTTTTCGTCAGTTACTATCGACTGGAACATCATGGCGTTATACGTACAAAAATACGGCGGCACTTCCGTTGGCACTGTTGAGCGGATTGAACACGTCGCAGACAAAGTCAAATCATTCCATGACGCCGGACATCAGGTAGTGGTCACCGTGTCGGCTATGAGTGGTGAAACCAACCGCCTCATTGGTCTGGCCAAGGATATTTCCGAAAACCCGGCGCCACGTGAAATGGACGTACTGGTTTCTACCGGTGAACAGGTCACCATTGCGCTGTTATCTATGGCGCTGCAAAAGCGCGGTGTGGATGCCCGTTCTTACACCGGCTGGCAGGTCGGTATCAAGACCGACAGCTCCTTCATGAAAGCCCGTATCGAAGACATCGATACCGACAGCATGCGTTCTCAGCTGGATGCGGGTGGTGTTGTGATTGTGGCCGGTTTCCAGGGAATCGATGACGACAACAATATTACGACATTGGGGCGTGGTGGTTCAGACACTACTGGTGTTGCTCTGGCAGCAGCATTGAATGCCGATGAATGCCAGATTTACACCGATGTTGATGGTGTTTACACCACAGACCCTCGCGTTGTTCCTATGGCTCGCCGTATGGATCACGTCACCTTTGAAGAAATGCTGGAAATGGCCAGTCTGGGTTCGAAGGTTTTGCAGATTCGCTCGGTTGAATTTGCAGGTAAATACAAGGTTCCGCTGCGTGTGCTTTCCACATTTAAGGAAGGCAATGGCACACTGATTACAATGGAGGAGAATAGCTCCGTGGAAAATCCCGTTATCTCAGGTATCGCTTTCAACCGTGATGAAGCCAAAATCACCGTACAGGGTGTGCCGGATATTCCTGGTGTGGCGTCTCGTATTCTGGTTCCTGTCAGCGAAGCCAACATTGAAGTTGATATGATCGTCCAGAACGTATCTGAAGACGGCACCACCGACTTCACTTTCACGGTTCATCGCAATGACTATCAAAAAGCACTGACTCTGTTGAAAACTCTGGCTGAAGAGCTGAAAGCAGAAGGTGTTAACGGCAACGACGATATCTGTAAGGTTTCGATGGTGGGTGTGGGCATGCGCTCTCATGCCGGCGTTGCCAGCAAGATGTTCAAAGTGTTGGCCGATGAAAATATCAACATCCTCGCGATCACTACCTCTGAAATCAAGATTTCCGTTGTGATTGCAGAGAAGTATCTGGAGTTGGCTGTTCGCGCTCTTCACACTGCGTTCGATCTTGACGCAGCAGAAGAAGATAACGCCTGAATTGCCCCTCCCCAATGAATTAGGGAACCTCCAATGATTGGAGGTCCCTAATACCTCGTCGCTACATTTTTGTTACATAAATAACCGCAAGGCTGCGGTTTATGGTCAATACTTGTACCAGTACGGACGTGTAACTCGGCGACCCGCTACAGCACCCCAAAAATCAAACAGGAATGTCAGGAGAAATCCTATGCTTATATTGACCCGTCGTGTGGGAGAGACACTTATGGTAGGTGACGATGTAACCGTCACTGTACTGGGTGTCAAAGGAAACCAAGTACGTATTGGCGTAAACGCGCCTAAAGAAGTTGCAGTTCACCGTGAAGAAATTTACCAGCGCATTCAGCGTGAGCGCGGTCAGGAGCCGAACGGTAACATGTGATTTGAAGATGATCGCGGCACGTATGCTAACACGTTAATTTTGTTGTAATTTCTTCTTTTCATTTCAAAATTACGTGGTATTATGCGCGCCGTGATGTGGAGAGATGGCCGAGTGGCTGAAGGCGCACCCCTGCTAAGGGTGTATAGGTTTACCCCTATCGAGGGTTCGAATCCCTCTCTCTCCGCCACTTCCTTTTTTCCGCGGTAAAAATCCCCTAACACCTTGAATGGTAAAGACATTTGGGGTGTTCGAAAGCCTTCACCCTTGCGGTATTCAAGCTTCTCTAAAAACGCTAATTTCAGCACAATTCTGCGATTTTCAAACTGATGCTCACCCTCTGAAGCCCAGAGTTTATGTGGGTTTGAGATGAAGTCCACCGAAGTTCGAAGTATTTCATTATAGGGGCGAATGGGTTTGCCACACGCGGCGATCTTTTCATGGATCAGCAGCTTCTCTTCTTCAATTTTCTTGATCTTTTCTTCGTAGGCCGTGACGATGCTGGGCACGCTGGCTTCTAAAATTCGATCCAGTAGTTGCTGTGCTTGTCGATCCAGATGCTGAAGCTGATTGTGCAGCGCTTTCTTGCGCTTGCTCTGCTGCGCTTTGCGTTGCTTCCACAGTTCCTTGAACATGGTGTGCACCATGTCGATCAGAGCCTTAGAGGGCGAAAGGCTTTTTAGCAGCTCTTCAAATTCCCCTTCGATGACTTCACGACGAATGGACTTGCTGCGGCTCACACAGCCCTTGGTGTAACAGTAGTAGTAAGGATGATGCTTGGTCTTGCCTTTGCTCCAACAAGCCGTCATGGGCTTACCACAGTCCGCACAGACCACCGCGCCTCTGAGCGGAAAGTCCTTATTCAAGTCTTTACGTGCAGGCACATTGGCGCGGCCTTGTAAGCGCTCCTGAACGCGGTTGAAGGTCTCTAATGAAATCAGTGGCTCATGCTGCCCCTTACGGCGTGTCACGCCCATTGCTTCGCTTTCGATGTAACCCGCATAGATCACCCGCGTTAAAATATCTTCCACGCGCTGAGGGTGCAGCTTGCCGTTTGACCCTGTTGGAAACTCAGGGAAGCTTTCCAAAAAGCGTCTGACTTCCGTCTTGCTTTGGAAGCGACCACAGGCAAACCCTTCCAAGGCTTCAGTGACAATCGGCGCAATGTCATTTTTGACCAACACTTTGCCGCCGCCTTTGGCTTTCTGATAGTCGTAGCCAAACGGTTTGAAGAACACCCAGTAACCCGCTTCCAAGCGTGCTTTCATTTTCTGTACGGTCTGACGTTTGCCTTGCTTGGCTTCTAATTCGCCTTGTGCTGCAAACAGGGTTTCTATGAATTGCCCTTCGGGCGAGTCATCAAACTTAAAGTTGGGGCATTCAAGCTGCGCGTCGTATTGTCTGAACAGCATACGTAGCTGAATGTGAGAGATGGTGTCTCTGGCCAATCGTTTCAGATCATCAATGATCACCACATACGACTTGTCTGGGTGTTTCTTGAGATAGTGAACACCTCTGAGATAAACCAACTAGTAACTACGCAATAATTGTGGGAGAAATCGGGATCGATTGGGGAATATCGGGAATGCTTTTGAAAAAACATTGCACTATGTGAAAGTGGATCAAACAGCCAGATAATCAGCGACGATCTCCAGAATCTCATCTTCATCGTCTGAGCTGATTCCCAGGAATGGTCTTGCGGGGATTTTCTTACCTGGAATCATTGAATCAGCCGCTGTCGTTCCGCCAAACTGCTGCATCGCTGCGTATGGAAGTGGCGATCCAACCAGCAGCTGATCACCTTGAACCTGATCCGTAATGGTCGTTTGCAGCTCACCGCTTTCACCTGTGAGAGGCTTCTTATTCAGCGCTTTCTTGGTTCCGAACTCTTGAAAATACAGATCCAGCGTTGTTTGGGTGTTTGCGACCCACTTGTTGCCATCCGGGTCTTTAGCATCCTGAAAGCGCTGCTTGGTTGAATCAACCAACTCTTTACCAATAACCTGCAACAGAGGCTCAGGATCACTAACTCGATTGATCAACTGATTCAGCACATCCAGCACCTGTTGGCTGTTGTTTTCGACGGTGATTTTCATTACTTACTCTCCGCGCTATGCGCTACTATAAAGGTCACTGATGGCAGTGGCGCGAAAGTGCTTGCTGAAAGGAGCAATAAGCACCTGAAAGATTCGGGAATAACCTTTCTAGTTCACCGGATGTCTGACACGCTGCCATCAGTAGCCCTTCCAAATAAGCTCGCCTATTCGTCTTGAATTCATCCCTTTAGTTTTTCGCTGCATGACATTCCAGAGTAGCGACCCATCGGTGTTGATCCGAACGATTGCCAACAAATCATATCGGCCCTTGAACAGTTTAATGAACTGCTCTCGATATTCCCCATCTGCGTATTCGGTTCGCCAGACCTCCAGAGGTGATGTCAACGTTGGTTCGATAAACAGAGCATAACGCTCCCGAGCATCCTGACGCTTTTCAACGATGTGACTCAGTGTCCAATCATGAATGAGGATGTCTCGAACAGGAGTCACTAGTTGTCTCGACTCAAACGCCTTAATGTTTAACGCGCTGCGTAAGATGTCGAGCGCTTCCACCTGATCCGATCCAGCTTTTAGCAACTCGGGAGAATCTATCGCCAGTCGCTCCTTCAGGTCTCTCAGATCCTGAAGTCCCATTTTATCCCAGCGGTTTTGTCCACCCGCCGTTGCCAGACAGCTCTGGCCATCGTCAGCAAAATTGACGGAATCGTCGCAATCATCCAACCCACCCAGCGAATCTCTTTTATTGATAACACCCTTATCATCCTTTAAGGCACTACCCAACCCCGGCGGCAACCCCTCAACCTTTTTATCAACGAACCCCTGCAACTCATCAACAACCGACATACCCGGCTGATAGCCCCAGCCCTTGTCGATCCCTGGCGGTGCTCCGGTTTTATCATCCACATCATCCCAACCCGCTGGCGGCACGGTATCTGCCCCAGCAGGCGGCTTGCGCTTCGCCGTCACATAACAATGGCAGCCCCAACCATTGGGTGGATAGTGAGTAGCCCAAAACGGGTGATCGTGAGGGAGCGTCAGTTGAATCTGGCCCCATTTATAGTGGTGAGGCCGGGGATGAATGACGTTGTCGTTGTGCCGATACGTCCACCAAGGCGCAACGGCTGTCAGCTTTGGATTCTTTAGCTGCGCCAGCCGACCGCTTGCGTAGCTGGTCAGCATATTCGTCTTATAAATAGTACGAGTACGCCAATTGCGCTCACCGTTGTAGGCCCAACCGTGTTTCTCGACGATCCTATCGAAGTCCTTTCTAAATCCCTCCAGGCCACCATCGTGGCGCTTCAGACGCTGGTCAATCGACGCCACCAGATCCGCCAACAAATCCGCTTTCATCGCACCGGCCACCGTAAATGCCCGGTCATGAGCGTTATGCAGCATGTCCGTCCATTGAGCCGTAGTTACCAGATTGCCCATGCGCAGCTCCAATGCTCGGAGCTGCTCCTTGAACTCCAACTGAACGCTGTCCTGACTGCGACCAGTCGCATCCAAGGCGACACTGGTCGGTTCTTTATTCGCCATTCTCAGAACCGTCCGCGTCCACTTCATCGGTCACATCAGCTCGGCCTTGGGCGTCTGCCGTGGCAAACGCCAGCTCCATCACCGCCGCCATACTGGTGCTATCGAGGTCGTGATAACTGTCGAGAATCCGGTCTCGCAGCTGCTCCAAATTTTCTGCCTCGTCAGCCATTTTGCGCAACTGCTCAATCCATTCCCGCATCGGATCGGCAGCTCCTTGTTGCAGCAGCTCGATCAGCTCATCGGTTTTGGACGTATCATGCTCATGCTCATCTTCACCTTCCGCAAAATCCTGACCTTCGTCCACCGCGTCGGTTTTGATCTCATCCGCCGCCGCATCCGCAAGCTTTCCTTCCTGCTGATTGCTGGAATGCGTCGGCGAAGACGCATTTGACACTTCTTCCAGATCCTCTTCATTCAGGTTGTAGGCCCGCATCCAGTACTGTTTGGAAAACTTCACACCAGCGGTCGTGAGCTTTTGATCACGGTCAGCCTGACTCGCATCGCCTTCTTGCGGTTCCCAGAGATTAAATTTAGGCGCTGGGCCGCTGATGCCATTGGCATACATAATCCACTCAATCAGTTGATTCGCTGTACCCTCAACCAAGCGCGCATCGGCATCACGCAAATCGTCGGCGACTTCCAGACCGGATTTAGCGCTGGCTTGAGTCGCACTGGCTTCCGTCGTCTGGTTTTGCCCAAGCAGAGCAATGTTGATTTCAGATCGGCACCACATCAGCAGTCGCTCAAACGCTTCAGCCGCTCCGGCTTTAGCAGCAGCCTCCACAATATCAACCGAGGAATCATCAGGAATCACTGCGATGGCATCTTGGGTCATACTTTCAAGATCCATGGCCAACTCAGCTTTAACGTTGCCAGAAGTATTCCTGGGCACCTTACCAACCAGCCATGGAGTACCGTACTTCTCGGCGAACTGAACCCAAAAGCGCATGCCGCCTTTTTTAAAGGTAGTAGGCCAGAACACCATCGCCAAATCCGCTACACCCCACGGGTTTTTAAACGTTGCACCATTGCGCGGTAGCAGGAATTTACGCGGTGGCAGGGCTTCGCCCTCCAGCATATGATCGCGGCTTTTAAACCTCAGCTCGTTATCCGTGCTGAATACAAACCACTCCGGTGGCTTGGCAACCATGTCGGCAGGAGCCGTCCAGCGCTGACCTTTGCCCCATAAAATCTCAATGGGCTGATAGCCATATAACGTGGCTTCCAACACATCCTGAAGCAGTTGGTTAATGTCCAAATCATCCAGGATTGCCTTGATATTACGCTCGGTTCTTGCCGTAGCATTGCCACGTTCCAAACCCCATTCCAGCGCTGTCACTGCTGCTTTTCGACGGCGTACACCCGCACCCACCGCAGCATCCCCACGCAACTCGCGGTAAATCTCAACGGACTTACCTTTGGCTCTGAGAATGGGATCAGGATTTGGTAAATAACTGCCCAGAGCCGTGAAATCCGGTGAACGATCTCGTGTAACGATATGATCAGAAAAGGTGCGCTTTTCTCCAAATTGCACGAACTCATTGGGTGAAACCCAGATGCCGTTATTGCTCATGAGTAACCCTCAAATATGGACTGGGATTCACGTGGACGGCGACTGAATACCTCAATCGGGCCTTGGTTCAGGTTGGTCACCGCAAAATGCAACATCACCAGCGAAATGGCACTATCACCATGGCGCTTGCCCCGGTCAGCGCCCGTGGTGCGTTTGTTCATCAATCGTGGGACGCCATTCACCACTTCAATGGCGCGCAGATCGTTCAGCACATCGTCGTCATCGGGCAGTTCATTAAGTGTGCCGTCTTCCAGAGCGGCCTTGAACGGCGGCATATTTTCCCGGTACCAGCTTTCCGTCAGCATCACCATGGCTACAATCGACTGGCCAAATTTCTGCATCATCTTTTCAGCCAGGTACTGACCGTTACCGCGTGCATCAAAGGCTGCGCCCATCAGGCGATTGAAAAAGTCCAAAACAAATTCAACAATCTGTTCTTGTTGATCGAACGGCATATCGCGCAATTCCAGCATCACGCCCACCATGGTCTGAATCCCAGACAGCTTGAAACCGATCGTCAGAACGGTCAGATCACCACTCCGGCCAAAGTCCTCACCCACATAAATCTCAGCTTCTTTCGGAATGCGTGCCAGAGTGGGCGCAACGGTGGAATCCAGCCAGGCTTGCACAAACGCCCGGCGTTCGGCTTCAGGCCGCACCACAAAACCATCGGGCGCAGTAATACGCAGCACCGGCGTGGTGGCTTTCATACGCTCCTTAATCAGAGCGCGAGGTAACCAGGCACCACTGGACTTGGCAGGGATGCAGAACAGCTCTTCATCTTCATTCGGGCTGTATCGCTTGATCAGCGCCGCCCGCCACTCAGTTTCTGCTTCCAGCGCCCACTCACGGCCCGACACTTTGCAGATACGTTTGAATAGACCATCCATCAGGGCATCGTCCAACGATACTCTGTGAACACTGTGCGACACCTCACCGGCCCGGCATTCCTCAATCAGCAGATTGAACGGATTATCTGCGCCGTTGTGAGTGCTGATGATGCGAATCTGGCCACCCCACATCGTCATCGCCATGGCCGCCTTCAGCAGCTCGTCCAAATCATCGACAAACGCCGCTTCATCAACCACCAAGCGCTCACCGGGGCGTCCTTTGGAACGCAAGTTGCGCGGGTTGGAACTGAACGCCTGAATCGTATTGCCAGAAGGGAATTTGATTTCAAACTTCAGAATGTCCTTATCACCATCGCTCAGGACTTCTTCATGAATCTCGCTGGCGGCTTCATTAAATGCCTTGGCCCAGTTGGCACAATCACTGATAAATCCCTGAGTCATGTCCTTGTTGAAGGCGATGTAATACACGTTGGCACCACTGGCCGACGCCGCATACAAAACGTCATCCGCCGCTTCCGAATAGCTCAAACCAATCCGGCGTGACTTCTCGATAATCTTTACCTGGGCAGGGTCTTCAATCCATCGAATCTGATACGGCAGCAGCACCGCTTCTGGTGTGGGATGAACAGTCATCACGCCATTGCCTTGGTAATGGCATCACGCAACTGCTTGGTACCTGCATCAGAAACACCCAACGACTTCGCAGCTTCTTCAGCATTTACCGCCGCTTCTTCCAGAGCCTCTTTGCGGGCCTGCTCCTTGATCTTGGCTTCACGCTCGGTCGTTTCTGAAACCGCCTTTTCCAGCTTTTCGTGGGAATACGACAGGTCTTTGATGAGCTTGACCGCTCCTGCAATGACTTCAGGATCGCTCTGGCCCATCGTCATTTTTTGAATCGCCAACGATAAATCAATCAGCGAATTGCGAATAATCTCACTGGTCAGGTTCGCCACCTGGCTTTGTGGGGCGGCTCCCAATTTGCCGATCCAGATCTCCGCCATCTCCCGGCTTTCCCGAATCGCTGCGCCGACCTGATCCATATTCAGCTTGTAGCGATTGACCGCCGACTTGCTCACAGGCTCCTCGCCGCGCTCCTCCAGGATCGCATTGATTCGAGCCGTGGCATCCAACTGATTCACTCGCGGATCACGCAGCAGCTCATGGAGTTGTTCCAGAATGTCCGGCGCTAACTGTTTGATACTGCTTTGGCGGCCCATCACAACACCTCTTTACGAGGTGTCTCAACGCCATCGAACGGAGTGCCAGACGCCACATCCAGGCCACGTTCTGTCAGCCGAATAACCATGCCCGTCATCGCCAATGCAGAACTGGACACCGTAATCAACCATTGAGACTCCAGCCAGCGCAGTTGCTGCTTCAGCGAATCGCCAGACATCTGCTGACCCAATGCCTGCATCGACTGCTTTAACTCATACTCCGTCATCGACTTGTCAGAGTCCTGGGTCAACAGTTGCAGCAAATACAAGCGCTCACGCTGCACGATGCGTTCGGAATACTCCATCAGTGTTTCCCCTTCTGAGACAACAAATGTTCATGAATTAGCTCAAGCTGATTGATCGAGGCAGACGTAGCCCCTTTGACTTCGGAGAGGGTTTCACCGAATCCATCAAGGCGGGAATGAATACGCTTCAGATCATCGTGATCTGGCATGTGCTTGAGTTCGGATTCCACCGCTGTGATCCGGCGATCCTGGGCAGACAGACGATCTTTAATCTCATCGTCGTTTTGTTTAATGGTCTGGTTGATGCTGTTTGTGAACGCTACAAAGTCCTCACGACTCACCGTCGCCTTACGAAATGACCAAACACCCCACATCACCAAGCCATTCGTGCCCAGCACAATCAGTGGCCAGTATTCCTTCAACGCACTCAGCGGTTCCATCACCGACTCCCCAAAATCAATAACTGGGGCCAGTGTGGCTATTGAGAGTCACCGAATCTTGTAAAGGGCTTTACAAGATAGCCGTACCCGTTTTCGGCAAAGTGAGCTTATCGAAAAGCCATCACTGGAAACTGACCATGGGAAGCAAGCGGACACTCGACAGCATCCGAGAAATCGTCATTCACTGCGCTGACACGCCCAATGGACGGCCCAACACCATTGAAGACATTGATGATTGGCATCGGCAAAGAGGCTTCCGGCGCAACCTCAGTATTCTGGCGGAATTCGATCCAGTCGCCTTACAAACTGAACCACCTCTGGCTCACGTTGGTTACCACTATGTGATCGAAGTGGATGGCATGATCCAAAAAGGCCGTCCACTGGCCGAAACCGGTGCCCATGTACGCATGCACAACCGCATCAGCGTGGGAATTTGTCTGGTGGGGCGTGATCAATTTACCCTCATGCAATGGGCCGCGATGAAAGTAGTGATTGAGCATCTCCAGCAGCAATTACCAGGCGTTCACATTGTTGGTCACCGAGACTTCGACAACCGCAAAACCTGTCCGGGTTTTGATGTGAGTGAATGGGTCAACAGCGGATTTATACCCGATTCAGCCCATATCCTGATTCAGGGGTAACTCATGCTGGCAAATCCACTCAGCTCCCCACTGAAAGAACCTCATCGAATGCCGATGCAGGTATTGGCGCAGGCTATTAGCCGGTATTTTACCGATCTGGACGCGAGCGCGGCGCAGTATTACGAATTAAGCTCGTCGGTTGTATTGAGCGGTGATTTTGAGATTGAGTTTAAGGCAAGTACTGTCGGAACGCCGTATGCACCGTTTCTGGGGAATAAATTAAACCTCGATAATTATTGCGACTTAAACCCTGCAAATCAGCCAAGGATCAAGATAAACGGAGATATATGTCAAGCCACGGAATCAGTTCCAACGGAAGTGCTGGATACGTTTAGATTTCTCAGAGTGACCGATGTGCTGAATATATCAACCTCAAGTGGGATCACTTATACCACGCACTGTTCGACAGAGGATTTCGTTTTCGATTTTGTTGGTCGTCGGTTTGGATCAACATTCATTTCTGGATTCATGTCTGGAATCAAAGCTTGGTCTGGCGGTGACCGCAACACCGGTGACTTGATTGTTGACCTGCCATTAGATAAGAAAATCCCGATTGACGGTATAATACAAAACCGTGCCGCAGGAAATCCCGGCGCACCCTCTCATATAACTGCTGTAAACTTATTGCCTTCGGACTCCGAGCGATACGAGCAAATTGATATCGGTTGGATCGGTGAAGAGATATGGCCGTCAGACGATCAAGGTGTGAACATTTACGGTGATGCAACTTACACCGACGGTGTTGCTCATGTAACAAATAACGGAACTACCGAGTTGTCAGGCGTCTATTTGACACAAGCTGTCTCTGGTAGTGAATATCGGTTTGAGCATGATGTGTTTGATTTTGCCGATGCTTACGGTCTATTTAAAATCGGGACGGACGCGACTGGAGTCGCCATTAGCCATGCTGGTGAATACAGCGCCGATATAACGGCGAACGGATCGTCGATAGAGATTAAGCGACGGTCTGGATTTTCTGTGGATTTCAAAGTTCGAAATATCTCTGTTAAACGGCTACTGAGGACTGCATCATGACTCAGCGCTGCATGATCTCCACAACAGCAACCGGCCCACTGAAAACCTGGGCCGACTCCTTACCATCCCACTTGCCCGGCAACCATCAGGGAGACCCCTCCTGGTTATCGGTTGTTGTACCCGGTGATGATGTGCTGGCACAGCTCGCACCAGAGCAAATCACCTATCTGTCAAATGATCCTGATTTATCTGTCACGGATCATCTGGCCATTGTTGGCCCCATTCTGGCCGCAGGTGGCGACTTCATCATTATTGGGGCTGCTCATATTTGGCGATTACTCCACAACACCCCTTACTGGCGCCTGTGGTGCGGTCTCTATGAATCCGACACCGATCCCCAATTTACTGCCGACAAATCTGCAGCGGGTTTGCCCCCAGAGTTCACGATCAACCAATCCCGTCAGGCCATGTTTCAACACTTTTCAGGAGCCATATCATGAGCCGAATCAAAAATATCCTTCATGCCGGAGACAACCTGATTAACGCCACGTTCGGCGGTGACCCCGATGCATCCATATCAGCACGCACCGGCTTCCACATGGCCAGCCATCATGATCCATATTGGAATCGACTGGGCCAGATCATCGACTGGGGATTTGCGCCGATTGAAGATCGACACTGTCTGGAAGCTTGGGAAAACGATCAGTGCGAAGACTATCAGGATGCCGAGCGCTGGGATCGGATCGGTTTGGCCGTTGTGGTAACACCGTTTTGCCTGGTACTGGGGACGGTACTCAGAATCCGCAAGTGGTGGCAATCGCTTTAACTGAACACCCGCACCATCCTTGGTTCGGTACAACGTCCCAGGTGCTTAACACCTGGCAATAAGAGTACAGAAATATGGCAGCAAAAGCATTCACTGGCGCGGCAGATGTCGGTCCCGCCACCCCAATCAGCATGACGGCCAACAATCCACACCCGGTCGACGTCTACAACGTCGCCAACACCGGTACCGCAGCCGCCACCGTATACGTGCTGTATACCGGCGCAGCAGGCTACGTGCAGCTAGAGGGCGAAATACCGGCAGGCGTAGGAAAAATCATCGACGGCCTGCGTGATGTGCAAGCCCTGAAAATTGTTGGGGTAGGTGCAGAAGGCGTCGTTACCGCATAAAGCATCAATAACCAAGGAGCGCACCATGAAAGAACTTCAGAAATTTATCTCCCACAAGCAGTTCCATGCCATGCCAATGACACGAGGTGAATACAGCACATACCGTGGCTGGCAAATTCCAGAAAACGCAGATCCGGCTGATGAAGGCTACCTCGTCGTCTATGGCAAAGATACAGCTGACCATTACGAAAGTTGGAGTCCTAAAAAGCAGCTGGAAGAAGGCAGCCGCCCTTACGCAAACCGAGTGACACCGGAACGAGTTCAAGAGCTGGCAGACAGCCTGGAATACAAAACCGAACGTGTGGGTGACAGCACAGTGACAGGCTGCTGGGCATTTTTACCGAACGGTTTTCAGGTGGGCTACGGCGAAAGCGCCTGTATTGATCCAGAGAGTTTCGATGCAGAAAAGGGTGAAAAATACGCCCGCGAGCGTTGCGAACAAGCGGCTATCCAAAAAATCTGGGAGCTGGAAGGCTATCGCCTGGCACAACAGCTCAAACCATTATGACCACCGACTGGACTTGGGAACACTGGTTCTGGGCCTGCCTGTTCGTGGCCGGTGCGTTTTACATGGTAACCGACCTCAGCTACCGGTTTGTCCGCTGGTTTTTGCGCACCGTACTACCAACTCGCTGGCATATCCCGATTGGCCAGGGCGACGACGTGACGGTTTGGGCGTATTCGCTGGAACGCGCCATCGTTAAGGCAGCCGCCAAAGACGGTTATCAGCACATCATGGAACGCATTGGCTGGACGCCCATGCCGAGGGCACAGGCGCTAAGCCAAAACATCCAATGGTTGTTTTATAACGAATGGAAATCACGGCTGGAATATCGGCGATATTCGCACAGCGACACCTGGGAACTGCTGGCAGCATTAATTGAAATTTACGGCGCACCGGAGCGGCAATGCTGGGCCGCTATGACCGAGGCGATATCGACTACATACAGGCGCTGGAACGAATCGCGGTTAATTTGTTGGATCAACTGGAGCACCCAATGCAAACCGTATCCATCAGCCTGCAACCAACCGCTCCATCATTAACACCATCAGACGAAGCCGCACTGCAAGAAATACTCGCGCAGCCAGACCCAGTTGTTGCCGCCAAACAGCAGTGCTCATCCCGCTTCATGGACTTCACTCAATGCAGTCAGGCCGTCACTGATCTGACCATGAACGGCCAGCACCTCGACGCCATCAACCTGCACATACAAGAGTCCGACTTAACCGATGAGCAACTGGCGCTACTGCTGTTTATGGTTGCGGACGCGACTCACCGGGTAAAAGCGATGTGATCAACGACCAAGGAGCCACCCCATGCCAAACGACGTTATGATCAAGAGAATGTGTACTCCTTCCACGGGATCTGAGAAGGGTGCAAAGCTGCAAGAAATTTCACTAAGTCAGTTCGACCCTGATACTCGAACCTGCCGGATGAATCCTGAGCAGCGAGCACTAGCGGCAACTGTGGAAAGTATCGCTGGAACGCTCGTCGGGTCTGGTCTGCTTGATGATTCGTCGTGATGGCGGAGCGCTTCACCACCACAATGGCAAACGTCACACCCTGTTCCTTAATGACCGCACCTTGTAATTTCATCTGTTTACCTTCCTGTATTTATCCAATCCCTAACCGCCCGGCGCTTATCACGCAGCCGGGTTATTCAACCAATTCCTGCACACCGCTAAGACGCCGACCATCCGGGGTCAAAAAACATGTATAAGGTTTCGCACCCACATAACCACCAAAACCATTTTTGGCATTAATATCCAAAATCATGACATAGCGAGTGCCGCTTTTATCGGCCAGCTGAGTTAGTTCTGAGTTTTCAATCCGTATGGAATCAGGATCTTTAAAGCGATAAGTTTTAAGGGTATGACTGAGACATAATGCTTCAGCAGCTTTCTGGCTCATTACTGAATTGGCTGATGGATCGCCAGCAATTTCTTGTTCATTTAACAAAGTTTGCAACTGCGCAGTACGCAATTTTGCCTGCATAGCTAAAAGTTCGGCTCTTTCAGCTTCATTCCTTTCCATGCGCTCTTCCCTAAGTTTTTTGTAAGCCTTTTCTCTCGCTATTCTTTCAGCTTCAATTCTTTTCAAACGCTCTTCTGCGAGCTTCCTTTTCTCTTCATCTTTGGCCGCTTTTTTTGCTTGCAGATCAGCTGTTTTTTGCTCTGCTAATAATCGCTTCAGGCAAGATCGGTCTTCGTCCTTACCAGCCCCGGAATCAATTCGGGCCTGGTAAGTAGAAATTGGGTGGCTACATTTTGCTTGGGAGGGAGTGGCTGCGCTCGCACTATCACAAGGACGATCCTGAAAGACAGTACCGCCACCAGGAGCAGCACAAATATGCACAGCGGCGTTAGCTGAGGATATGGCGAGCACACCAAGTAATAAAAAATACCGCATAAAACCTCCTTGTTCAGAATTGCAATCCAAAGATCTCCATTACAGCAAAGATAACCGACCAGAGACAAAGCCCGATCATAACCATCTTGACTCGTGGTGAGACATACATAATACGGGAACCAATACACCAATTGGGAACACTTTAACCCGTATTTTTTAAGGCATCCAGTTTGGCTTGAACCTCTTTTAGCTGGGCTTCTATGTCAGACATACGTTTCTTTTCCTCAGCGTCCCGACATATCTCTCTCTGATCCTCTTCGCTCAGCTCCTTGAACAACTCTAACAACGCCCGTTCCTTGGGGTTGGTGACATAAGTGGCCGATGGTTCGGCCACTTGCGCCGTTTCAGGGGCGGCTCCCCTGGTCATGGGACCCGATCCAGTTAGGAGCCAGTCGAGCGACACTGCTTTTTCCTCAGCAATTTGTACACATAGTGAGTACGGCACCGAGTTTCTTGATTTCCAATTACTGAGAGTCTGTTTATTCACTCCTGTGACTCTGCAAAGCTCTGCGTCGCTATCTGCTCGCAATAAGAGCTTTAAACGGCTGATAACAGCCTCTGCACTTTTAGTATCCATTTTGTGTATCTCAGTGTTGACGTAAACAAAATGTGTTCTTATAGTAAACACATTGGGTACAGTTTAACGAATTGAGGACATAACCACCATGAGCGAACAGAGCCGCCCACAAAGCAAAGCACAACGGCTCGCCATGCGCGCGATTCAGGCACGTCTGGTCGAGCAAGACAGCAACTTCCGCCAGTTCGCTCTGGATAGGGGATTTGAGCCACGCACAGTCACCCAGGCAGTGGCGCGCTATGCCGGTCAGCACGATCTGCCACGCGGTCGGCTGACCTTCCGCATTCTGGTTGAGTTAAGTCGCGCTACCGGCATGGAAGTCGTGCCGGGCATTCTGAAAGCAGCCGCTGCCGACGCAGCCTAAGGAGCACTGTATGAGCACCAACCAATCCGCCGAGCGCATCCTGACGGTGCTGGACCTGCTGATGCAGCACTTCGTCCACGGCCTGACCCCCGGTGAAATCGTTAAAGCCACCGGCTTTTCTGCCCCGAATATCACCCGCTACGTTGCAACGCTAGAAGCCACCGGCTGGGCGGAGCGCATCCCCGAGACCAACCGTATTCGCGCCAGTGTGCGACTCGCTCAACGCGCCGAACAAATCCGCTCCGATCTGGAGCAAGCCCAGCGCCGCATTGGCGAGCTGCAAAGCCGCATTAATTCAAGCGCAAGTATTTAAGGAATAAGAGGATCATCACCATGGCCGACTTTATCCCCGCAACCACCCAAGGCAACGACGAAGCCAAGCTGGATGAGCAACGCAAAGCTCTGAACGCCTATTACGAGTCGTCAAAAACCGCAGAAGCCACCAAGGAGCTGGCTGCCACGCTCAAATATCAGGGCAGTCTGAACCCAGACAGCCTGGAAGACGGTGTCCGCGAAAGTCAGGCGCGTATTGGAGCGGAAATCTTCCAGATCGGCACCCGTTTGCTGTTACTGAAAGAACAATGTCAGCACGGTGAATTTTCAGAGCGTCTTGATCGCTTGGGGTTCAGTAATCGTGTTGCCCAGCGTTTTATGCAGGTGACCATGCGCTTTTCAAATGCGTCTTTAAAGACGCATTTGCAGAATCTCGGCAAAACAAAACTGCTTGAAATGCTGGTTCTGGATGACGAAGAAATCGAAGAGCTGGCGGAAGAAGGCTCAGTGCGCGGCCTCGAATTGGACGAGATCGACCGTATGCCGGTATCGGAACTCCGCAAAAAACTGCGTGAAGAAAAGAACAAGGTCGAAGCGCAAGACAAGCTGATCACCACCAAGAATGAAACCATCGACACCCTGCTCACCGAAGCCGGTCAAAAACCGGCAGAGCTGGCCACACCGGATGAAGAGCTGGCCAAGCTCCACGCCAAAGCGGCAGCCCTGTCGCATCAAGTTAGCAACACCGTACTGACCGAACTGCGCTCGCTGATCGTGCAGATCGTCGATCACCACAGCGTCAACGGTGGCGACTCCACCCAAATCCTTAACGGCTATATGAGCCAGATCACTTCAGAAGTGGGCGAAGTCCGCCAGATATTCGGTGGGCTGGAAGACACCGCTCAGGAATGGCAAACCTGGAACGATGAGAACCCCATCAATCCAGTGGATGAAAACCAGCTCGACATGCTGGAAGACCAGCCTCAAGTGGAGGCTTAACAATGACGCTCCCGTCTGAACAGTTAGTCGATGCCTGGCGGCAGGCGGAAGCAGCCGGGCATGGCCGCAAGCAAGTGGTGTTAAAGCAGGTAGCAGAACGATTGGGCGTCAGCCTGGCCACTCTGTACCGGGAATTTGAGGAGGCCGGTTTGAAAAAAGCACGCAAACAGCGCAGCGATGCCGGTCAGGTGGTACTGCCTCCCAAAGAGGCGCAAGCCATCAGCGCCTACATGATGAACGCCTACCGCGCCAACAACAAAAAGCTGGCGACCATGGCCAATACACTCGACGTGCTGCGCGCCAATGGCGAGATCCGGGCCGAATACATCGACGAGAAGACCGGCGAGTGCCGTCCACTCAGCGAAAACGCCTGCCACCGGGCACTGCGCCAGTACGGCCTGCATCCGGATCAACTGCGCCGACCATCGGCGAGCATCCGACAGCGTAGCCTGCACCCCAATGACGTGTGGGAAATCGATGCCTCCATCAGCACCCTGTTTTACGTGCCGGAAGATGTCCGCACTCAGGGGCTGGCCGATATGGCCCCGGAGGTGTTTTACAAAAACAAGCCGGGCAACTTCGAGAAGATCAAGCGCCAGCGCCTGACTCGCTACGTGGTCACTGACCACACCAGCGGCGCTGTCTTTGCCTGGTACGTCGCCGGGGGTGAATCCATTGCGAACCTGGGTGAAAGCCTGCTGGAAGCCATGCGTGAAAAGTCCGGAGAAGCCCTTTATGGCGTACCGTTTCATCTGTACTTCGATGCGGGGTCAGCCGCGACCAAAACCTTCCGCCGCTTTCTGAACGCGTTGAATGTGGTGCCCGTGGTTCACGCCGTCGGCAATGCTCGCGCCACCGGGCAAGTCGAGAACGCCCACAACCTGGTCGAGACCCAGTTTGAGGTGGGTTTTAAGGCGATCAAGGTACCGTCCATCGACTGGATCAACACCAGGGCGCGTCAGTTCTGCCGTTGGTTTAACGCCACCAAAACCCACAGCCGCCACGGTAAAACCCGGCTGGCCAAGTGGATGGAAATCACCCAGAAGCAACTGCGAACGGTCGACATTGACCTGGCCCGAGAGCTGCTCACCCGCGAACCCAAGCCCTGCAAGGTTCAAAGTGAGATACGGGTCAAATTCAAGGGCCAGACCTACGACGTATCCCAGGTGCCCGGTGTGCGTCAGGGCGAGAAGCTCAACGTCACCGTCAACCCGTTGCAACCAGGTCGGGCCTGGGTCGTGCTGTTTGAAGACGGCAACGAAGTCATGCACCCCATTGTGCCTGTTGAATTGAACGACCACGGCTTTGAAGCCGAAGCGCCGCTCATTGGACGCGAAGTCAAGGCCGCACCGGATACCGAGTTGGACATCAACCGCAAAGCCATTCAGCGCCACCTGTATGAAACCGATACCGACGAGCAAGCCTTAGCCGCTGCCAAAGCCAAACAGTTGCCATTCGGTGGCAGGATCGACCCATACAAACACCTTGAAAACGTCCCCGATGTCGCCGTCTTGCCTCGCCGTGGCACGGAGTTGGAGCTGGAAAGCGCCCCACGGTTGGAGTCGCGCACACTGACCCACACCGAAGCCGCCATGCAGATCAAACCCGCGCTGGCCAATAACAGCATCGACTGGACGTCTGAACACTATCAGGCACTCACGAAGGCATACCCGGACGGTGTGCCTGAATCTGAAATCACCCGGCTGATTGCGCTGTGGAGCAAAGCCGCACCGGGTCAATTGGGAATGATCGGCCAATGTTGAAACTGAAAGCCGTACTGGAAGAACTGGAATTGGCCATCGGAGAACTGGCCGGAGCCACCGGCATCAGCCGGGCCGCCATGTCGGGTATCTGCAATCACAACCGCTGGCCAGTCAAGGGCCAGCAAAGCCTGAAGCAGCGCATTACCGACTATCTGAAAGAGAAAGGGGCCAGCGCGTCAACACTGGCCACCCTGTTTGAAACCGCGTCCGCACCTACCAAAGCGAAGAACGCAGAAACACACAAGGAGCTTGAAATGCTACTACGTAAACAACCGCTGTACCAACAAACCCGCAAGCACTTTCAGTTGTTTGCCGATCCGTTTGGCGAACTGACCGGAGCCGATCAGGTATTTGATACCCCCGATGTGGCCTACATCCGGGCTGCACTGGCGCAAACCCTCACCAGCGAACGCTTCCTCGCCATCGTCGGAGAATCCGGGGCCGGTAAATCCACTCTGCGTCGTGACCTGATCGACCGCATTAGCCGTGAACAGCGCCCGGTGATCGTCTGTGAACCCTACGTACTGGGTCTCGAAGATAACGACGTTAAGGGCAAAACGCTCAAAGCGCCGGATATTGCCAGCGCCATCATCCGCACCATCAACCCGCAAGCCAAACTGCGCCTGAGTGCTGAAGCTCGTTACAACCAGCTGCACCGGGAGCTGAAAGAAAGCCGTCGGGCAGGCAATCGTCACATCCTGGTTATTGAAGAAGCCCACTGCCTCAGCATTCCAACCCTCAAGCACCTCAAGCGGTTCTACGAGCTGGAAGACGGCTTCAACCGCCTGCTATCCATTGTCCTGATCGGCCAGCCCGAACTGGCCCAAAAACTGGCCGAAAACAAACCCGAAGTGCGTGAAGTCGTCCAGCGCATCGAGCTGGCCACTCTGGAGCCGCTGGATCGCCACCTGGAACAGTATCTGGCACACCGCCTTGCCCTGGTGAATAAAAAGCCTGCCGACCTGCTTGAAAAAGGCGCACTGGATGCCCTGCGCACCAAACTCACCGTCCCGGCCCGTAACCGTAATGCCCAGCCCGTCAGCCTGTTGTACCCGCTGGCAGTTGGCAATCAGATCACCGCTGCCATGAACCTGGCCGCTGATATCGGTGCACCCAAAATCACTGCCGACGTTATCAACGCTGTTTAGGGAGACCACCATGTCAAAACTGAACGCACGTTTTGAAAGACGCCTTTTGGACGCAGCCGACACTCTGGCGGAGCTGAACAAACTCAAGGCCGAAGTCTTGAGCATTAACCTGGACACCGCCATCCCCGTTGTGCGTGTTCAACCAACCAAAGGTTTGCAGAAAGTCTGTGGTGCATGGCGCCGCAGCCGACGGAGTGAACCGGGTAACCGCATTGATCTGATGCGCGGCAATCTCAAGGGGTGTTTCGTGGAATGGGAGGTACGTTCATGAAGGCTCTATTGCCACGCGTTCCTGCTGCTCTTCTGCTGGCTGGAGGCATCGTATTGATGCAAACCCACGCCATGGATTACTGGTCTCAGTACGACCAGGCAACCGGCTGGTTGTGGTCGTTGGTCATCGAGGGCGCGGCCATCTGGCTATGGTCTGCCCGCAATGGCTTTAAAAATGCCATTGCTCTCCTGGCCACGCTGTTGGCGCTATCTGCG
This sequence comes from Oceanospirillaceae bacterium, assembly GCA_002723385.1. Classification (GTDB taxonomy): domain Bacteria; phylum Pseudomonadota; class Gammaproteobacteria; order Pseudomonadales; family Oceanobacteraceae; genus Oceanobacter. The sequence goes on along the minus strand of PBNY01000018.1, from coordinate 957 downwards.
CCGCTGTATCAACTGGCTGCCCCTGTGCTGGAAGACCAGCGCAGCAGTGCGCAAGCCGCTGACAACTTGCCTGAACGCCAGTTGGCCATCACTGCCCAGATCGCCAGTCTGGAAGCATCACTGGCTACCTACAACCAGAACAGCCAAACCCGTGGTGGTTGGGCCGCTCGCATTGATACCGCTCAGCAACAACTGACCGCCGCCCGCAACGAGCATCGTCAGTTACTAGCCGAACAGGCCACCGCACAACCTGCCGACTGGCAAGCCTGGCTTCAGATCGGCACTCAAGGTCTGGCACTGATCATCATTCAATGCGTCATCGTACTCACCACCCGCACCGTATTCGCTCCGCTGCCAACCGCGCAGCAACGTACCCAAACAGCAGCACCCGCCGCTGGGGAGCACCCTGGTCTTGGATGGGCCAAGGTCTCCCGCTTATTTCACTTGGAAAAGCGCCACGCCACACCGAAGAACCAACGCCTGAGCGGCGTGGCGTAACAGATGATTTCTACCAGGCAAACAGCCGGGGGCCGCCTTGGTGTCCGTATTCCCAAAGGCTGATTTTAAAATTCAACTGAGGAAGACCACATGAGCGCACAAGTACTGGAACGCAGCGAATATTTGAAAGACGCCAAGGGGCGCCTCAATCCGCTGGAAACGATAGAACCCATTGACCTGGCCAGAAACGACCTGGTCAACGAGATGGTAGAGAAAGCCAAGGTCCTGCAAGAGCAAATTCGCACCCACCGCAGCGAGGCGTTTGGAGATATCCAGGCATTTGCCGATATGTCTGCTGAGCAGTACGACAAAACCATCGGTGGGAGCAAAGGCAATATCTCTCTGGTGAGCTATGACGGCTGCAAGAAGGTCGTCCGATCCATCCAGGATTACATCGTCTTCGACGAGCGTCTGCAGGCTGCCAAGTCGTTGATCGACCGCTGCTTGCATCGTTGGTCT
>PBNY01000017.1 GCA_002723385.1 Oceanospirillaceae bacterium | reverse complement strand
CCATCAACGCCAGTCGTTTTTGCAACCACTCCTTCCCACTTTGATAATCGGACCATTCCGACGAAACCACGTCATGGGCAGATGAAGAATAGGGAGCTGCAGCATAAGAAGTCGCGGCGTTAGCCTGAAGTCCTGCGCAACTGAATAACGCAGCCAACGACAGAGAGAGCATTCGAATCATGTGGGGGTCTCGCAACGAATTCAGAAGCGCTATTGTCGGCCCAAATAACACCTTGAAGATATTGGTCAGAGCCAAACCGGGATCAAAAGGAATGATCCCTTCTGACCCCTGTCCATCTTGACTTCTGCCCCTCATCATCTCGACTTGGGACAGCGGTCAGAAGGTCATTTTCCGAGATCAAACACCCTGGGTGTAGCTCAGGTGCTGGCCTTGCTTTTCGATCTCAATCCGCTTCAGCAAGGACACCTGGTAGTCGGTGCTGGTGACGGTGTTAACAGTGACGTAATCCGCGACGGCTTTTTCCGGGGTCACCGTCAGCTTCACGAAGCCGTTGTGCAGACCGTCGGTCCAGCGAACTTCGCGGTTGTGGTTGGCCATGCGCTGATCCATTTCGGCGGCGATGGTCTCACCGTAAGGCAGGAAATCACCCGGTGAAGAAATACCGCTGGTGCCCAGTTCGACGCCCATGGGGTGACCATTGCCATCAAATAATTCGTTGGCCCAGAAGCTGTGGCTGTCGCCGGTCAGCACCAGCAAATCGGAAGCGCCCTGTTCACGGCTCATTTGATAGAAGTGCTCACGCGCACCGCCATAGCCATCCCAGGTGTCTGAATACCACGGCAGATCCAGTTCCCCGACGTACAGGTAACCGCCCATGGTCTTGTCTTCCTGTTTGGCGGCGATGTCGTTCACTTTTGGCAAGTGAATTCGGGCCATGGGAATCTGGTTGCCCAGCAAACGCCATGGCTGCTTTTTCTGTACCGACTGTGCCAGATGAACTTTGTAGAAGGCCTTCATTTTCGGTGACAGCATGTCACGCTGCGGGTTGCCCATCACTTCATCCATAAACTGCTGGCGCTGATCCGGAGTTTTGATATTGGACAGATATTCTTCGTAGTCGACCTGTTCTTCACGGCCAGTATGGCGGGTTTCCAACGTGATCATGGTGGCCAGATCGCCAAACTCGAAAGAACGCCACAGCTCATCAGCGCGCATACCTTCAGCAGGGTCACGTACCGGCATCCACTCAAAATACGCCTGTACCGAGGCATCACGACGTTCAAACCACTTACCTTCGTCAGGCTGGTGATTCTGGGCACCGTGCAGGAACGGGTTATTGGCGCTTTCGTGGTCATCCCAGATGCAGATCAACGGGTGGGCTGCGTGCATCAGACGGGAAGCCGGATCCGACTTGTACTGACCGTGACGTTCGCGGTAATCCGCCAGAGAAACGATCTCATGGGCGGGCTGGTGTTCACGACCCAGCTTTTTGCTCTCTTCCCCACCCCAGCCTTCAACACCGTACTCGTACAAATAGTCACCCAGATGCAACACGAACTGAATGTCCTTGTCGGCAGAAATCACTTCGTAGGCATTGAAATAACCAAAGGCGTAGTTGGAACAGGACGCCAATGCGATGGTCAGGCTATCGACCTTGCCTTCTGGCAGAGTACGGGTACGACCTGGCTCGGAATACAGGCCATCGGCCTTGAAGCGGTAGTAGTACATCTGACCGGGTTTCAGGCCATCCACATCAACCTTGACGGTAAAATCACGCTCCGCGGACGCCTTGATGCTGCCCTTGCGAATCACATTGCGGAAACGCTCATCATCGGCCAGCTCCCAGTTCACCAGTGTGGCTTCGCCATTTTTGGGAGAAACCCGTGTCCAGATCACCGAGCTGGTGTGCGTCGGATCACCACTGGCAACGCCGTGCGTGAACAATTTCAGACGTTCCGGGTTTTCCAGTGCTGCCGCAACCTGACTGATCCAGGGAGTTACCGCCAAACCGCTGGCGATGGTGGTTTTCAGTAAATTACGACGAGTCAGATTCAGCATTTCGGTCATGGTCGTACCTGTTATATGTATGTGGATCACGGTTGGTGCGGTGCAAAAACAGAGTCAAGCACCCGAGCTGAATCAACTACCCGGGAGGGGGCTCAGGCCACCCAGATCATTGAGTCGGGCACTTGAGTCTGGTCATGCAGAGTATTCCTCCGGCCCATTCAGGCTGGATCTGTTTATGCGGAGATATTTCTCCAGCCCGAATGGGCTGGAGAAATAAACACTATTTATGACAATCAGAAGTCAGCAGTCATGCTCAGTGCCGCAGTGCGTGGTGCACCCAACCAGCCAGCGCCGCCGGTGATACCACCGATGTAACGCTCATTGAACAGGTTGTTGACGGTCATGCGGATATCCAGCCCCTGGATGAACTCGCTACCGGTTTCCATCTTCACGCCAGCGTAAAGGTCGGTCACGATGTAGTCAGGTACACGCGTGGTGTTGGCTGCATCCATCCAACGCTCACTGATCCACTTGCTGGAAACACCCCCCAGGTACTTGCCACGGGTGCCGTCCAGAGACAGAACCAACATTTCTTCAGGAGTACCGGCCACTTCGTTGCCACTCTCGATACCAGCATCTTTCTTCAGGGCCGCATCTTCACCGGCGTTGCCAGTACCCACGTATTCAGACTCGTTGTAAGAGTAGGCCGCGTAGAACTTCAGGTTGTCGTTCAACTCGGACGTTACGGACAGCTCCAGACCCTGGGACTCGATACCACCACCGTTCATCCAGATGCCGTCAGCGCCGTCGAAGTCAACGCCGTCAACCGGGTTGTCAGCAGACAGGAAGTACAGACGGTTATCGAATTCGATGTGGTACAGAGCCAGGCTCAGATCTGTGTTGTCACCGAAGTAACGCAGACCCAGGTCGAAGTTGTCCGCGTTTTCAGGATCCAGACCTTTGAAGTCATCACCCTGCTCCATGGTGGAATCCTTGATCGCAGCGAAGTTCTGAGCGAAGCCAGCGAACACTTCCATACCTTCTGCCGGCAACTGGTAAACCACACCAGCAGACCACAACAGATCGGAATCCGAGTTCAGGGAATCCGTAGTCTTGCCGCCCTGATGGTGATCTTTACGATCGATATCAACCAGGAACTGCTTGACGCCAAGATTGGCAGTCAGATCACCCACGGTGAATTCGTCTTGCAGGTAGTACTTGATGGAAGTCGTTGGGAATTCCAGTGAGTACTGTTCCCAGTAAGGCTTGTCATCAAAGTGGTAGCTGGAACGGGAATCGATAATCTTGTGCCAGTCACGACGCTCTTCACGGTTAACCTGCTCGTACCAGACACCGGCAGTCACCACGTTTTCCACATCACCGAAGTACTGAACCCACTCGATGTCAGCGGTCAGACCCAGACGCTGCTTGTGGTAATGCGTGTGACGGAAAGAACCAACCGGGATAGCACCATCGGCGTAACAAGCCGGGTCGTATACCGCGCCGCCACCACCGTATGGGAAGGTCAGAGAGCTTTCACAACCATCGATTGGCTGCAAAGAGTTGCCGTTCGCATCAACGAAATAGATACGACCGTTGGTGTCACCGCCTTTCACTGTGTTCGGGTTGCTCTGGATTTCAGAGTGACCTTCAGCACCATCGTCGGTTACGTCCTGGATGTATGGAGGAACCCAGTCGCCGTGACCGCTGTTCTTGTGCAGGTAGATGCCGGTCTTCAAGCTGAAGTCGTCGGACAGGTCCATCGCCGCTTTCAGGTAACCGAAGGTGTTCTTTCGCACGGTTGACCAACCACGACGGTAAGACTGATCGATGTAAGGAACACCGGTCCAGTCGCCAGTCAGACGATCCCACTCTGCGTCAGCTTCGAACTGAGCCAGGCTCACGCGCTGATAGTTGTCTTCATGAGTGTCGTCGATGGACAGGTAACCAGTCAGATCAACGCCGTTTACGTTGCTGATGAACTTGGCTGCCAGGTGGTCGCGGTTGGCTTCGCCAGACTCATCGATCCAGGCATCCACATTGGAAGAAGACAGGCTCACCCAGGCGAATGTGTTGTCGAAGATTTCGCCGGTGTCGTAACGGATGAAGTGCTTCTCAGCGTTGTTGTCACCGCGGCTGGTGTTGACGCGCAGACGCTCGTAATCCACTGGATCGTCAGTTTTGAAATCGATGGTACCGCCCAGTGCTTCGTGTGAACGAGAGCTGATGTCTGCAGTACCTTGAGAAACGTCAACGCCACCGATGTTCAGAGTATCGATGTAACGGTTCGCCTTGGCGCCACCGCCGTAGTTGGAGTTACCGTTTGGCATGCCGTCAACCGTCATACCGATCTGCTGCTCGTCCAGGTTAACCTGGAAACCACGAATGGAGATGGTGGTAGACCAGTCATCGCCACCGAATGCATCACCTTCGTTGATCATCACGCCAGGAATGTTATCAACGATGGCCAGAACACTGGTCATGTCGCTCTGCTGCTTGACCATGCCTTCAGTTGCAACGTTGTTGGCGTAGGTAATACCAGCAGAAGTTGCCACAACTTCTTCGATTTCTTCGTCATCCTGAAGCTTTTGTTCGGCATCCTGTGCCTGAGCGGCCATGGAAACCATGGTGGCTGCGACAGACATCGCGATCAATTTCTTGTTAAACATAACTCTCCCCCAGAAAGTAGTTTGGTATACACCAATTTGCGGGAGAGGAAACTAACAGCCAAAAATGACATTTTTCTTGCAGTTCCATGAGAGTTTTCTATTAACTTGCTCAGAGAGCATTGTTATTGACAATCACTCAAATTGATGATCTTTTGTTCAAAAAATCCTTACCAATTCGCAATTTGCTCCCTATAATCCGCCGCCCATTGAAGCCCTTGATCAAAAATCCACCACCGCAACAGTTAGCAAGGAAGTCATCGTGAGCAACAAAGTCCCGGCTTATCTGCAGATTCGCAAGGCCATCGCTGACGACATCGATAATCAGAACCTGGAAGAAAACCAGCGTCTGCCGCCAGAACGTGCTCTGTGTGAGCAATACGGCGTCACCCGCGTGACGTTGCGCCGCTCACTGCGATTGCTGGAAAACGACGGCAAGATTTATCGAAAGAATCGCAGTGGCTGGTACGTGTGCCCGTCGCGCTTGCGCTACAACCCACTCAAGTACGCCAGTATTTTGAGCTACGCCCGTGACCAGGGATTCGAAGTCGCCACTCATCTGGTCGGGCAAGAGCGCATTACGCCGCCCGAAAGCGTGCGCAAGATTCTGCAGTTGGAGCCCGGACAGGAAGTGATTCGACTGGTGCGAATGCGTTCGCTAAATGGCCGTCCCGCCGTAGTAGAAAATTTTTATATGAATCCGATGGTATTGGTGGATATCGACCAGCAGGATTTATCCCAGTCCATTTCCAAATTGCTGATGCACCATTACGGATTAAAGAAAATTCGTTATGAAATTGAAATTTTGCCAACCACACTCGGCCCAACCGAAGCGGATATCCTCGATATCGCTGCCGGCACCAATGGTATGAATATATTCAGAACGGTCTATGACGATCAAGGCAGAACGGTGGAATGTGATGTGGAATATTGGCGCAACGACGCCCTGTTAATAGAAGCATCAGTAAACCTGGAATTGGAAGCCACTCCCTGATTTTCTGCTTTGAGAATACATTCTCTCCCACAACACTCTTGCTATCCCGAGTATTGCAGGGAGAGGTTTATTGCTGGAGCAGATCATCCAAAACCTCATTATCCCAACGGACTCGCGGGAGAGACGGACTCGCGGGAGAGAATGTATTCCCGAGAAAGCCAGAGATATTGTCAATCCCAATACCCTACCGGCACTTGGTGAGAGCACATTTACTCTCAAAAAAGCCCGAGACAACGGATTGCCTCGGGCTTTGTTTTTATGTATTCCAATACGGTTTATGGCTGCAATATCTGCTGCACCTTGATATCACCATTACTGACTGCGGTCCGATTGGTGACCGTATTATCGGTGCCGGTTGGCTGCACAGCCAGAATATCGGTATAAGACACGTTAATCACAACCTGAGCACCCTCGCCTAAATCAGGAATGCTCCAGGTGGTTGATGCAATTGGGTCCACCTCACTGTGACACGCGGTTTGTACAATGGGATTCCAGAACAACCCTTTACTGGGATCGATCTCCACCAGTTCACCATTGGCATCGTAGACCAGAATAAAATATTTCAGGTTCTGGTAAGGAACACCGGGGATTCCGGCAAATGGCGATACGGTCGAGCAGTTCAGCGTGTTGCTGAGTTGATAATCCGCCGCACCAAAGTGCTCAAACACCCAGTACATTTGATGCACCACGCTGGCCGAGCCGGTTTCACAGCTTTCGCCCCCATCTTTCAGAGTACAGGCGCCCATCATTTCAAAGCCCTGCTGAAAACGCAGCCCGGTGTCTTCAAAAATGGAAATCGTTCCCGTGGATTCACCCAGCTGATCGGTTGAATAAAAATTACATCGGTCATCGTCGGTTAACTCCGCCGATTCGGTTAATCGACGGATGCTGACGTTCCAGTTCTGCGGCGTTGACGTTCCCATGGGCTGATTCTGGGCGCGAATACCTTCCGGCGTTAAATCAATATCACCTTCCAGCCCCCCACCAATTGTGTGTGTGCCCAGATACGAGACATCGGTTGGTGCTTCCCCGCATTCCAAAGGCACAGTGGGTTCGGTGACACCGGCGTTAATCTCCGAGCTGATAAACACCACGCTGTCGCACGGGTCGACAAATAACTGATAGGTCGCGGAACGGGTTGGATCTTCTGAGCTGGTCACGGTGAGGGTATAAGGCCCCGGCTTGTTGACAATAAAACTGGCGCTATGACCATTCGATACCAGGGTGTAATCATCCCCGGTCGCGCTCCAGGTCACGGAGTCATCGTTCTGGGTACCAGTAATCGTGGCGGTGAAATCACCGTTATAAAAATCGGTACCATCACAGGTCACTGCCGCCCCGGCAGAAATATCCAGTTCAATTGGCGAGAGTTCAAGGCTGATGGACGCGCCCCGCACAGACGCATCAGGAGGTAACTCAGATGAGGTGGAGCTGATATGGATGCTGGCCGGAAACAGGTTCTCGTTGGTTGGCGTTTTCAGGCTCACCTGAATCTCATCATCCACCACCGTGTCGTTCAGAATGGTGACGCCTTCGGATGGATCGAGCTGATAAGCCCCAGGCAACACCGAATGACGACTGAAGAAACTGACATTCACCACCTCACCTGGCTTGGCGACGTACTCGGTAGCGCTATGAACCGAGTAATCCTTGCGCGTGTTTTCCAGTGTTACCTGGTCGCTGATTTGCGCCAGCGTCTGGTCAATGCTGGGAAACAGCGATGGCTTGAGGCTGATGTCCAGTTCACTGCTGCCCAACTGCTCCTGAACCAGTGTCTGATCGTCCCCTTTGCTGAATGCGGTGCCCGTCAGATTACTATCCAGCATCGACTCATCGGTGCTGCGAATATTGCTCCAGGTATACGGCGGAATCACCAGTGAGCAGTCGTCCAGATTGGTACCGGCCTTCTGGTACACCTTCCCGGACACCGTCGACAAACCCGTGACGTTGATGCCGGATACCGTCGGTAAACCCGGCGCTGCGCCGACAACCGAGAAAGTCGCATCCATCAGCTGCTTCGACATATTCAGCCCCTGGCTTTTGGCATCCACACTGAAACGCCAGCCAGGATTCGGGAAGCGATCCGTATAGTCTTCTTCAAATTCGGTTTTCGGCAACACCTGAACACGGGTATCGGTGATCTCCGACGGCAACAGATAGGCCAGCTGGTTGGTTGGGTGTTCGTTCACAAACCCCGCCAGGCCATAGAGACCCGCCAGCGCACCGCCCGCAACACCGGCAGGGCCACCGTAAATCGCTGCAGCGGTCGACGCAGTATTCACCAGCTGGTTCTTGATCTCTGTTTCGGTAGCCCGTTTGGCGCTGGATGCTATCGCCGCTCTGGCTTCTGCCGAAAGCTTCAACCCCACTGAAAGACCGCGTAAATCGGCAATTTCCACCCGGTGTTTGTCCGGTGAACCAAACACATCCGGGCAGGAATCCGACGCCTGAAAACGGACGTCTGTCATGTTTCGAGACAGCGTTCGGGTGTTCACAGCCGCGGCCTGAACGTTGGCGTCCTCCGAGCGGGAGAACAGCGCCGTATCGGTCTGATACCGAGCGGTCATATCAGCGATCCTGTCCACGATGCCCAGCTGAGCGACCAGCGTTTCCAGATACGCCTGCTCCTCTTCGGTTGCGTTCGCCAGCAGGCTGCGCAAATGAGGAATGCTGACCGGGCTGTCCGGGTCGGTGAAATAGGCGTTGCTCAATGCGGCAGAAAAGACAATCGGATCGCCATAGTCATCGTCCGACAAGGTGGAGGCATCAAAGGCGTAGAAGGTGTTATAAGCCGTTAGCAACGCTTCGAAGTCATCCAGCGTCTCCGCCAGCGACTGACTTGAAGTCACAGTTGTCGCATTCACACGGATTTCAGGCAAGTTACAACGACTGGAACCATCGGCTTGAGTACTCACCGCCAGCTGCATTGCACCGCCCTGATCGAGCAAAGTCGGCGTTACCGGCAAGCTGAGGTTATAGCCGCTATCGGTCTGTATGCCCTGCAAGGGAATATCGCGCTCGGAATGAAGGTAGGTGAAATGCTGGATGGTTTTATCGGTTGTCAGAGAAATCGTATCGCCTGCCGAGACATCCGTGCTGTTGAGGGTAATACCTGAGCAAAGCTGACTGGTACCACTATCTGGCACCTGGCTATTGCTGTTGATATCACTGTCGCTGGTTTCCCCTCCGCACGCGGACAGCAATAGCGTTGCTATCAAGACTCCTGTGTAACGCTGCAACATACCTGTAACTCCCTTTTTTGACTTCTTGTTGTAAGAATATGTTACCAGCGTCCATTTATCTTTATGAGTGAAAAAGCATACAGGCGTGAACCACTTCTACGTTTTTGGCCGTTCCCCCACTAAAGAAGGAGTCCACACCACACGCTTCAACGCTTTATAAATCCGACAGAATATCCTGACGCTTCTGGTTGTATTCTTCATCACTCACCAGCCCTTTAGCCTTGAGTGTTTCCAGTACGTTCAGGCGGTCTTCTATGGTGTACAAATCCCGGATCACCACCTGGTTCGCGACTTTTTGCGAGACAGATTCGACCGGTGCTTCGGGTAAGCCACAGTCAAAATAATCGGCTGTGATATCGGTCTTGATCACGGTTTTGGTGCCCGTCAGAGACGGCCTGCGCTGTCTGGTTTCTTCCTTCTGAATCACCACAATGGCATCCGCCCCAACCTCTGCCGCTGATTCCTTATGGCGTTCCAGACACACCTCATCGGCATCTGTCTTGGTGGATGTACACACCTGATGATCCAGCTTTTTGCACTGGCCAACAGCGCCAGCCTCCACCAGCTGAACCTCTGCCTGAGCAAACAAGGGCAGCAGCAAAGTGAGAGACGTCACTAACATTTTGATTTTCATGGGGAGGCCTTCTTACAAGCGTTATAGAGACAGATATTATGGATGCATCATAGAAGGTAGTTCAGATGAACCCAACGGTGACAAAGCTGACAAAGTTGGCGTGTGCCAGATGAAGCTTTCACAGCACCGGCATGACTCGTTCCATACTCCAGCGTGGGAACGTACCGGCCTCGTTTTAAATCCAGGGGCTGCGCACTAATACAGCAGGAAGACATAAAAAAACCCGCTATCTATCTCACTACAACGCAAGACAGATAGCGGGTTTTATTTTCCATCACCAAAGCCGTTTGGCTTCAGTAGCAGGCGACCTTACTCTTCACACCACACACGAGCGTTGCGGAACATACGCATCCAGGCACCGTCTTCGCTCCACTCATCAGGAGCCCAGCTGTTCTGAATCGCACGGAATACTCGCTCCGGGTGCGGCATCATAATGGTGACACGGCCATCGTTGGCGGTCAGGCCGGTGATGCCTTGTGGTGAGCCGTTCGGGTTCGCCGGGTATTGCTCGGTAACGGCACCGCGATTGTCGACGTAGCGCAGCGCAATCTGGCCCGCCAGTTCGTCGATTTCAGCGTTGTCGGCAAATTCCGCACGACCTTCACCGTGAGCCACGGCGATTGGCATACGCGAACCTGCCATGCCCGCCAGGAAGACCGAGTCGGATTCCTGTACTTCCACCATGGCAACACGGGCTTCAAACTGCTCGCTCATGTTGCGAACAAAGTGTGGCCAGTGCTCGGCACCCGGAATCAGTTCGTGCAGGTTGGACAGCATCTGACAGCCGTTACAGACGCCCAGTGCGAAGGTGTCCTGACGCTCGAAGAAGGCGGCAAACTGGCTGCGAGCCTGTTCGTTGAACAAAATCGACTTGGCCCAGCCTTCACCAGCACCCAGTACGTCACCGTAGGAGAAGCCGCCACAGGCCACCAGACCACGGAAGCCATCCAGCGTCACAGCACCGGACAGTACGTCACTCATGTGCACGTCGATGGTGGTGAAACCGGCGCGGTCGAACGCCGCCGCCATTTCGATCTGACCGTTCACACCCTGCTCACGCAGGATCGCCACTTTCGGTGCGTCATCCGACGATGCCGCTGGCAGATCAGCAGTGATGTCTTCGTTGATGTCGAAGCTCAGCTCTGCGTGCAGACCTGGGTCTTCGGCATCCAGCAGGCTGTCAAATTCCTGCCTGGCGCAGTCGGCGTTGTCACGCAGTGCCTGCATTTCGTAGCTGGTTTGTGCCCACAGGCGCTGCCAGTTGACGCGAGATTCGGTCAGGAATTCTTCATCCTGGAAGCTGAAGGTGATCTGGTCGTCTTCGTTGACACTGCCGATCACCTGAGTGCAATCACCCAGACCCGCCGCTTCAAACTGCGCCAGCACTTCTTCCAGATCGTCACGACGCACCTGAATCACACCACCCAGTTCTTCAGCGAACAGTGCTGCAGCCAGATCGTCTTCCGACTCGGCCAGCAGATCCATCTTGATATCCATGCCGCAATGACCGGCGAAGGCCATTTCAGTCAGCGTCGCGAACAGACCACCGTCAGAACGATCGTGGTACGCCAGCAGTTTGCTGTCAGCGTTCAGGCCCTGCATCACAGCGAAGAAGGCTTTCAGGTCTTCGGCATCATCCAGATCCGCAGGCACGCTACCCACTTCTCCGTACACCTGTGCCAGACAGGACGCACCCAAGCGGTTCTGGCCACGACCCAGGTCGATCAGCAGCAGATCGGTTTCGCCCCCCTCATACTCATTTGAAGGGGTACGCAGTTGAGGCGTCAGTACCTTACGAGCGTCAGTCACTGGCGCAAAGCCGGTGATGATCAACGACATCGGCGCAGTCACGGACTTGTCGGTACCGTCTTCCTGCCAGCGGGTTTTCATCGACATCGAGTCTTTGCCCACCGGGATGGTGACTTGCAGCTCAGGACACAACTCCATGCCGACGGCTTTCACGGTGTCATACAGCTTCTGGTCTTCGCCATCGTGGCCTGCAGCACACATCCAGTTGGCCGACATCTTGACGTCTGCCAGCTTGGCAATCGGCGCAGCGGCCAGGTTGGTGATGGCTTCGGCCACCGCCAGACGACCGGAAGCCGGGCTGTCCAGCAGCGCAACCGGAGTACGCTCACCCATCGCCATGGCTTCGCCAGCGTAGTTATCATAAGAAGAAGTCGTTACCGCAACGTCAGCCACCGGTACCTGCCATGGGCCAACAAACTGGTCACGCGCCACAGTACCGGTAATGGAACGGTCACCAATGGTGATCAGGAAGCTTTTGGAGGCTACGGTTGGCAAGGTCAGTACGCGCTCGGCGGCTTCGGCCAGCTTGATGCCCGCGCTCTCGAAATTCTCGGCTTTCACTTCACGAGAGGTCACATCGCGGTGCATGCGTGGCGGCTTGCCCAGCAGCACTTGCAGTGGCAGATCCACCGGCTTGTTGCCAAAGTGGCTGTCGGTCACGGTCAGGTGTTCTTCTTCCGTCGCATAACCCACCACGGCATACGGACAACGCTCACGCTCACAAATGGCATCGAAGGTGTCCATATCTTCCTCAGCGACCGCCATCACATAGCGTTCCTGGGATTCGTTCGACCAGATCGCCAGCGGGCTCATACCCGGCTCGTCGTTCGGTACGTTACGCAGCTCAAAGTTACCGCCACGACCACCGTCGCCGACCAGCTCCGGGAAGGCATTGGACAGACCGCCCGCGCCAACGTCGTGAATAAAGGCAATCGGGTTGCTGTCGCCCATCTGCCAGCAACGGTCAATGACTTCCTGACAGCGACGTTCCATTTCCGGGTTTTCACGCTGTACAGAGGCAAAGTCCAGATCGGCGTTGGACTGACCGGAAGACATGGAAGAAGCCGCACCGCCACCCAGGCCGATTTGCATCGCCGGGCCACCCAGTGCGATCAGATGAGCACCCACCGGAATGTCGCCTTTCTGAACGTGCTCGTCACGGATGTTGCCGTAACCACCCGCGATCATAATCGGCTTGTGGTAACCGCGCACTTCGCCATCGTGTTGCAGCTCGAAGGTACGGAAGTAACCGTTCAGCGCCGGACGACCGAATTCGTTGTTAAAGGCAGCACCGCCAATCGGGCCTTCGAGCATGATGTCGAGGGCCGACACGATACGGTCTGGCTTGCCGTACTGGCTTTCCCATGGCTGCTCGAAACCCAGAATTTTCAGATCGGATACGGTGAAACCGGTCAAACCCGCTTTCGGCTTGGAGCCACGACCGGTTGCGCCTTCGTCACGAATCTCACCACCGGAGCCGGTTGCCGCACCGGAGTGTGGCGCAATCGCAGTTGGGTGGTTGTGGGTTTCCACCTTCATCAGGATGTGCATATCTTCTTCGTGATACGCATAGCCCTTGTTCTCAGGGTTGGGGAAGAAACGTCCGGTCTTATGGCCACGAATCACCGAAGCGTTGTCTTTGTACGCCGACAGAATGTCTTCGCTGTAACACTCGTAGGTGTTCTTGATCATCTGGAACAGCGACTTGTCCTGGTCTTCGCCATCAATCGTCCAGCTGGCGTTGAAGATCTTGTGACGACAATGCTCGGAGTTCGCCTGGGCGAACATCATTAGTTCCACGTCGGTCGGGTTACGATCCAGAATCTGGTAGTTCTCAACCAGATAATCAATTTCGTCGTCCGCCAGCGCCAGACCCAGGTTCTGGTCGGCGGCGACCAGGGCATCACGACCACCGGCCAGAATATCCACAGTTTCCAGCGGTGCCGGTTCAGCGTGAGAGAACAGATTTTCGGCTTCGGCAGAATCGGCGAGCACGGTTTCCACCATGCGATCGTGCAAGGCCGCAGCAATCAGGTCACGATCAGAAGCCGTAACGCCTTCTATATAGTAGACAGTGCCGCGTTCCAGACGCAGCACCTTGTCCAGACCGCAGTTGTGGGCAATGTCGGATGCCTTGGACGACCACGGCGAGATAGTGCCGAAACGCGGTACAACCAGGAACTGCTCACCAGCTCCTTCCTTGATTTCTGCTTTGGGGCCGTATTTCAGCAGACGTGCCAGCACCTGCAGTTCGTTGCCATCCATTTCGGCACTGACATCAGCGAAGTGTACGAACTCGGCGTACACAGAGGTCACCGAAGGCACGGACTGTTGCAGTTTGGAAAGGATTTTATTCTGACGGAATTCAGATAGCGCTGGCGCGCCACGAAGCTCAAGCATGAAGGTGTGACTCCTGGATCCGGGGCCAATGAAACAAGGGAAAAATGAGGCGAGATGATACTGGAATGACTGCAAAGCCGCCAGACAATGAAACCGCCCCACCCGGCTCGTTCTGCGTCAAGGTCAAGAGAAAGAGAGGCATTTAGCCGTCTTGACGACTTTGTTGCTCAGTTTTCGTCCAGATTTCGGACAGTTTAGACACACAGTTTCAGCGCAATACCAAAGACGAGTACTCACAGGCGTACTATTATGAAAGAGTAAATACTAATGAAATCAACGATCAGGGAACCGGAAAGACCAATAACCTAGGGCGGTGCCACCAGCGTCATCAGATTGTCACCCTTACTTACTCCGCCTGTCATATATTTGTAACCACTAATCTCATCGGCTGTTTTTTGCACAGGGTTCAGGTTACTATTGGTCGCCGCAACAGGGAGTTGCACCAAAGTAGTGCAAAATGGAGTCAGCCATGCTTTCTAAAGCCTTCAAAATTTTGCTTGGCTTCGCCACAATGGCGGTTTGCCTCACAGCTGTTACTGGCAGCGTTCGCCCCACAGAGCTTGAAGAAATTCGCATGTCCGGGTCGATCACCGTTGTCACACGCAACAGCCCAACCACTTACTTCGAAGACCGCAGTGGTATTGCCGGTTATGAATACGAACTGGCCAATGACTTTGCTGATTTTCTGGGCGTCGATCTGAAAATCGAGGTCGCCGACAGCCTGAACGATATATTCAGACAACTGAAAAGCAATAACGCGTCTTTCGCTGCTGCTGGATTAACCATTACCGAAGAACGCCAGCGCTGGTTCCGCTTTGCAACGCCGTATCAGAAGGTAAACGAGCTGGTTGTATATCGTCGTGGCACCCAGAAACCCCGCAAACTGGAAGACCTTCTTGGCAAGATGCTGGTTGTGACTTCCGGCTCCAGTCATTCCGAGACCCTGAAAAACATTCAGGAAAACACCCTGCCGGAACTGAGCTGGAGCGAGACCGATGAGCTGGACACCACCGACTTGCTGCATCGCGTTGAAACCGGCGAGATCACCTTCACCATCATCGACTCCAATGAGTTTGCCGCGCTGCAAGCCTACTTCCCGAGACTGGGAACCGGCATCGTGCTGGGTGAAGACCGCCAAATCAGCTGGGCCTTCGAACACAATCGCGACCCCAGTCTGGTAAACGCCGTTAACGAATTTTTTGCGCTTCAGACCACTCGCCAGAAACTTGCCCAGCTGGGCGAACGCTATTATGGGCATTTGGCAGAACTGGACTATGTCGGCGCCAAGCGTTTCTCTCGCCAGATTGGCCGCAAGCTGGATCGTTACAAGAAGCACTTCCAGCAGGCTTCAGAAGCCACCGGTTTTGACTGGCGTCTTCTTGCCGCCGTTGGTTATCAGGAAAGCCACTGGAATCCTCTGGCCACCAGTTTTACCGGTGTTCGCGGTTTGATGATGCTGACACGGGATACCGCCAAGGATCTGGGAGTAACTGATCGCCTGGACCCGGAACAAAGCATCGAGGGCGGTAGCCGCTATCTGGCGATTCTGAAAAAGCGTCTTGGCGACCAGATTCCGGAACCCGACAGAACCTGGCTGACCATGGCGTCCTACAACATTGGTTATGGCCACTTGCAGGATGCTCGTCGACTGGCTTATGAAATGGGCGGAAACCCGAACCTCTGGAAAGATGTCAAAGAAGCACTGCCTTTGCTGAGCCAGAAGAAATATCACCGAAATACCCGTTACGGCTATGCCCGTGGTCGAGAAGCTGTCGATTACGTACAGAACATTCGTCGTTATTACGATGTGCTGGTCTGGAACGAAGAACAGCAAACGCGCATTGCCCAACAGCAGGAAGAGAAACTCCACCTTTCCTCTTCCCTGACCATTATTCCTCCACTCCTCTGAGTGTTTGCGGGTCTTATGACCCGCTTTTTTTTGGTTCATCGCACTTTACCGGGAAACGCCGCTTTGATTTTCAAAAAGAAGTAGTCGTTGTCCCGGTATCCGTAAGCCATTCTTTTGAGCACCTTGATCTTGTTGTTCAT
>PBNY01000016.1 GCA_002723385.1 Oceanospirillaceae bacterium | reverse complement strand
TCGATGTTGTCCTTGATGGCAAAGGGAATGCCCCACAGTGGGCAGTCGTCCGGGCTTTTACTTTCCAGCGCTTGCAGATACGGCGCTTGTTCTTCTTCGCTCAGCAGGTGAATCCAGATATTGCGGTCGGTGTATTCGGCGCTGCGCTGGCGGATGTCGGCCATCAAGGCGGCGGGTGTCAGTTCGCCATTGGCGTAAGCCGTTTTCAGGCTTTGAAAAGTCATGTTCATGGTAGCAGTCTCATCGTTCCTGACTCTCCACTGTGGGAGAGTCTGCAAATAGGTGGTTTACGTGTCGGCTGAGGTTGGATTGATCACCACTAACGCCTGTCCAGCGCTGACGCCTTGTCCGGCTTTGCTGAGCAGATGAGTGACGGTGCCTGCTTCGGTGGCTTGCACCGGCACTTCCATCTTCATCGATTCCAGAATCAGCAAGGTTTGCCCGGCCTCGACGGTTTGGCCTTCTTCCACTTCCAGTTGCCAGACACTGCCGGACACCGGCGAGTCCATCACTAGGCTGTCTTCTGGCCAGTCTTGTTCGGTGTCGCTGACTTCGGCTTCGATGGCGGTGAAGTTGAACTGACCGTCGGCGTGCCAGCGCTCCAGTTCAGCGGCAAAGGCGTCGGTGCGTTGGGTGGTGAAGGACTGAATATCCGCCGCTTGTTCACTCAGGAATACCTCGTATTCCGACAGGCTGAACTGGCTCTGTTCGATCTTCAGCGGGTAGCGACCTTGGGGGAAATCACGGCGAATCTGTTGCAGTTCGTCGTGGCTGACTTCGTAAAAGCGGATCTGGTCGAAGAAGCGCAACAACCAGGGTTGTTCAAACTCGGCGGTCTGGCGGTAGCGGTTCCACATTTGCAGGGTGCGCCCGACAAACTGATAGCCGCCGGGGCCTTCCATGCCGTACACACAGAGGTAGGAGCCGCCGATGCCAACGGAGTTTTCCGCTGTCCAGGTGCGGGCCGGGTTGTATTTGGTCGTCACCAGACGATGGCGAGGATCAACCGGTGTTGCCACCGGTGCGCCGAGGTACACGTCACCCAATCCCATCACCAGATAGGAGGCGCTGAACAGAATCTGTTTGACGTCGTCGATGCTGTCGAGGCCATTGATACGACGAATAAACTCCAGATTGCTGGGGCACCAGGGGGCGTTTTTGCGCACTGACTGGTCGTATTTTTCAATCGCCAGACGGCAGGCGTCGTCATCCCAGGACAGCGGAATATGCACAATGCGCGATGGCACGGTGAGGCTGTCGAGTTGGGTGCTCAGCTCGCGTTCGGTGGTTTCAATCAGTTGCAGCAATTCGGCAACGGCGATCTGCTGGCTGTTGTAATGGATTTGCAGCGAGCGAATGCCCGGCGTCAGTTCGCGGATGCCGGAGAGTGCTGTGTCCTTGGCGTCCAGTTCTTTAACGGCAATACGTTTTTCCAACGCTTGCATCAGCGCATGGGCGCGGAAACGCAGACGAATATCCAGCGTTTGTTCGCCGTATTCGACCAGCAGGAAGTGATCCCCCGCGGCCCGGCAGGTGATCTCAACGCCGAATTCGTCCGCTGCAAATGTTTTCAAGATCGGGGTTTCAGGTTCGACAGACGGTGTTGTGTGAGGAACGCTGGTGAGCGTTTGAATTGCCTGATCGCGGGCCGCTTCCGCCGCCACTGCATCCTCAATGGAAATCGGAACAAAGCGGATCTTGTCTCCTGCACGCAGCTGGCCAAGCTTCCACAAGTCCGCCTGGATCACGGTTGCCGGGCATACAAAACCGCCCAGTGACGGGCCGTCCGGGCCGAGAATCACCGGCATGTCACCAGTGAAGTCCACCGCGCCAAAGGCGTAGGCGTTGTCGTGAATATTGGACGGATGTAAACCCGCCTCACCACCGTCGGTACGTGCCCAGTCGGGCTTGGGGCCAATCAGACGAATGCCGGTGCGGCTGGAGTTGTAATGCACTTCCCAGTCGTGGTCGAAGAAGGTGTCGATGTCACCATCGGTGAAGAAATCCGGCGCGCCATGAGGGCCGTAGATCACTCGTAATTGCCAGTTATTGCTGATCTCCGGTTGCAGCTCATCAGGCAGGGTTTGTCCGGCGGTTGTGCTTGTGGTTTGTGGGTCCAAGGCTGAGGCCGACAGACGCAACACGTCGCCAGTGCGTAACGCACGACCGTTATGACCACCAAACTGACCCAGCGTGAAGGTCGCCTGAGAACCGAGATAATCCGGTGAGGCCAGACCGCCCGCTACACACAGAAACGCCCGTGCGCCTTGATCCTTGATACGACCCAGCGACAGAGTCTGTCCGGCAGTCACTTTCACAACCTGCCACATGGGAACTGTTTTCTGAGTTTGAGAGTGAACTTGATCATCAATCAGCTGAGCGTCGATCTCGGCTCCGCCTAATACAATCAATGTGTCGCTGCTGAACTTCAGCTGCGGCCCTTGCAAGGTGATTTCCAGACCGGCGGCGTTTTCATCGTTACCCAGCAGGCGGTTGGCCAAGCGCAGAGACACGCTGTCAAAAGCCCCGGATGGCGGTACGCCCACATGCCAGTAGCCACCACGGCCAAAGGCATCCTGAATGCTGGTGAGGGTGCCGCCTTGCAATACGTCGATTCTGGACGGCTGATAGACAAACTCGTTCAGGTATCGAGTGGTGACTTCTCCACGTTGCAGCACCTCGTCTTGCAGCAGCGCCTTGAGGTAATCCAGATTGGTTTCACTGCCGTACAGACGAGTCTCACAAAGCGTGTTGAATAGTTTGTCTAACGCTTGTTCACGGCCTTGTCCATGAACAATCACCTTGGCCAGCATAGGATCGAAATAGGGCGGAATCTCCAGGCCGGATTCAATCCAGTGATCGATGCGAATACCGCCCCCCTGGGGGAAGGCCACTTCACTGAGCAGACCGGCACAGGGCTGGAAGTTGCGGTAAGGATCTTCGGCGTACAAGCGCACCTGAATCGCATGTCCCAAGGCGGACAGCTGATTGGCCATCTCACGCAGTGGCAGTGGCTCAATGGCTGGATCGCTGTGTGCCTGACGCAACATCCATTCGACCAGATCAACGCCGTACACCATTTCGGTGACGCCGTGTTCGACCTGCAAGCGGGTGTTCACCTCGAGGAAATAGAACTGGCTGGTGTCAGCGTCGTAGATAAATTCCACCGTACCGGCATTGGCGTAGTGGACGCTGGCGAGCAAGGCTTCGGCGGTGGCGTAGAGCTGTTGGCGGATGTCGTCGCTGAGGTTCGGAGCCGGGCATTCCTCAACCACTTTCTGGTTGCGGCGTTGGCTGGAGCAGTCGCGTTCGCCCAGAGCGACGGCCACGCCCTGGCCGTCACCAAACATTTGCACTTCGATATGACGGGCGCGGGCGATGAATTTTTCCAGAAAGACGCCGTCGTCGGAGAAGTTGTTGGCCCCGAGGCGTTTGACACTGTCGAAAGCGGCGCTCAGTTCGTCGTTGTTGTGGCACAGCTGCATGCCGATGCCACCACCACCCGCGGTGGTTTTTAACATCACCGGGTAACCAATCCCGGCAGCGGCGCTGAGGGCTTCGTCCAGTGAGGTCAATAATTCGGTGCCGGGCAGCAGGGGAACCTTGGCGTTCTGGGCCAGTTCACGCGCCTGATGCTTGAGGCCAAATACACGCATTTGTTCGGGTGTGGGGCCGATAAAGCGGATGCCTGCTTGCTGGCAATGCTCAACAAAACTGGCGTTTTCGCTCAGGAAGCCATACCCCGGATGAATCGCTTCGGCACCGGTTTGTTTGGCGATGTCGAGCAATTTGTCCATGTTCAGATAGGTGTCTGCCGCAGCGCCTGCTCCCAACGAGAAGGCTTCGTCAGCCAGGCGGACATGCAGGCTGTCGGCGTCACATTCAGCGTACACCGCCACCGAGGCGATGTTCATTGTATTCAGAGTGCGGATGATGCGGGTTGCAATGGCACCACGGTTCGCAATCAGGACTTTGGTAAACATGAGCGGTCGAAGCTCCCTGATGTACGCAGGTCGTCCTGCGAGAATTCGGTCACACAGCGGGTCGTCCCGTTGTGGTTGTTTATGGTTTTTTGTTTTTGGTGTATTGCGCCTGCGGCTAATACACCCTGCAGAGCTGGCTGGTTCCGCGTGGTAAGCCGGATTTACTGATCCCAGATCAGCACTTCGATTGGTGTCGGGTTGTAGCCATTGCAGGGGTTGTTGAGCTGCGGGCAGTTGGAGATCAGCACCAGCAGATCCATTTTGGCGGTCAGTTCGACGTATTTGCCCGGTGCGGAGATGCCGTCTTCAAAGGTCAGGCCGCCTGCTTCGGTAATGGGCACGTTCATAAAGAAGTTGATGTTGTGGGCGATGTCGCGCTTGTGAATGCCCAGCTCCGGGCGTTCTGCGATGGCCAGCATCCAGCTGTCGCGGCAGGCGTGCATGCAGCGTTTTTCGAGGTCGTAACGGACGGTGTTGCTTTCGGTGGCGCAGGCTCCGCCGAGGGTGTCGTGGCGACCGCAGGTGTCGGCGACGATTTCCAGCATCGGGTTGTTGTGGTTGCTGCGCAGTACCGAACCGTGTTTCAGGTACAGGTTGCCTTGCTCACGCACAGTATTGCTGGCGCTGTAATGCTCGGAAGGGTCGTCGGCCTTATAGAAGATGGTGTCGGCGGCCTGGTTGCCTTCGAGGTCGAGGATGCGCATGGTCTGCCCGGCGGACAGGCGTTCGAGGTAGTAGTCACCCGAGTCCACAATGATGCGTTCAACGGCGGAGTCTGGTTCTCGTGGGCTGGCAACCGGCGCAAACGGGTCTTTGATCTCAGCGGTCGCTGTATCCGGGCTGGTGGAAGAAAGAGAAGTCATAATCAGGCTCCCAAATAGTAAAGGGCGTTGTTCTGAAAACCGCGCTGGTTTTCCGGGCAGTGGTTTTTGCACAGGTCGTCGTCGGTGACCGGTTCGGCCAGACCCAGCTCGATCTTCACTTCGGCTTGCGGGTATTCCGCCGCACGATTCATCGGATGCGCGCAGTTGTGCAGCACCACCAAAGTGTCCATCTCGAAGCGCAGTTCCACATGGCTGCCGGGCTGGCTGTGGTCGGCGATCAGTTCCATTTCCCCATGGGGGCCGCAGGTGACCTTGCTGAACAGGTTGAGGTTAGACGCCATGTCGGCGGTGCTCAGGCCGTATTTGCCCAGTTCGGTAAGGAAGGCGTCGTGGCCATTCTGGTGCCAGGCATTGCGGTGGTTCTGGTAGTCGCGTTTGCCCCAGCGTTCAGCCACGTGTTCCGGTTGTAAATTGCCGCAAACGGTTTCGTGCCAGCCGAGGCTGTCTTCAACGATGGAGGCGAAAATTCGGCCCATATCGGAATACAGGCAATGGCCTGCAGTCAGCTTGAAGGTGTGCTGACACTTGAGGGTGTCCGGGGCGTTGTAGCGCTCCAGCAGGTTTTCCGGGTTGTAAAACAACATGCCGACGTTAGCGCCGCCGTTCAGGTCGGTCAGACGCATGGCGGTGCCGCGTCGCATCCGCAGCGACCAGTGGCCGCCGCTGGGCAGTTGAGTGGTGTATTGAATGTCTTTCATGCTTTTTTCCTGTTACGTAATCCGCACTCAGGCGGTTGTTTCGACTGCTGTTTTGGTCCTGCCTGTCGCAGTTCAGGCGACCTGAATATCCGGTTTGGGGTTGATCTGGTCGTCAATGACCTGAAATTTCTGGTCGCACACTTCACCTACTGGCAAGTCGTAGGTGATACGAGCGCCGTAGGCTCCGGGGGCCTGGGGGTCGTGCCGGGTTTTGTCGAAGACCCACAAACGGGTGCCGAGATAGAAACCTTCCTTGAGGTCGTGGGTGACCATAAACACGGTCAGTTGATGTTCTCGCCACAGGTCCAGCACCAGTTTGTGCATGTCCGAGCGAATGCCGGGGTCGAGTGCGCCGAAGGGTTCGTCCAGCAGCAGGATTTCAGGTTTGCCGAGCAAGGCCTGGGCGATGGCAAGACGCTGTTTCATGCCGCCGGACAGCTGATGCGGGTACTTGTTCAAGGCGTGGCTGAGCCCGACCTGATCGAGAATTTCGCTGGCGGCCTTGGCCGCGTTCTTTTTGTGCGTGCCAAACAGATAACCCGTGATGCCGGAACGCTTGAGCGCATGAGCCGCCATGACGTTTTCCAGCACCGTTATATGGGGGAAGACGGAATACTGCTGGAACACGATGCCGCGATCCGGGCCTGGTTCCGCCGGAATCGGCTCGCCGTTGAGCAGCAGTTCGCCCTTGCTGACGGATTCCGTGCCCAGCAGCAGTTTCAGAAAGGTGCTTTTGCCACAGCCGGAAGTGCCCACCAGAGTGACAAATTCACCCTTGTTGACGGTCAGGTTGAGGCGCTCCAGTACGGTGGTGTCACCGTAGGATTTCCATACGTTGCGCGCTTCAATAAAAGCTGTGTCGTTTGATTCAGATGTGCTCATCAGTTTGCCTCCTTCACATGCCATGGGTAGAGCCAGCGACTGAGTTGAGCCAGCAGATAGTCGATCAGGAAGGCGAGCAGGGAGATCCAGGCGACATAGGGCAAAATCACGTCCATGGCCATATAACGACGTACCAGGAAGATGCGATAGCCGAGGCCATCGGTGGCGGCCACGGCTTCAGCCGCAATCAGGAATAACCAGCCTGCACCCAGCGACAGCCGCACGGCGTCAAACAGTTTTGGCATCAGCTGCGGCAACACGATGCGAATCAGAATCTGGCTGGTGTTGGCTCCCAGGGTCTGGGCCTTGACCAGTTGCTCGGCGGGTAATTCCTGTGCCCGGCGTTGAATATCACGGGCGATAAAAGGCGTGATGCCGATGGCGATCAGCGCCACCTTGGAGACTTCGCCGAGGCCAAACACTATGAACAGAATCGGCAGCAGCGCCAGTGGTGGCACCAGAGAAACCACCGTCAGCAGGGGGGACAGATTGGCCGATACCATCGGCAAGGTGCCCGTCAGAAGCCCCAGTGACAGACCCAGCACGGCGGCAATGGCGATGCCCATGCCCAGACGTGACAGGCTGCTGGCGGTATCAACCCAGAACAGGTATTCGCCGCTGCGCTTGCTTGGCTCAAAGGCCATGCGTTCGATGGCATCGCCAATCTGGCTGAACGCCGGTAACAGCTTGTCGTTCGGATTGGCTTCCAGCCGCGCGTCTGAACCGATCAGATAGAGCAGGATCAGCAAGGCGAATGGCAGCAGTCCGAGTGCAATCCGGAGCGGTCGGGCGGGTGTTGCATTGATAACACGGGTCATAACTCACGCTCCCGTAGAGGCTCGGCGAGCCTCCGGTCAATGAATACATTGGATACTTGTTGGGAGGCCAGGAAGGCCTCCTGAGAATCAGCGAATCATTCAGCAAATCATTCCGTGAACCGCTCAGTGAAAGGTTCAGTGAACAGTTAGCTGAAAAAGACGCAGCCTTACAGCTTGCCGTCGGCGGCCATCTGCATGTATTCAGGATTGAAGCGGAACTTGATGTTGCCCTTGTCGCCGTAGACACCGGCAGGCATTTCGATACCGATGAAGCCAGCATCAGGAGCGCCGTCACCCAGCAGACCGTGGTCGAAGGAGAATTCCGCCACGTTCTTCATGGTGGTCACCAGATCCTGACTGTTGGTCAGTTTCAGGGCATCAGCCGGGGCGTAGAACATTTCGGTACTGGCCAACTGAGCGTCGTAGCCGGCCAGATCCGTGCCGGAAGCAACCGCCATGTAGTCACGGGCTGCGGTTCCCATTTTGTCGTTCTTGCTCATGGTGGCCATGATTTCATACCAGGCGCCGACCAGGGCTTTACCCAGTTTGGGATTGGCCGCCAGGGTGTCGGTGTTGACGACCAACAGGTCGATGATTTCACCCGGGATTTGCGAGGAGTCGAACACCTTGTAGCTGTTCGGCATGGAGGTGATTTCGCTCAACAGCGGGTTCCAGGTGGCAACGGCGGTCACGTCGTCGGTGCCATACACGGCAACCATATCGGCGTCGGAAGTGTTGACGACCTTGATGTCGGCTTCTTTCAGACCCACGCTGTCCAGACCACGGGCCAGCAGGTAGTGAGAAACACTCAGCTCAACCAGATTAACCGTTTGGCCCTTGACGTCTTTCAGCGACTTTTTGCCCTTCAGTACAACGCCATCGTTACCGTTGGAGAAGTCGCCAACCACCAGAGCGGTGCTGTCAACGCCACCGGCGGCAGGAATGGTCAGCGCGTCCATGTTGGTCATGGTGCAGGCATCGAATCCGCCAGCGGTGTACTGGTTGATGGACTCGATGTAGTCGTTGATCTGCACCACTTCGATATTGATGTCGTACTTGTCTGCCCATTTCTTGACGATGCCTTGCTCTGCACCATAGGCCCAGGGCATCCAGCCAACATAAATCGACCAGCAGATTTTGAAATCGTCTTTAGCAAGGGCAGGCGTGGAAAGTAGCAGGGCTAACAGCAGGGTAGTTGCTCGTTTCATCGTAAACCTCTTGTGTGGTTTTTATGGTTACTGTCGGGTAAAAAAACGGAGTACTTCTGGCATAACGCCAAGTCAGTCTCCCGGGCTTTTGTCCCGCCGTGTAACCCCACTGGTCGTGAAACGATTCAGGAGGTCGAGTGCTCTCGGACCAGTCATCACAGCATTGTGATCGGAACCCTAGCGCTCTATTGGTCAAATTGTGTAGCCGTCATGTCAGAAGTACGGTCACTGGGGTTAAAGCAACCGCTGTGCCAGAGATTGGTTCACTGTTAAAAAGAGCTTTGGAGGCCCCATGATTGCTGTGGTGTTTGCCGAATATCGACTGCAGAACGAAGGGTCAATCAGCTTTTATCGCGGCGTTGGTATCGGGGCGATTGGCCGTTGCCTGCCTTATCACAGGGCGTGATAAAGCAGACAGGCTTAAGAATGGTGCATTTGGATATCAGCGAGACAGGCGCCGTTGTTGAAGGGCAGGAGTGCATCAAGACCCGGATCGAACATTGGCAAGGATGGTGACGGTAATGCCTGCGGCAATCACTGCTGCCCCGGTCCAGGTGGCCAGATTGTAGTGCTCGCCTAGAAACAGTGTGGATACGCCCAAACTGACCGCAGCGGCGACGTAACCGATCTGGCTCAGCATCACCGGCCCGCCCAGTTGTTGCAGACGAAACAGGAATGGAGCCAGTGCCAACGCTGCCAGAATCTGCAAGGCCGACAGCAGGGGAACAGCCGCCAACGGTTCGAGCATTGCTGTCCCTTCGGTGACAAGCAACACCATCAGATACACCAGACTGGCAAACAGGTAACTCCAGAAGGCAAGGGAGTCCGGTCTGGCTCCTTCCGGCCAGTCCAGTGTGCGATAGACATTCCCCATGGCCAAAACGACCGGTATGGCGAACGCCAGTAACAGCCACAAAATTGCCGGTGCGGCCTGATCCTGGGTTCTGGCATAGCTGATTAACATGGCGCCGAACATGCCCACAGCAATGCCCACCATGCCCAGACGGCTGGTGGTTTTCATCCCGAACAGGGTGGACAGTGCCAGAGTCGTCACGGGAGAAAGGGCGAACATCAGTCCGGCGTAGCCTGCGCCTGTGTAGGGCAGCACACTGAACCCCAGCAGGTTAGGAGCTGCAAACGTCAGTGGCCCGGCTATCAGGGCGTAGCGCAGTGTTTGGCCGTTCAAACCGATTTTGGGCCAAATATTGGGCCAGATGTCCGGTTTGGCAGTCGTTTCTGTGTTGGCCGGGGTGGCTGCTTGTTTTGCTGGTTGCCTGAACTGTGCAGCCAGTAACACCAGCCCAGCGCCCAATGCCGAGCCCAGTGAGACCAGAAACACCCAGGCCACAGGTGATACGCCTTCAGCCGTGGCCACCTTGGCCAGAGGAAAATTCACGCCGATCAGCGTGCCACAGATCAGCAGCAGTACCCAGGAACGGGAATACCACGGGGTTGGCTGCTGCCTGGCAGACAGAGCAGATAATGCGTTTTTGTCCGGTGACAGGCTCACGGATGACATGGCGACCTCGTTGTATCGACAGAGATAAATGGAATCTTCCGTAAACTCTACCTGCCTATATTGATTGAATAATTGGGCTTGATGGAATCTTATTGTCTTCAAATATCGACAAATAGGATCAGCGGTGGACGATGCTGGATGATGTTTCTGTATTCGTGAAAGTCGTGGACAGTGGCAGTTTTACCGATGCTGCGGAACAGCTGGAGCTCTCTCGCTCGGTGATCAGCAAATACGTCAGTCGTCTGGAGCAACGACTGGGAGTGCGTCTGCTGCATCGCACAACGCGGCGCCTGAGTCTTACAGAGGCCGGTCAGTTGTTTTATCAGCATTCAAAGGCGGGTCTGGCCCAGCTGGATCAAGCGATGGAACTGGTATCGGGGTTGTCGGAGCAACCCACCGGTACGATTCGGCTGAATGTGCCGATGTCGTTTGGCGTGCTGCATATCGCTCCGCTGCTGGCTGAGTTTATGGAGCGCTACCCCCAGGTGCAGGTGGATATGCATCTGGATGATCGCATTGTGGATATGGTCGATGCCGGGTACGACCTGTCGATTCGGGTCGCAAGTCTGGCGGATTCATCGCTGGTAGCACGCAAGCTGGCTGTGGTGAAACATGCGGTTGTGGCCGCACCCGGGTATCTGCGGCGGGAAGGCGAGCCTCGGTTGCCCGAAGAACTGATCAATCACAATGTGTTGCTGTATCGCTATCAGGAATCCGCCAGTGAATGGGCATTTGACCAGGCTGATGGACGTCGGGTATCGGTTTCTGTGTCGGGCACGTTGCGCATCAACAACAGTCTGGCGATTCGAGAAGCGGTGTTGGCCGGTTCCGGGATTGCCCGTATGCCACTGTTTGTGGTTCAGGATGATATACAAGCGGGGCGGCTGGTGGCGTTGTTTGAAGATTCAGAGCTGCTGGAGCTGGGAGCCTGGGCGGTGTATCCCGACCGGGAAAGTTTGCCTGCCAAGGTCAGAGTGCTGGTGGACTATCTGGCTGAGAAACTGCCAGACAGGATGTGAAGTCAGATTCATCGACGGTGTAGTTGAGGTCCATGGCTATGGTGTGTGGCGGGAATCCATTCCCGAATGATCTCTATAGCAGAATCAGCGAATCATCCCTTCCAGCTCTTCCAGGTGATGAATAATGCGGTCGTTGTAGCTGATGATCAGGAACGGAACGCCATTGCCATTCTGGGTATTCATTGACTTGCTGAGCATGCTCCATTTGCTGGAAATGTCGTCCAGTAGCAAGTTGGTGCTGGCGTTGCGCGCGGTGTTGGACAGTGAACTCAGATCCTTTGAAAAACTGTCGGCCATCTCGGCCAGTGAACGCTTGTATTCGCCCGTGTGGAATTCCGTCTTGCCAGCAGTACCCAGCGCGGCGTATTGGGTGGTGATTTCCTGCAGCAGAACAGCCAGATCTCTGGCTTGCTGAACGGTGGGGTTGGGGCTGTTGACAGCGGCTACATCGGCGTACGCCTTGGTGATGGATGCCGACAGGTTGTTACCCAGTAATCCGAGAGCCATGGATTCCGTGATATCAATTTTGCCCATGTCGGCCACCACCTTCTGATGAGCGGCCAGTTTGGTCATGTAGGCATTCCAGTCGGATTCGATTTTGCCCATGTGTTCGCTGGGTGTACCACCGGCTACCAGTCCTTTCGCTGCTTCCAGTGCTTCGGTGAAGGCGGCCAGATCTTTCATCATTCGGCGTTCGTATTTCTGATCGGCATTCAGGCCGCTGAACATAAAGAAGTTTGACATGCTGCTGATGGAAGTTAGCCGCATGTGCTGTAAATGGCTGAGAAGTTTGTCAGGAGATGCATGAGAGGCCAGAGAGGCCAGCATCAGCGAAAGGCCAAGCGCAATGGTCTGAATATACTTCATCGTTGTCTCTTGTCTTTTTATTGTTGTAGTTATGGCAACGTTGCCAGTATTGACTGATCGAACGTTTTGCATTTTCTCTGTCGGGTGTTAGTTAGGTACCCGTTTGTCTGCCTGCCTGATTGTTTTACCAGAAATACCATTAGTGTATCTACTGTGATTCCGTAACAGCGGGTAGAACTCCTGACTATTTTCGGTCGAGGTCGACGAAATGGCCGAACAAGGGTTCTTCGATGACGCTTGTGTGAATAATGTCGTTTCTGAACGATTGATGGTTGACATCTCGTGTTTTTTCAACGATTGTTTAAACACAAATTCAAACGGTTGTATGAATCAGTCGTTTGAAAGACGAGATAACAATAAAAAATCGGTAATCAGAACGCAGAACACGCCAACTCCACTGGCGTCGAGCCTGTCAGCCGTTTTTCTGTTGCTAACCCGTCCATGATTAATCAGTGACTTTCCAGGTCTGAAAGTCGTTAACCAGCCAACATCCACTGGGAGATCTGTTGATGATTTACGAAGGTAAAGCCATCAAGGTAAGCATGATCGAGGGTGACATCGCCGAGTTGAAATTCGACTTGGAAGGCGAATCTGTCAACAAATTCAACCGCGACGCGCTGAACGAGCTGCAAGAAGCCACAGCCGCCATTGCTGATAATCAGAGCGTGAAAGGTGTTCTGGTAACGTCGGCCAAAGACGCTTTCATCGTGGGTGCTGATATCACCGAATTCGGTGGTTACTTCGCCGGTCCTGAAGAGCAGATCGTTGAATGGGTTCTGGGTGCCAATGCCATCTTCAACGCCGTCGAAGATCTGCCCGTTCCAACCTTGTCGGTTATCAACGGTATTGCGCTGGGCGGCGGTATGGAAATGGTACTGTCGACCGACCTGCGGGTGATGGCAGACAGTGCGAAAATCGGCCTGCCAGAAGTCAAGCTGGGCATTATGCCGGGCTTCGGCGGTACGGTGCGTCTGCCGCGTGTGATCGGTGCTGATAACGCCATCGAGTGGATCTGCATGGGTGGCGAGCAAAAAGCCGACAAGGCTCTGGCTGACGGTGCGGTTGATGCGGTATTCCCGCTGGAAACCTTGCGTGACAACGGCATCGCGATGCTGCAAGCGGCGATCTCTGGTGAGATCAACTGGGAAGAGCGTCGTGCCGAGAAGACCGGCAAGATGAAACTCAACACCATGGAAGCCATGATGGTGTTCGAAACCGCCAAGGGCTTCGTGATGGGCCAGACCAAGGGCCAGTATCCGGCTCCGATTACGGCCATCAAAACGATGCAGAAGCATGCGTCCATGACCCGAGAAAAGGCGATTGCGACGGAAGCAAAGAATTTTGCCAAGCTGGCCAAGAGTACCGAAAGCCAGGCGCTGATCGGTTTGTTCCTGAACGACCAGTTGCTGAAGAAGAAAGCCAAAGAATACGACAAGCAGGCCAAGCCAACCAACAAGGCGGCGGTTCTGGGTGCGGGCATCATGGGCGGTGGTATTGCCTACCAGTCGGCCTACAAAGGCACGCCGATCATGATGAAAGACATCAACGAAGCGGGCATCGAGCTTGGCTTGTCTGAAGCCAACAAGCTGCTGTCCAAGCGCGTTGATAAGAAGAAAATGAAGCCGTTGCAGATGGGTGAAGCGCTGAACCGCATTCGTCCAACCCTGAGCTACGGTGACTTCGGTGATGTGGATACCGTGGTGGAAGCCGTGGTTGAAAATCCGAAGGTCAAGAAAATGGTGCTGGCGGAACTGGAAGATCAGGTCAGCGAAGACACCATCATCACCTCCAACACCTCGACCATCTCGATCGACCTGTTGGCCGAAGACCTCAAGCGTCCGCAAAATTTCCTCGGCATGCACTTCTTTAACCCGGTACACATGATGCCGCTGGTGGAAGTGATTCGTGGTAAGGCAACTTCAGAAGAAGCGGTGGCCACCGTGGTGGCGTACGCCAAGAAAATGGGCAAAACCCCGATCGTGGTGAACGACTGCCCTGGCTTCCTGGTGAACCGTGTGCTGTTCCCTTATTTCGCCGGTTTTGCTGCGCTGCTGCGCGACGGCGCTGACTTCCAGAAAGTCGACAAGGTGATGGAGAAGTTCGGCTTCCCAATGGGGCCTGCCTACCTGCTTGACGTTGTCGGCATCGACACTGGTCACCACGCTAACGAAGTGATGGCGGCTGGCTTCCCGGATCGTATGAAGGCTGACTTCAAGACCGGTATGGACGTGATGTACGAAAACGAGCGTTTCGGTCAGAAGAACAACCAGGGCTTCTACGTTTACGAAACCGACAAGAAAGGCAAGCCGAAGAAAGTCGTCGACGAGTCTGTCTACGAACTGCTGGCGCCTGTATGCGGTGACAAGCGCGACTTCAGCGATGAAGAAATCATTCAGCGCATGATGATCCCGATGTGCATCGAGATTGCCCGCTGTCTGGAAGAAGGCATCGTCGATACGCCATCTGAAGCCGACATGGGTCTGATCTTCGGTATTGGCTTCCCGCCGTTCCGTGGTGGTGCCTGTCGCTACATGGACACAGTTGGCATGGCGCAATTTGTGGAACAGTGCGACCAGTACAGTGAACTGGGCAAGCTCTACGAACCAACCGGACGCATGCGTGAAATGGCCGCAGCCGGTGACAGTTACTTCGCTCAGGCCAAGGCTTGAGTGGCGAACCAGGAGATCTCTGCATGACAACCTTGAATCCAAATGACGTTGTAGTTATCGACGCGGTTCGTACTCCCATGGGCCGTTCCAAAGGGGGAGCATTCCGCAATGTGCGTGCGGAAAAGCTGTCCGCCAACCTGATCAACGCGCTGTTCGAGCGCAACCCGGATGTACCGGCCAAGCTGGTTGAAGACATCATCTGGGGCTGTGTGAACCAGACCAAAGAGCAGGGCTTTAACGTTGCTCGCCACATTGGTCTGATGACAGCCGTGCCTAAAGAAGCCGGTGCCCAAACCGTTAACCGTCTGTGTGGTTCCGCGATGTCGGCGATTCACACCGCCGCCCAGGCGATTCAGACCGGTAACGGTGACGTATTTGTGGTCGGTGGTGTTGAGCACATGGGTCACGTTGAAATGACTCACGGCTTCGATCACAACCCGGAATCGTCCAAGTATTTCGCCAAGGCCTCCAACATGATGGGCCTGACCGCTGAAATGCTGGGCAAGATGCACGGCATCAGCCGAGATCAGCAAGACGCGTTTGCTGAACGCTCGCACCAGCGCGCCCATCAGGCGACTCTGGACGGCAAGTTCAAGAACGAAATCGTGCCGATGTACGGTCACGATGCCGACGGCAAGCAGGTTCTGATCACCGACGATGAAACCATTCGCCCGGAAACCACTACCGAAACGCTGGGCAAACTGCGTCCGGCGTTTGATCCGAAGAGCGGTACCGTCACGGCGGGCACGTCTTCCCAGATCACGGATGGCGCGGCGGCGATGCTGCTGATGAGCGCTGCCAAGGCCGAAGAGCTGGGTCTCAAGCCGCGTGCCCGTATCGTTGGTATGGCGGTTGCCGGTGTCGACGCGGCCATCATGGGTTATGGCCCGGTGCCCGCGACCAAGAAAGCCCTGAAGCGTGCTGGTCTGGACGTGACCGACATCGACTACTGGGAATTGAACGAAGCGTTCGCGGCTCAGTCTCTGCCTTGCATCAAGGATCTGAAACTGAAAGACATCGCTGACGAACGCATCAACATTCACGGTGGCGCGATTGCACTGGGTCACCCGCTGGGCTGCTCCGGCGCACGTATCTCCACCACCCTGATCAACGTGCTGGAACAGGAAGGTGGCCGCTACGGTGTCTCCACCATGTGTATCGGCCTGGGACAGGGTATTGCCACGGTATGGGAACGCCTCTGATCAGACGCTAGACTCTCTTTCATGCTCGCCGGGTTCGCCCGGCACACTCTCCACACAATTCAGGCCCGGATTGTGTGACCCCGCTTCGGCGGGGTTTTTTCGTTTTATGGGGGGAAATATGGAGGTTCGCAGTGAGTCTGGATCTGCACAAGCTTGAAGGTAATCGCCCAGCAGAGCGGCTAATGTCGATTTCAGATGCCGAGCTTGATCAGCTAGAGCCGGAAATCGAGGCTTTCAGGTTGAAAACGGGAATGATCATTGACCAGTACGGTGACCTGAAACTGCGTTCGAATATCGGCGATTTAATCGATATTCTGGAATCTGCATCGACACAGACGGCTGCTCATACATCGCTGTCCAATATTTTGAAACGCTCTGTTCAGGAGGGTTTTGCGCTGATTTTTGTTGGAGACTAGTGTCAGACAGTGAACCCTTGTTTTACCCGCTTAACGATCTTTCTGAGGCATTCAATGAACCCAATCGAGCTTGGCCAGAAATACGACAGGATTGCGCACTGGTGGCATGAGCAACACGGTGATTCGGATTATGGTGTGGCTCAGTTTGGCAAGGCATTGGGGTTCGTCACCAACACAGGCACTGCGCTGGATGTGGGGTGTGGTACCGGTGGTCGATTCGTGCGGGTGCTGGAGAAGTGGGGGTTCACCATCACGGGACTGGATATCTCGGATGAAATGATCACTCTGGCGGAGGTTCATCATCCTGAACACCGGTTTTTCCAGGCCGACATTTGCTGCTGGGATACCCGCGAGCGGTTTGATTTTATCTTTGCCTGGGACAGCATCTTTCATCTGCCGTACGAGATGCATAAGCCAGTGGTTTCAAAAATGTGTGACATGCTCAATCCGGGTGGCGTGCTGATGTATTCATTCGGCGATGCCGAAGGTGAACATACCGACACCTGGCTGGAAGACACTTTTTATTACAGTTCCATCGGTATCAACGAGAACCTGAAATTGCTGATGGCAAACGGTTTGTCTGTGTTGCATCTGGAACTGGATCAGTATCCTGAAAAGCACGTTTACGTGATCGCTCGAAAGCCGGAACCGGCGCTGATGGAAGCCTGAAGGCTGGCTTGTAATGAGTGCGGTCACCTTGCCGCACTCATTACTACAAAACCCCGTTGAAATACCGCGCTCAGGCCTGCTTGCGGTTCTTGCTGCCCTCCAGCGGACAGCCAAACAGCGGCCCAAACAGGCAGATATCCAGAATGCCAGCCAGCAGAGGAATGGCGCCAATCGCGGCAACGACGTAGGCTTCACTGCCGCCCAGCCCCAAAAATCCCCAGGCGATGATCGCCAGTCCTGCAACAATACGTGCACCGCGACCTGCGGCTGACGCCATAAATTGAACAAAACCTTTCATAACAGATACTCCGTGTTGTTGGATGTCTGGGGTCAGGCTACGTAGCGCAGACACGGAGTTCTGTAACTTTGGTTACACAAGACGGGATTTTTTTGCCTGATTACTGTCCGGTAGCGATGGCGCGCAAGCCGTCGGTATCCAGCAGTTTGAGCTGGCCGCGCCCGGTTTCAATCAGGTTTTGCGCCGCCAGTTCCAGCAGCTGGCGTGCTACCACTTCGCGGCTGGTACTGAGGTGTTGGGCCATCTGTTGTTGAGTCATTTGCAGGATGCTTTGCTGGTTGGAACGGGTCAACAGAAAGCGCGCCAACCGCTGGCGCACGGTGAGTCCGTGAACATTGTTCAGCTCGCCCATCAAACGGAATACCAGGGTTGAGAGCGTGCGAACCGTCATGTCCTGAATTTCCGGTTCGGTGTGAAACAGGGAGCGGTATAGCGGGCCGGGAATGACCATCACT
The DNA here is from genome assembly GCA_002723385.1 of Oceanospirillaceae bacterium. Classification (GTDB taxonomy): domain Bacteria; phylum Pseudomonadota; class Gammaproteobacteria; order Pseudomonadales; family Oceanobacteraceae; genus Oceanobacter. The sequence goes on along the minus strand of PBNY01000016.1, from coordinate 44,117 downwards.
CTGGTATCCGCTTCAGATTCGACCCAGGCCGGGTAGAGCAAATCGTTAAACAGACAGTTCAGCGCCAATACACAGGTTTCACCGGGTTCGATGGTGTAGAGCGTGGCCTCATTGCCATTGGGGCAGACGGAATACACCCGCAGACGTCCCTGCAACACGATGTAAGCCCCGGAAGCTTGCTGCCCCTGACGCAAAATCACGTCGGTTGGCAGACAGTCGGCATATGCAGCACCCTGTAACAGGGCCTTGCGCCCCCGGTCGGTCAGGCTCCGTATCAGTGGCAAGTCTTCTGGCTGTGTCTTGGACATAAGCGGCCCTCCTGGTCAGAAGGCCTGATGGTAGCGCTGCCTTGTGAAACTGGCTATAGCCCGAGGTCTGACAGCTCCGGGTGATCTTCCGGGCGAACGCCCTGAGGCCAGTGAAACAGGCGCTCGGACTCGTCGATAGCAAGGTCGTTGATGCTGGCATGACGTGTTTGCATCAGGCCGCTGCTGTCAAATTCCCAGTTTTCGTTGCCGTAGCTGCGGAACCACTGGCCGTTGGTATCGTGCCACTCGTAGGCAAATCGAACCGCAATGCGGTTGTCTGTGTAGGCCCACAGTTCCTTGATCAGACGGTATTGCTGTTCGCGTTGCCATTTGGCGCTCAGGAATTCAACGATCTCGGCACGCCCGGTTGGGAACTGGTCGCGGTTCCGCCATCGGCTATCGGGTGTGTAGGCGAGGCTGATGGTCTCCGGGTTACGTGTATTCCAGGCATTTTCAGCCATGCGAACTTTTTGCTTCGCCGTGTCCTCGGTAAACGGGGGCAGAGGTGGTCGTGGCTCCTGGGGTGGTCTGGATAGGGTTGATCCTGATTGCGGTGTGTCAGTCATGCGGGATATCTCCTTGTGCGTGTTTGAGTGCCTGGCGAACGGCTTCGTCGATGAGTTGTTGAACATCGGATTCGGTGTAGCGGCGTGTGATGTGCTGCGGACAATTCCAGTCGAACGCGACCAGATGAATCAGAAATCCGCGTTCGATACTGACCGGGTAGGTCGGGTCCACCAGCTGGCGCAGTTTGGGATCATCGGGCTGGAGTACTTCCGCACGTCCCATCAGTTTGAGTCGCCGACGGTTGGGGTAGTCCATAAAAAACAGCGATACCCTGGTGTTGTTGGCCAGGTTGCCTGTGGTGATGTACTGACGATTGCCGGAATAATCAGCAAAGCCCAACGTGTGAGCGTCCAGTATTTTCACGAAACCTGCAGGCCCACCGCGATGTTGCAGGTAAGGCCAGCCTTCTTCGTTGACTGTGGCCATGTAAACGCTGTCGCGTTGCTCAATAAACCTGGTCTCTCGTGCGCGGAATTCGTGGTGCTTGTCCGGGCCATCGTCGAAGCGTGCGTACATGTCACGACTGCCCAGCTGTTGCTGCAGTGCCCGGATGGTGGGGGTAAAGGCGAGTTCGGCATAGCGATGTGGCATGGCTGGCTCCTGTTGTCCGGCTTCCTGTTTTCACTATGTGCATTCTTTTCAGCGATAAGAATCCTTGTTGTAATTAATTGATTGTTACGTGGGGAGGAATAGTGATGGATCGACTGCATCAAATGCAGGTCTTTGTAGCGGTTGCCGATGCTCAGGGGTTTGCGCCAGCGGCTCGAAAACTGGGCTTGTCGCCACCCGCAGTAACACGAGCCATCGCTGCGCTCGAACTGGAACTGGGAGTCACCCTGTTGCACCGAACCACGCGACGGGTGCGGCTTACCGACACCGGCCAGCGTTATCTGGATGATGTGCGCCGGATTCTGGCGGAGATTGAGGCGGCAGACGCATCGGCCATGGGTCAGAATGCCGAGCCTCGTGGAACCCTGACGGTCACTGCGCCGGTGTTGTTTGGGCGCATACATGTGCTGCCTGTGATTACCGAATATCTGAATCGTTATCCCGACGTGACGGTGAACGCCCTGTTTCTGGATCGGGTGGTGGGGCTGGTTGAAGAGGGGATTGATGTTGCTGTCCGAATCGGACATCTACCGGACTCCAGTGACCGAGCGTTGAAAGTCGGTGACATTCGTTCGTTGCTGGTGGCATCACCCGGCTATTTGGCGCGGAACGGCGTTCCTGACAATCCGGATCAACTGGCTGATCACAATCTGATTGCGTCAACGGCGGGTGCCGGTCGTGGAGGATATTGGCGTTTTTATCGTCGTCGGGTGGGAGACTATGCTGCGGTAGAACAACGAGTGATGATTGAACCCCGTCTGACGGTCACCACCAATGACTCGGCCATCGAAGCGGCGGTTGCGGGGCTGGGGATCACCCGAATCAATTCCTATCAGATTCACAGACACTTGATGGAAGGTGCGCTGACGGTGCTGCTGACAGAATTTGAGCCGCCGTCACGCCCGGTGCAGATTCTCCATCGCGAGATGCGAGAGCAAGGACAGTGGTTGGGACAGTTGGGTCAACCGGGAAAGACACGCGCCTTCATCGACGTGCTGGCGCAGCGTCTGCGTGATGACCTGATGGCCATGACAAAGGGTTCGGGCTGACCGAACCGTCCAGAAATTTATTGAGCAACCGGCTGGCTTTCGGCCTTGCTGTCCTGGGCTTTCTGTTGTTGCTCCCATTCCTGCAAATCTTCTCGGTAGATATCCCAGACACAGCGGTCGCAACCGCTTTCACAACATTCGTAGTCGCCGGGTGGAAGTGGTTTCTCTTTCATGCGGTAGAGCCCTGCTGTTGGAGTCGTTATTGGCGTTGTTGATGGCCGTGATCACGGCAAAGATATTCAGATGTTAACACAGGAAGCCCTTTGCCTTGATGTAGACCAAATAGGAAGCCCATAGCACACATCGTGCTCACTCAGGGACGGGACGTGCAATCCGTCACTTTGGTCGGCTATTTGTCCTTTTTTGCTACCTTCTGTCGGTTTTTAAGGCACATATCAATAAACATTCATGGTTGATTTGTGTACTGTTCCTGCATGTCAACAATAACCCTCTCGACAAGCAATTTATTGACCTAAATGTCCTGATTGGCCTGTATTGCCGCTGAATCAGGCTGTTCCACAGGATTGAGTAATTTTTCATCGCACAGTGCCGACTGTGTGGTCGTAAGTTAATCAAGTTTGTTCCTTCGAAGGAGTGTCGATCATGAAAATCAAATATCTGCTGAGCTCTCTGGCTCTTGTCTTTGCCGCAGGCGCCATGGCCGAACCGGTCTGGATTGATGTGCGTACCCAGTCGGAATACCGCGACGGACACGTTGAAGGCGCCAAGCACGTGCCTTACACCGACGTCGAAGGTTATATGGCACAACTGGATGTCGACAAGGATGCGACCATCTACCTTTATGGCCGCTCTGGCCGTCGTGCATCTCTGGCCGTGAAAGCGCTGAATTACCTGGGCTATTCCAATGTCAGCAACCTGCAGACCTATGAAAAAGCCATGATGCTCAAGAATCAGGCGATTGCAGCGGAGTAAGCACTCGGTTCGCTAAAACAGTGCACCACAATGGTTAACATTGGTTACACTCTCCAGGGACAGCTAACAGGAATGGGAGTGGCCAATGTTTACCGTGGCGCGGTATCGCGGAAACCCAAGCAGTCATTTGACGCTTGCCAGTGCAACAGCAGCATCGAATACCAATATCCCTGTTCGACGGTCGTTGCGGCGTGGCATTCGTTTGGCTGGTCTGATGGTGCTTGCCGGTTCGTCGTCTATCCATGCGGATGGCCTGACCAACCGGCCCTTGCTGATGCCGGGCACGATCCATCTGGATGGAAACCTGCGCGGGCGCATCGAAAGCCTGGATGACCAGTATCGCGCTGCGGGTCACGGCACTGACCAGATTCTCGCCACACGTACGGATTTCACTTTTTCCATCCCCTTTACCCGTTTTCAGAACAGCAGCAATTTTGTGCTGGAGCTGACCGATTCCCGTCACTTTTCCTCTGATGACGACACCACACTGACCACCGCCACGGTCAACACGCTGGAAGCGGTACAGGCGCGTGTGAGCGTGCGTTCCGATTTGCTGCCCTGGCAAATCAGCGATCATGAGATCAACTTCGGTCGCCAGACGCTCGATATCGGCTCCCGTCGCCTGATGGCTCGCAATCGCTATCGCAATACGTTTAATACCTTCGATGGCCTGCATCTGGTCTCGAACCTCAGGTACAGCAAGGCAAGAGTGGAAGGGCTGGTTTTTTACCCGGTCAGTCGTTACCCCGACACACGGGTGGATCTGGAGAACAACCAGCACGAGGCGGACAAGTCGTCATTGCATGTGCAGCTGCTGGGGCTGAGTGCGGATGGCTATGTGTTGAAGGGGCGGATTCGTGGCAGCGCACAATGGTTCAAGCTCCGGGAAGCCGACACGTCGCGTCTGGAAACCCGCAATCGCAACATCACCACGCTGGCAGGCCGGTTATACCTGACGAGCCAACCGGGCCAGGTGGACTTCGATCTGGAACTGGCGCGGCAGTCGGGTACGTCTCGATTGACCGCCGATGAAGCGGATCGGACCGATCTGGATCACGATGCCTGGTTCTATCATCTGGAGTTGGGTTACCAGTTTCGGACTCGTTGGCAATGGCAGCTGAAATTGCAATATGATCATGCCAGCGGAGATCTCAAACCCGATGACGAACGCAACAATCGTTTCGACACGCTCTACGGGGCGCGTCGTTTTGACTTCGGGCCGACCGGTATCTTTGGCAGCTTTGCCCGCTCGAATATAGCCTCGCCTGCTGTTCGGGCGGTGTTCAAACCTTCGCCATCTTCAGAAATCATGCTGGCATGGCGCTGGTATCAGCTGGCGTCAGATCGCGATGCCTGGGTTGGTTCCGGTTACCGCGATGCCTCGGGGGAGTCCGGCGACTTCGTGGGCCAGCAGCCGGAATTCCGCTGGCGCTGGAAAGCCACCCGCTCGGTGGATGTCGAGACCGGCGCTGCGTGGCTGAAACTGGGGACTTACGCCAGCAAGGCGGCCAGTAAAGCCGAACTGGCGGGCGGAACTCCACGTGCAGAACCGGTGCCGGAAAGCGCGTTGTACAGCTATCTTCAGGCTACCTGGAAGTTCTGATGGCCTGCTCACTGACGGCTTTTCCTGAGCCAGTTATTTCAGATAGTTACAGCAACCACTCTTTTTAGAATCCTTACCTCTTTGGGATTAACCCGGTAGCGGTCTCTCCATTGAGGTAATGAATCAACTCATTGATGTTCATAAGCTCATTGCATAACTAATATTCTTATGCGAGGTACTTTATGAACGCAGTTATACGAGGTTTGCTGCTGCTGATACTGGCTCAGCCCGTCTGGGCCACAGGGCAACCGGAGCAACACTGCCGGGATGTGCGATTGGGAGTGGTGGATTGGACTGACCTGCACGTTGCCAATGGCATTGCCAAGGAGTTGCTTGATCGACTTGGCTATCGGGTGGAACTGAGTAATCAGCCAGCCACGCCTCAGGTCTTTGAGCAAATGCAAGGCGGCAATATCGATGCGTTTTTGGGGTACTGGACGCCGGCCATGATTGATGTTGCTGGTCCATTTTACGGCAGCGGCAGCGTCAAAACCCTGGCTGCCAACCTGGATGATGCGCGCTGGACGTTGGCGGTACCGGATTATGTCTACGAACAGGGCGTACGAGACTTCGCTGATATCGCAAAATTCCACGACAAGTTCGATGGCCGAATCTACGGGCTGGAAAAAGGCAGCAGTGGTAATGCCGCCGTGCTGGAAATGATCAAAACCAATGCCTTCGGTCTGAGCAAATTTGAGCTGATCGAAACCTCTGAACGACTGATGCTGGCGCAGGTAAAAGGCCGGGTTCGAAAAGGCGAGTGGATCGTCTTCCTCGGTTGGGCACCGCATCCAATGAACCAGCATTTCTCCCTGAAGTACCTGAGTGGCGGTGACGAGTTCTTTGGGCCGGAATACGGCAAGGCTACCGTCAACACCAGTATCCGCAAGGGGCTGGATCAGAACTGTCCAAATCTGGCGCGCTTCCTGAACAACCTGGTGTTTGAAGCCCCCATCGAAGAGGCCATCATGGACAAGATCAGCAACGAGTTTGTGCCGGTGGATCGGGCTGTGCGGATGTGGATGCATGACAACCCGGATCATGTTGTGCGCTGGTTGAATGGCGTCACCGGTCTGGATGGCAAGCCGGTGAATCACCAGTCGCTGGTATCCAGTCTGGAAGTCACCTGGGGTCGCTGAGGCGTTTTCTTTTTGGAATTCGAGCTGGCCGCAGTAGCGGCCAGTTTGTTTGCGCACTTTACCGCGATAGCGACGTCTTTGGTTGGTGCTGATATGTTCGGTATGGACGAAGAGATGATCATTGCTGTGTTGCTTTCATCAATCGTCGATATAATTCTGAATGAATCTTCGCAATTGGGCGCGCAATCAGGGTCATCGCTATGTTATTTGGTCACAAAGAGAAAGAATTACTGACGGTGTGTCGAACGGATGTCGATGACCCGTTAGCTTCTTACTCCCCGCACGCGTTTGAACTGGATGGATTCACATGGCCTTCGGTTGAGCACTATTTCAATGCCATGCGCTACGTTGACCCGGCTTACGTTGAGAAAATCCGTCAATCGGCTAGCCCGCAAGACGCCGCCAAACTGGGTAAGAGCTGGTGGCAGAAGAAGCGGAAAGACTGGGATCAGGTCAAGGTAACGATGATGACACGTGCGACTTACATCAAGTGCCGCACTTACCCGGAAATTGCGCAACTGCTGTTGGATTCTGGCGATATAGCCATTTCCGAAGTGAGCCAGTACGACTACTTCTGGGGTGTTGGTCGGGATCTCAGAGGCAAGAATGCGTATGGCCAAATGCTGATGGATATTCGTGACAAGCTGAGGGAAGAATCAGCTTAGAGTACGCAGCCATATCCAATGGGCCGTCAAAACGAAAAAAGCCAGCCGGTTCCTCCAGCTGGCGTGCACAGACTGTGCAAAACCTCTGGAGTCGGGGTGACAACCCCAGAGGAGAGAGTAAAAAGTACAGGTGACGAACTGGCTGCGACGTCAGGCCTGACGGGTTTGCTGATCCTGCTCCCGAATCCACTTCTTGTTGATCTTGCCAACGCTGGTTTTCGGAATTTCAGCCACGATGCGAATATCCTGGGGGATGGCCCATTTGTTGATGCGGCCAGATTCCACAAACTGTTTCAGGTGTTCCTGAATGTCTGCCACCTCGGGGTTCTCACCTTTCACTGGTACGACCATGGCCATCGGGCGCTCGTCCCATTTGTCGTCAGGTACACCAATCACCGCCACTTCGCTGATGCTTGGATACTGGCTGATCAGGCTTTCCAGTTCGAGTGAGGAAATCCACTCGCCGCCGGTCTTGATCACGTCCTTGATACGATCCTTGATTTGCAGCACGCCCTTGTCGTCGATGGAGCCGACGTCACCAGTGTGCAGCCAGCCATCGGCCCACAGTTCTTCGCCTTTTTCCGGTTCCTTGTTGTAGCCCTGAGTCAGCCACGGTGCGCGCACCACGACTTCGCCCATGGCCTCGCCGTCGTGAGGCACGTCGTTACCGTTTGGATCGATGATACGCAGGTCGACCATGCCGCACGGAACGCCAGTCTTGATGCGTAATGGCATTTGATCGTCCATCGACAGCTCACGCTCATCAGTGTGCAGATAAGTGGCGGTCAGCAGCGGACAGGTTTCCGACATGCCGTAAGCGGTGTGGAACTGGATGCCACGATTGGCCATTTCTTTCGCCAGTCCCAATGTGGGGGCGCTGCCACCGGTGAGCAGCTTCCAGCCAGTCAGATCGGTGGTATGGGCTTCTTCGCACAGCAGGATCATCTGCAGCACGGTGGGCACACCGTGTGAGAAAGTGACTTTTTCTTCGTGGAACAGACGCACCAGCTTGTTCGGCTCGTAACGGCCCGGATACACCTGTTTCACGCCCATCATGGTGGCCACGTACGGCACGCCCCAGGCGTGTACGTGGAACATCGGCGTCATCGGCATATAGACATCATCCGAGCGCAGCAGCGGCAGACCTTCGTAAGCCCCCAGCGTCGATGCCATGTTCAGGGTATGCAACACCAGTTGACGATGGCTGAAGTACACGCCCTTGGGATTGCCGGTGGTGCCGGTGGTGTAGAAGGTGGTAGCGATGGAATTCTCGTCAAAATCCGGGAAGTCGTATTCATCGCTGGCGTTGGCCAGCAGGCTCTCGTATTCACCCAGACATGGCAGTGTGGTGTCGCTGGCATCGCCTTCATCCACCAGCTGGATATAGTTCTTGCAACTGGGCACCTTGTCAGCGAGTGACTCGGCCAGTGCCTGGAAGTCGCTGTGTACCAGCACCAGATTGTCTTCGGCGTGCTGCATGGTGTAGGCGATCTGATCCGGGCTGAGGCGGATATTCACGTGGTGCAGCACTGCGCCAATCATGGGCACAGCAAAGTAGGCTTCGAGATAGCGGTGGCTGTCCCAGTCCATCACGGCAACGGTATCGCCCGCGCCAATACCGGCTTCGGTCAGTACGTTGGCGAGCTTGCGAATGCGCTGGTTCAGCGTCAGGTAGTCGTAGCGCATGTGGTCGCCGTAGACAATTTCGCGGTTTGGCTCGTAACGGGCACCGGACAGCAACAGGCTCTTGATCAGCAAGGGATACTGATAGGCGTTGTTGGCGGATGGAAGAATCTTGGTTTTCATATCAATGTTCCCTTACTTGAATTCACACTGCGGCATCATCGGGTTGAATGCCTGATCGCCCGGAATCACCTGCTCGACGGCAAACACATCGTCGTCGTTCTTGCGCTCGTCGGCTGCCTTGATGCGTACCTGATACATGTCGTGAACCATACGGCCATCGGCACGCAGGGTGGCGTTGCGGGCGAAGAAATCATCCGGGCGGGTTTGTTTCATGGCTGCCATCACCGTGTCGGCATCGTCGGTGCCGGTGCTCTTGATGGCGTTCAGATAATGCATGGTGACCGAGTAGACACCGGCGTGGGCCATGGAAGGCACGCTGCCATGACGTTCCTTGAAGCGAGCTGACCACTGACGAGTGGCGTCGTCGTAGTTCCAGTAGAAGCCGGTGGTCAGCTTCATACCGGCGGCAATGGCCGGGTCGAGTGCCTTGGCGTTCTGGATAAACACCAGCAAACCGGCCACGTCCACCATCTCGGTGAGACCAAACTCGGACGCGGTTTTCAGCGAGTTGACGAAGTCGCCACCCGCGTTGGCCAGTGCCACCACATCCGCACCGGAGGACTGGGCCTGTAACACGTAGGAAGAGAAGTCTGTGGTGCCCAGCGGTACGCGCACGGAACCGACGACCTTGCCGCCGTTCTTGTTGATCACGCCGGTGGCGACTTTTTCCAGTGCGTGGCCAAAGGCGTAATCAGCAGTGATGAAGAACCAGTTCTTTTTGCCAGATTTCACCATCGGCAACACGGTGCCCTGAGCCAGAGCCACCACGTTATATGTCCAGTGGGCGTTGTACGGGCTGCAGGCTTTGGTGGTGAATGCGTGGGAAGCAGAACCACTGATTAAAGCCAGCTTTTTGGCATCGCCCAGTACCTTGGTGACCGCACCTGTGACTGACGAAGCCACCAGACCGGTTACAGCGTCGACTTCCTGATTCTCAACCCATTCACGCACCTTGGCAGAACCGACATCCGGCTTGTTCTGATCGTCGGCGCTGACCAGTTCAATCGGCTTGCCCAGCACCTTGCCGCCAAAATCCTCAATCGCCATTTTGGCAGCGGTGACACAGCCAGGGCCGCAGACATCGGCGTAAACACCGCCCATATCGCCCAGTACGCCAATTTTGACCTTGTTGTCAGAAATGCCTTTGGCCTGGGCAAACGACGCTGTCATTGCCATGGAAACTGCAGCGGTCAGAAGCAGGGAAGGTTTGGTCATGAGAATCATTCTCCAGAAGTAACGTTGTTATTGTTATTGCCGCAGCTCGATGGCCGCTGTTGTGTTCATCAGTCAAGCGCACAAATCTCGCCAGTGTTTGCCACAAATGCACCGAAATGTGTGTGTTGGCAGATTTCCCGCTGCGCAGGCTTTAGACTGCGACAAAGCTTCTGGGAGTTGTTGTTGAATGATGTCCGGTACCCGCCTGGTGAGTCGCTTTTTCTGGGTGATTCTGATGACCATCGCGGTGATGTTTGTGGCCGTGTATCTCTATTCTGTGCCGCTGATCCAGAGTCACGTCTACGAAATCGAGCGCAATTCCGCCCGGTTGGCGCTGCACAACGTGTTTCAGCTTGCCAACAAGATGTATTCCAATCTGGAGAGCTATCGCACCCAGGCGCTGGAAGCGCACAAACGCCGTTTGGAAGCGGTGGTGGCGCTGACCGAATCGCACATTCACACGTCGCTGGAGCAGGCTGAGGCCGACGGTATGCCTGCCGATCAGGCGTTAGCCAAACTGTTCCGCCAGTTGCGACACTTCCAGTACGACGACGATGGCTACGTCTGGATTGCCGACCACCACGCCACCTTGCTGTCGCATCCTGATCCGCGTTTTCAGGGATTTGACATCTCCCAGACGGACAACCGTGACCAGAGCACGATCGTGCGAGAAGTGATTGATTCGGCGATTCGGGACGGCGAGGGCTTCTATCAGTATCAATGGCAACGGCTGCGTCAGGGTGAGGCGGTCGACAAGTTGTCCTACGTGAAAAACTTTCCGCAGTGGGGCTTTGTGATTGGCAGCGGTTTGTATCTGGATGATCTGGAAGCAGAGGTTCAGAGCCGCAAGCAAACCGCGATTCAGGAAGTGCGTCAGGCGCTGAGCGAAATCCGGGTCGCCAAGACGGGTTATCTCTATATTTTTGATTCCGACGGCCATTTGTTGGCGCATCCCAATCCGAATATTGACCAGACCAATGCACTGGTGCTGATCAATCCGTCGTCGGGGCGCCCGATAATCGAAGAGCTGATCGAGATTGCCGATACCGGTCAGGAGCTGCACTACAAATGGGACAGCCCGGCTGATCCGGGCAACTACGTCTATGACAAGATCTCGCTGGTGCGCTCGATGGAAGGCTTCGGCTGGTACATCTGCTCGTCGGTGTACGTGGATGAGTTGCGGCACAGCTCGCTGGTGCTGAGCCAGCGCATTCTGACCATTGCCGTGATCTCGATTGTGCTGGCGCTGGTGCTGGCGATGGTGTTTATCCATCGCATCATCGAGCCGGTCAAACAGTTGGCGAGCACCGCCGAGCGTGTGCGCGGTGGCGATCTGACCGCTCGCAGTGGCATTCGGCGTGACGACGAACTGGGCATTCTGGCCCACACCTTCGACACCATGGTGCAAAGGCTGCGCAGCAACATCGAACACCTCGACACCAAGGTACAGGAGCGTACCCATGAGCTGGCGCGGCTGGAGGAGCGCCAACGCCTGATTCTCGATGCCTTGCCCGCGCAGATCGCCTATCTGGATGACTCATTGCACTACCTGTTTGTGAATCAGGGCTACGCCGATTTGTTTGGCAGCGACAAGGAACGCTTGATTGGCCAGCACATTCACACGGTGATTGAACCGGATATGCTCGATATTATTCAGCCGTGGATCACGCGTTGTCTGGCCGGTGAAGAAGTCAGTTTTGAATACCGCTTCGAGCGCGATGGCAAGGAGCTGATCACCAAACGCACCTTGTTGCCAGACATCAACGCCGATGGCGAGCTGATTGGCGTACTGAACCTGTCGCTGGACATCACCGCCGAGAAGGAATCCGAGCGCCGTCTGACCGAAGCCCAGCGCATCAGCGCCGCCGGTCAACTGGCGGGTGGGTTGGCGCATGACTTCAACAATCTGCTGGCGGTGATTCTCGGCAATCTGGTGGCAGCGGAGGAGCGTTTTGCCGATACCGACGGGCTGGGGCGTTATCTGGCTCCGGCGATTCGGGCATCACGGCGAGGAGCGGATATTACCTCGCGGTTGCTGGCATTCTCCCGTCGTCAGGCATTGGTGCCATCGTGTGTGGCGTTGCCATCACTGTTGCACGACACGGTGGAATTGCTGTCCAGCTCCTTGCCTTGTGATATCCGCGTGCGCCAGCAGGTTGACGCTGATGAATGTCTGTTTGTTGATCCGGGGCAACTCGAAAACGCCCTGGTGAATCTGGCCTTTAATGCCCGAGATGCCATGCCTGCCGGAGGGCAGATCGAGTTTCATTTACGCCGGGTTCATGCCGATCAGGCCGAGGGTTTTGATGAGCCGGTAGCGGACGGCGATTACATTGAAATTCAGGTCAATGACACCGGTGAAGGATTCAGCGATGAAGCGCTTGGACAGGCGTTCGAACCCTTCTTCACCACCAAACGGGTGGGTAAAGGCTCCGGGCTGGGGTTGAGTATGGTGTATGGCTTTATCAAGCAGTCCAAAGGTTATATACGGATTGTAAACCGGCCAGAGGGCGGCGCTTCGGTCGCTCTGTTGTTGCCAGCAGTAACGCACGACGTGGTGATGGATTCTGCATCCTCATTGAATACGGCGGCTGTCGTTACGGATCAGAACCGGCTGTTGTTGCTGGTGGAAGATGACCGCGATGTGCGCTCGGTGATTCGGGATCAACTGATCAGCCTGGGTTATTCACTGCTGGAAGCATCGGATGCTGATGAAGCCGAGCAGCTGATTCGTTCTCTGCCAGACATCGACGGCCTGGTTACCGACATTGATATGCCCGGTGCGCTGAATGGCTTTGGCCTGGCGCGACTGATGCGCAGCCGCAAACCGCAAGCGCCTGTGGTGGTGATCAGTGGCAATCCGCTGTATCAGCAACAGGAGCAAAATGCGGGCTGGGTTATCTTGCACAAGCCATTCGAGAAAGAGGCGCTGGCACAGCAACTGATCAAGGCTTGCCACCAGGATAGCAACATCAACGACAAGCAGCAGGATCACCACCATGAGTAGTAATGATCTGATATACGTGATCGATGATGATCAGGATGTGTGTGATCTGATCAGCCGGAAACTGGGTGATTTTGGTTTTAACCTGCGCTCCTTCTGTACCGGAGCACACGCATTGCAGGCGATCCGGCGTGAGGCACCGAAGGTGTGCATCATCGATCTGGGGCTGCCTGATATGGACGGCATGGCGCTGGTTCGTGAGCTGGCCAGCCACAAGGGCATTGGCGTGTTGATCTTGTCTGGGCGCGGCAGTCTGCCGGATCGGGTGATGGGGCTGGAATTGGGCGCCGACGACTACATCACCAAGCCCTTTGAACCCCGTGAATTGATTGCTCGTGTGCACAGCTTGCTGCGTCGCCTCGGACAAGACCAGCCATTGACGGAGACGCCAAAGCAAGCTCGGTTTGCTGACTGGCGCTTTAATCCGGCAACACTGACATTGTTGCGTGATAACGGCGATGAGCTGACACTCAGCGCTGCCGAAGGCGACTTGCTGGGGACGCTGTTGCGCACACCGCAACAGATTCTTTCGCGTGATCGACTGCTGGGTGATCAAACCATTCCCTATGACCGCAGCATTGATTCGCGTATGTCACGGCTGCGCAAGAAACTTGAATCCGACCCCAGAGAGCCGCGTATCATCAAAACCGTATACGGCGCTGGATACATCCTGGCCACGGCGGTGGAATGGTACTGACTCCTCTGAGCAATCGTCATCATACTGGGCTATGCTCGGCTCGTTTCTCAATGGATTAACCGGAGTGTTGAAGTGAAAATCCTGAAAAAACTGTCTGCTGTTTGCGTCGCGGGCGTCAGTGCACTGATGCTGGCTGCGCCTGTCTCTGCCGAAAAAATTGCTGAAGTGGACACCGCGTTCAAACTGATTGGTGCCAACCACAAGATCGTCATCGAAGCGTTCGATGATCCAAAAATAGAAGGTGTGACCTGTCATCTCAGCCGTGCCAAAACCGGTGGCCTGAGTGGTTCGCTGGGACTGGCCGAAGATACTTCGGACGCCTCCATCGCCTGTCGTCAGATTGGCCCGATCCGTATCAAGGAACAGTTCAAGGATGGCGAAAAAGTCTTCAACAAACGTACGTCGCTGCTGTTCAAGAGCATGCAGGTGGTGCGTTTTATGGATCAGAAACGTAACACCCTGATTTATCTGGTGTACTCCGACAAGCTGGTCGACGGTTCCCCGAAAAACAGCATTTCCACTGTGCCGATTCAGGCGTGGCAATCACCGCTGGGTAACACCGTTAAATAACAGGATTGACTCGGGAACCAATTCCCTCCCACAGCCAGGAAAGTGCAGCTGTGGGAGAGATTGTGATCTCGAGCTTTGACCGTCAGAAATCACCCCTGACGTCTGGCTCGTAACTCGCTGACCTGATCAAACCCCAGTCCCCAGTTGTCTGGATTGACTTCATCAATCACCACCATGGTGGCTGCGGGGTCCTTGTCCAGCACATCAACGAGTAGCTGGGTGGTGCCCTTGATCAGCGCGGCTTTCTGTTCTGCGGTGACATCGTCGTCAGTCACCCTGATATTGACGTAAGGCATGTTGATTCCTCTCTGATATATGAACGGTTTATGGGGGTTAGCGCGCCGCGTGATCTGGGCTGTCGGCGTACATTTTGTTAACGATTTTCCAGTGGGTGTTTTCTTTCAGCAGCCCAAGGAAGTCGATGTAATGGCGTCCCAGCAGCGGACAATAGACTTTCGCCATCGCCTGATCGCCAAGCACCTCCACAGACAATATGCGGTAATTGAAACCATGACCGAGTTGCGCCGGTACATCGCGGGATGCCACGGCCTCTAGCCAGACTTGCTTGCTGCGTCGCATGTCCGGGGCCTTGAGCATCGCGTCGTCGTGGAAAATGGCATCCAGCAGCTCGATATTGGCCGTGTGCAAGCCTTCGAAATATTGATTCAGGCAACGGATCACGGCGTCGAAATCACCGGTTTCAGACGTTTCCATCGGTTTACTCCTGTGTTTCCAGTTGATCAAAGAAAGTCGGCAGCTCGGTGATGGCCGCGATCATGCGCTGGGCTTTGGGGCCAATTTGAATATCCACCGGAAAGAACGCGCCCCAGGCGGAATAGACCGTCAGCAGAATATCGGCGGGAGAGTAGCGTTCGCCGCCGAGGAATATCGCGTTACCGGATTGGCGCTCCAGTTTCTGTTCCACCACGTGCCACAGTCGACTGATCTCGCGAGCGGCGGATTCGAGCAATTGCTGTTTTATCTCCGGCGTCAGATCCTGGGCGTTGAGAAAGAACAAGCGTCCGTAAGCCGGATGCATGGTGGCGTTGGCAAACATCATGTTCTCAACAGCCCTGGAGAATGCCGGGGAGTTCTCCGCAGGCATCAGCTGGTTTGGATGCCGCTTGAGCAGATGCAGCAAGATCGCGGCGCCTTCGGTAAGCACAGAGTCCGGTGTTTCCAGCGCAGGGACCGCTCCGACCGGGTTAATGGCCTGAAAATCCGCCACGCTGTCCCGTGGAATGACCTCGAATTCCTGCTGCAGTTCTCGCAGAACCACTTGTGTGGCTTTGGCGCAGGTGCCGGGGAGTGAATACAGTTGGTACATGGTTCGGTGCTCCTGATAAATGGGATGAATCAGTACTGACCGTTGCAGTGTCACCGCTTAAGCTGTTCTCAAAAACCGTTAAAATGCAAACCCCATGTTTCCAATTTGAGAACGCATAATGGATAAATTCAGAGCCATGCAGTTGTTTGTGCGGCTGGCCGATGTGGGAAGCTTCACACGAGTTGCTGATCAGATGAGCGTCTCCAAATCCATGATCAGCAAGGAAGTACGGCGTTTGGAAGATGGCCTTGGAGTCCGGCTGTTGCACCGCACCACGCGGGGAGTCCAGCTCACCCATGCCGGAGAGGGGTATCTCCAGCGAGCCAGGGAAATCCTGCTACAAATGGAAGAAGCCGAGAATTTTGCCGAGCAATTGCAGCGCCAGCCCAAAGGCAAACTCCGGGTTAACGCCCCGATGGCGTTAGGAATTATCGAGCTGTCCGGTATGTTTTCCGACTTCATGCAAACCTATCCAGACATCGAACTGGATATTCATCTTGGCGATGAATCGGTGGACCTGGTTGAGGGCGGCTTTGATCTCGGATTCCGGGCATCAAGCCGCCCTTTCGATTCCAGCTACGTCGGAAAGCCCGTGACAGAATTCACCTACCATGTCTGCGCGTCACCCCAATACCTGGCACAACATCCCGACGTTACGCGCGCTGCCGACTTGCGGCAGCATAACTGCTTTGTTTACAGCTATTTTCAAGGCAAAAACATCTGGCCGGTGGATGAAGGTGTCACTGTGCAAGGTACCCTCAAGGTCAACAGCGTCGTGTTCATGCTGGAAGTGATCAAAAATGGGCTGGGCATCGGACTGATACCAGACTTTATCTGCCGGGAGGCCTTGGACAGCGGCAGTGTTGTGGAAGTGCTGCCTAACTCACACAAACCCCAACTGACGCTCTATGCCCTGTACCCGGCCCGGCACTTCGTACCTCCGAAAACCGTGCAGTGCATTCAATATATGGAAAACTGGTTTGATGATCAGACCTAGAGGGCGTTCTCAATGAGTAAACCGATCCTGCTGAGAGCCAGTTGGATTCAACGCCTTGCCTGATGAATGTTTAACCGATAACAGGTAGCGTTAATTAATTGAGAACGCTCCCTGGGGTGCAAGGAAGCCCCTGTTAGCGCGGTTTGTATTGGCTTGGGCAGTAAGCTCGGCTGATTGCAGGATCGCGCAACTTCAGATGCTTGGTCGTTCGGCCACTGACGCGCTGCCGCCACATTCTGAAGCTGGAGGGCTTCATATGGCTGCGCATCAGCGTGATTACCTGACTTTCATTGAGGTTGAACTGTTGTTCAATGGCTTCAAACGGCGTTCGATCTTCCCACGCCATCTCGATAATCCGGGATATCTCTTCTTCTGAACGGGTCACGTTCCAGCCTCTTTGGGTTCACACAATGTTCACGATGGCGAATAGAGACCGTATTTCGGTGATGGGGTTTCTTGATTTGACTGCGTTGCTCGAACTTTAGCCTCCGTGTAGTGTTCGAGTGCTTAACTCATACTGTTACTTGCTTGTTTACTCCGTCTTATCCATGAGGACTGCTGAAATGAAAAAGTCTCTGCTGCTGGGTTTGTTGATCTGCTTTGGTTCGTTGGCGCATGCCGCAAAATTGATTGACGCAAAGGTCGTTCAATTAATTGATGAAAAAGATGGTCTGGTGCTGGTACTCAATCGCGGCTCTGCCTTCGGCGTGAATGTCGGTAGCAAGGTTTTTATCAGTGGAAAAGAAGTTGGTACGGTGACTGAGTCGAAGAACTTCAAGTCCAAAGCCAAAACCGGTATGAGTTACCAGAATCCCGGCAAGGTCCAGGTCGAGTCGAGTAAATAAGAAACAGGGGATGTTCGGGCTGGCCTTGTCACGTCCTGAACGAGTAACGCGGGCGACCATGGGAGGTCGCCGCTACGTGTTGTTTACTGTTTTCAAACGGGCGGATCGTCTCCAGGTCCGTAGAGGGCAGGCGGCGTTCCAGTCGTTGAAACCTGTCACTGTCTAATCTGCTCCATATGTGTAGGGGCCGGGCCCTGTCCCTGCCCGTTCAGCCTCGTCGGTAGTGGCTGGGTGCAGTCCCATCCACTGTTTAAACGCCCTCGAAAACGCTGCCTGATTTGAAATGCGGGCGACCATGGGAGGTCGCCCCTACGTGTATGTTTACTGTTTTCAAATGGGCGGATCGTCTCCAGATGTGTAGGGGCCGGGCCCTGTCCCGGCCCGTTCAGCCTCGCCGGTAGTGGCTGGGTGCAACGCCCATCCATTGTTTGAACGCCCGCGAAAAGGCTGCCGGGTCTGAAAATCCCAGCTGCTGGGATATTTGCGCCAGTGTCAGTTCTGGCTGGTTCAGGTATTTGATCGCCAGATCCTGTCGAGCCTTGTCTTTCAATGCCTGAAATGAGGTTTTCTCTTGCGTCAGCTTGCGTCTGAGTGTGCGGCTGGTGACGTGCAGTTGTGCGGCAGCACTTTCCATGTCGGCGGCGCCGAAGTCGCTGCAGTTGTCGAGGTAGTTTTTCACCCGCCGGGTGTAGTGCGGGAAGATGTTGGGTTTGCTGACCCACACATGGGGGGCGTTATCTAGATGCACTCCGAGGGTTTCCTGGGTTTGCACGATCGGTTCTTGCAGCAACTCGGCATCAAAGACCAGCGCCAGCTCTTTCTGCTCATACAGTACCGGGCCGGGGAATATCAGGGCGTATTCTCGTGCATGAGGCGGTTTGGGGATGGTCAGGTGTACCGCGCGCAGGGGGGTGAAGCGGCCAATCAGCCAGCCGGGAAAGCGGTGCCAGAGCAGCAGAAAGAAGTCGGCGAAGGTGTGGTCGGGGTCCAGCTCCTGCTGGTGCATGTCCATCACGAAACGGGCTTCTGCGCCGTTTTCCTCCAGCCTCAGCGAGAAGGCGTCGGTAAAGAGTCGATAAAACCGGCTCAGGTGTCGATAGACCGCGCCGAGGTCTTTGAGCATCACTGCCTGTCGAGCCATCAGCGCGAAGGTGCCGTGCTTGCTGCCGGAAGCTGTCATTCCCAGAAATTCGTCGTCAGCCATGACCCAATAGCCCAATAGCAGGGCTGCAAATTGCTCGGATGAGATCCGCATCCGCTGTTCCGGTTCGTTGGCGTAACACAGCTCGCGTCGACACAGGCTTGGGTCGATACCGGCTTGCTGCAGCAAGGCGTCCGCGTCCAGTCCGTTGCGTCTGGCCGATTCGGCAATGGTGCAGGCGTAGTGCATGGAAATGGACGAGCGCTCTCGGAACATGGCCTTTTCTCTGAACGGTCGGTTAATCATAAGTCGGTGGGTGTTCCGACATAATTTCGCCACGAAACTGCAATTAGACGGGGCGTAGTCTGGAAATTCACCGGTATTCGGTCGTTGGCTTGACCGTCATTCGGGCACAAATGATAAGGGCGTTGTCCGAAAATGTTAAGCAATCGACTGTATCAGCAATGGGCGAATACGGGTGGAATAAGCGTAAATAGTTCTCATCGAACGAACTTGTTGCCAGCGTCGCGGTGGCTACTCCGAAAAGTCTTGCAGTTTGGCTGAAATGGAGGCTCGCACCACCTGAAATGACGCGTCAGTATGGCGATGCATAACAATGAATAAACGGAGGTTCGACATGAAAGAAGTGGTAGTTGTCAGCGGTGTACGTACTGCTGTTGGTACATACGGCGGCAGTCTGAAGGACGTTGCTGTAACGGATATGGCTGCAAAAGTCACCGCAGAAGCTTTGAGCCGTGCTCAGCTGACCGGTGAAGAGGTCGGCCAGGTTGTGTTTGGTAACGTGATTCACTCTGAACCACAGGATATGTATCTGGCGCGTGTTGCGGCCCTGAACGGTGGTATCGCTGAAAAGACGCCCGCTCTGACCCTGAACCGTTTGTGCGGCAGTGGTCTGCAGGCTGTGATTACGGCTGCCCAGCAGATTCAGCTGGGTCTGTGTGACACCGTGGTTGCCGGTGGTGCTGAAAGCATGAGCCGTGCGCCTTACCATTTGCCAACGGCCCGCTTCGGCCAGCGCATGGGCGATGGTGCCATGATCGACCCGATGGTTTCTGCCCTGACTTGTCCGTTCAACCACATCCACATGGGTGTGACGGCTGAAAACGTGGCTGAGAAGTACGGCGTTTCCCGTGAAGATCAGGATGCTTATGCTGCCGAAGGCCATCAGCGCGCCCAGGAAGCGATTGAAAGCGGTCGTTTCGAAGGCCAGATCCTTCCGATTGAACTGAAGTCTCGCAAGGGCACGGTGGAATTCAAGCAAGACGAACACGTGCGCTTCGATTGCAAGGTTGAAGACATGACCAAACTGCGTCCTGTCTTCAAGAAAGACGGCACGGTAACTGCCGGTAACGCGTCTGGCCTGAACGACGGTGCTGCGGCGCTGGTGATGATGGAGCGCTCGGCGGCTGAAGCCAAGGGCCTGCCAGTGTTGGGTCGTCTGGTGGATTACGCCGTACACGGTGTGGATCCAAAGATCATGGGTATTGGCCCGGTGCCGGTTATCCAGCAGATTCTGGAGCGTCAGGGTCTGGGTGTGAACGACATTGATGTGTACGAAGTGAACGAAGCCTTTGCTGCTCAGGCTCTGGCTGTGGCCCGTCAGCTGGAGCTGCCTACCGAGCGCCTGAACCCGAACGGCAGTGGCATCGCATTGGGTCACCCAATCGGTGCAACTGGCGCTGTGATCACCGTGAAAGCGCTGTATGAACTGGCTCGTGTTGGCGGTCGTTACGCCATGGTCAGCCTGTGCATCGGTGGTGGTCAGGGTGTTGCCGCGTTGTTCGAGCGCGCCTGATCAACCTTGTTCACATTGTCGTCAGGTCAGTGGGTTTTTAAGGCCCGTATTTGACCTGACGCAACCGCCCAAACCCAAGGCTGGTGGATGCTAGCGCTTCATCAGCCCTACACAAAGAATTGGAAGGAAAGTCCATATGTACGCAGGAAAATCCGTCACGCTGACGCTTGCTGAAAACGGTATTGCTGAATTGGTTCTGGACGCTGCTGAAGCGTCTGTCAACGTTATGAACACCCACTTGCAGGATGAACTGGGTCAGGCTCTGGCGGCCCTGACGGCTGCTGACGGTGTGAAAGGCTTGTTGCTGAGCAGCGCCAAACCTGCGTTCGTACTGGGTGCGGACATTACTGAATTTACGGCCCTGTTTGATCTGGACGCTGACGCCATCGTCGAATGGGCCGGTCGCGTGCACACGCTGCTGGATACCATCGAAAACCTGCCTTACCCAACGGTTGCTGCTGTGAACAGCATGGCGCTGGGTGGCGGTATGGAGCTGGCGCTGTCAACCGACCTGCGTGTGACTGACAGCAAGGCGAAACTGGGTCTGCCTGAAGTGAACCTGGGTATTTGTCCAGGCTGGGGTGGCACGGTGCGCCTGGCGCGTCTGATTGGTGCTGAAGCCGGTCTGAGCTGGATGCTGACCGGCAAGCCGGTCAAAGCCGCTGTGGCGCTGGAACAAGGCGCTGTAGATGCGGTTGCGGAGCCTGAGAATCTGATGGAAGAAGCCCGCGCTGTATTGCAGCAAGCCATTGATGGCGAACGCGATTACATGGCGCGTCGCGCTGCCAAGCAGGCTGCGATGGCATCCGGTGAAGAAACGGCGGCTGCGATGGCCGCTGCGCGTGCCCAGTTTGGCAAGCGTCTGGACCCTCGTTACCCGGCAGCACCATCGATTCTGAACAGTGTCACCGAAGCGATGGACAAGCCATTCGCTGAGGCCATTGCGATTGAAGCCCGTTGCTTCAGCGAACTGGCCATCGGTTTTGAGGCCAGAAATCTGGTGGGTCTGTTCCTGAGCGATCAGGTCGTGAAGAAGAAAACCCGTGGCTGGGCCAAGCAGGGGGCCGAGGTCAAGCAAGCCGCCGTGTTGGGGGCTGGCATCATGGGTGGCGGCATTGCCTACCAGTCGTCCCTGAGCGGTGTTGGCATTCGCATGAAAGACATTACCCAGGAAGCGCTGGATCTGGGCATGAGCACGGCGGGCAGCATTCTGGATCGCTCCATCAGCAAGGGCCGCATGACCGAAGAAGGCAAGGAGAAAATCCTGGCGGGTATTCAGCCTGAGCTGACCTACGAAGGTTTCGACAGTGTTGATTACGTGGTTGAAGCGGTGGTTGAGCGTGTTGATGTAAAACGTGCTGTGCTGTCTGAAGTTGAGCAGAAGGTTCCTTCGTCCAGCATCGTGGCGTCCAACACCTCGACGATTTCTATCGACCTGCTGGCAGAAAGTCTGGCGCGTCCAGAGCAGTTCTGTGGCATGCACTTCTTCAACCCGGTTCACGCCATGCAGCTGGTGGAAATCATCCGCGGTGAGAAGACCAGCGATGAAACCATTGGCACCACAGTGGCCTACGCGGCCACGCTGGGCAAAACCCCGATTGTTGTGCGCGACTGTCCTGGATTCCTGGTGAATCGCGTGCTGTTCCCATACTTCAACGGCTTCAACCGCTTGTTGATGGACGGTGTGGATTTTGAGCGCATCGACGCGGTGATGGAGCAATTCGGCTGGCCGATGGGCCCGGCTTATCTGGCTGACGTGATCGGTCTCGACACCATGGTTCACGCTGACCGCGTACTGGAAGAAGGCTTCCCTGAGCGTATGGGCCACACCGACCGCCCTGTGATTGAAACCCTGCTGGAGCAAGGCGCGCTGGGTCAGAAGAACGGGGTTGGTTTCTATGAATACGGCAAGGACGAGAACGGCAAGCGCTTCAAGCGTCGCTCCGAGAAAGTCTCCGCGATTCTGGAACAGCGCGTGAGCCGCAACGTGGAAGTGACCGACGCTGAAATCATCGAACGCATGATGATTCCAATGTGTCTGGAAACCGCTCGCTGTCTGGAAGAAGGCATTGTCGATACCGCTGCCGAAGCGGACATGGGCCTGATTCTGGGTCTGGGCTTCCCGCGTTTCCGCGGTGGCGCTCTGCGTCACATCGATACCGTAGGCGCGGCAACGTTCGCGGCGCAGGTTGAAGCCCACGCAGACCAGGGACCGCTGTATCAGGTGACTGATGGCGTCCGTGAAATGGCCGAAAACGGCAAACGTTTTTTCTGAGTTTAGTTAACCGAATACCACCAAGAGAGATTGATCATGAGCGAATACACGCATCCCTATAAAGATACTGAGTTTGTTCTGGAAAACCTGGTTAACTTCGATGCCTTGTGCGAGTCCATGAGCCTTGAAGGCGTGAACATGGAACTGGCGAACACCGTTGTTGAAGAAGCGGGCAAGCTGGGTTCTGGTGTTCTGGCTCCGCTGAACTGGGAAGGTGATCAAAAGGGCGCCACACTGAATGAACAAGGTGTTCAGCAAACTCCGGGCTTCAAGGAAGCCTACCACCAGCTGGCTGAAGGCGGCTGGTTGTCGCTGAGTGCCGCCGAAGAGTTTGGCGGTCAGGGCCTGCCAAAAGTACTGAGCACGGCCGTTAACGAAATCTGGCACTCCACCAACATGGGTTTCGCCCTGTGCCCTCTGCTGGGTCAAGGTGCGATCGAAGCTTTGACCTTCCACGGCAGCGATGAGCTGAAAAATGCTTACCTGCCCAAAATGATCTCGGGTGAGTGGACTGGCACCATGAACCTGACCGAGCCGGATGCCGGTTCTGATCTGGCGGCGATCAAGTCCAAGGCGATTCCGGACGGCGACGCCTACCGCATCAGCGGTACCAAGATCTTCATCACCTGGGGTGACCATCAGATGACCGACAACATCGTTCATCTGGTACTGGCGCGTCTGCCAGATGCACCAGCGGGTGTGAAAGGTATTTCCCTGTTTATCGTGCCAAAGTTCCTGCTGGATGAGCAGGGCGAAGCCACGACCAACCAGAACAGTGTCAAGGCGCTGTCTCTTGAGCACAAGTTGGGTATTCACGGCAGCCCGACCTGTGTAATGGAGTTCGACAACGCTGAAGGCTACCTGGTCGGCGAGCCTCACAAAGGCCTGTCTTACATGTTCACCATGATGAACGACGCGCGTCAGGGCGTTGGTCTGCAAGGTGTATCCATTTCCGAGCGTGCCTACCAACTGGCCGTTCAGTACTCCAAGGATCGTATCCAGGGCACTCTGCGGGATGGCAGCCGTCTGGCGATCATCGAGCACCCGGACGTGCGCCGCATGCTGATGGCGATGAAGAGCACCACGGAGGCCATGCGTGCTGTGGCTCTGGTCGGTTCTGCTGCGCTGGATCTGGCTCATGCGGGTGGTGACGAAGCTGCGACCAACATGGCTCGTGCTGAACTGCTGACCCCGATTGTCAAAGGCTGGTGTACTGAAATGTCCGTTGAGCTGACCTCGCTGGGGGTTCAGGTTCACGGCGGCATGGGCTTTATCGAAGAAACCGGTGCGGCCCAGCACTATCGTGATGCGCGCATCCTGCCAATCTACGAAGGCACCACCGGTATTCAGGCACTGGATTTCATTGGCCGTAAAATGTTGGTGAACAAGGGCGAAGTGCTGGCTGGCCTGCTGGCTGAAATGGCTGAGACCGCAGCCGCTGCAAAAGCAGCCGGTGTACTGTCTGAGCTGGCTCTGAAGCAGTTCGATCTTGCGTTGGCTCTGGGCAACAGCACGCGTGACGCCGTTCTGGCCGGTGCGGCAGAAGACAGAAATCTCGCCGGTGCTGCTTGCGTTAACTTCCTGATGCAGTTCGGTTACCTGACCGGTGGCTGGTTGATGGTGCGTTCTGCACTGGCAGCCAAGGCCAAGCTGGATGCTGGTGAAGGTGATCCATCTTTCCTGAATGGCAAGCTGGCAACGGCTCGCTTCTTCTGTGAACACATGCTGCCACGCTCCCAGGCTCACGCGACTGCGGTTGAAGCCGGAAGCGACAGTGTGATGGCGCTTGATAACGACCAGTTCTGATCAAGCTCCAGGCGCTGCGGTGGTTTCCTGCCGCAGTTGCCGATTCGTTTTGGTGGCCGGTTCTTACCCTGTCCGGATCACCTGCCGGGACTGGCGGTCCTGGTTTTTCCCCGCGTAGACTGCCTGTCGGGCTTTGCCCGGCGCGGGGTTTTTTCATTCTAATAAGTACAAACTTCGGGTCGCTGGAGTGAGAGCAGCCCGGGGCAACACGTGATGAGGTAATCATGACAGAACGTGAATCCATGGCGTTTGACGTCGTTATCGTCGGTGCCGGGCCATCTGGCTTGTCCGCGGCTTGTCGTCTGGCTCAGCTGGCACAGGAAAATGAGCAGGAATTGACCATTTGTGTGGTCGAAAAAGGCTCAGAAGTTGGTGCTCACATTCTGTCCGGAGCGGTGATTGAAAGTCGTGCGCTGGACGAGTTGTTCCCGGACTGGAAAGAGCGCGGTGCGCCGCTCAATACCCCGGTGGTGAAAGACGAGTTGTACTTGTTAAAGGACGCTGAGAAAGCAACCCTGTTGCCGGATATGGCGATCCCCAAGACCATGCACAATACCGGTCATGGTCTGGACAATTACATTGTCAGCGTCGGTAATCTCTGCCGCTGGCTGGCCGAACAGGCCGAAGCACTGGGCGTAGAGATTTATCCAGGCTTCCCGGCCAGTGAGGTTCTGCAGGACGAAAACGGCGCCGTGATCGGCGTGGCGACCGGTGACATGGGCGTTGATATGAATGGCCAGCCGAAAGACGGCATGTACACGCCGGGCATGAACCTGATGGCCAAGTACACCATCTTCGCGGAAGGCTGTCGTGGCCATCTGGGCAAGCAGCTGTACCAGAAGTTTGAGCTGGATAAAGACTCCGATCCCCAGCACTACGCGATTGGCATCAAGGAACTGTGGGACATTCCGGCGGAACAGCATCAGCCTGGTCTGGTGGTACACGGTGCCGGTTGGCCGCTGAACCTGCCGGGCAAGGAACACACGGGCGGTGGTTTCTTCCTGTATCACGCTGAAAACAATCAGGTGGTGGTTGGTCTGATTGTGGATCTGAACTATCAGAACCCGCATCTGAGTCCGTACGACGAGTTCCAGCAACTGAAGCATCATCCGGTACTGGCCAAACACCTGAAAGACGGCAAACGTGTCTCCTACGGCGCTCGTGCGATCACCAAGGGCGGCTATAACGCTCTGCCGAAGATGCATTTCCCCGGCGGTCTGATCAGCGGTTGTAACGCCGGCACCCTGAACTTCTCCAAGATCAAGGGTACGCACACCGCGATGAAGACCGGGATGATGGCGGCGGAAGAGATCTTTGCGGCTCTGGCGGTCGCGGAAGGCGACGAAGCGGGCAAGGATCTGACGGGTTTTGCTGATCGTTTCAAGCATTCCTGGGTTTACGAAGAACTGTACAGCAGCCGCAACTTCGGCCCGGCCCTGCACAAGTTCGGCCCATTTGTGGGTGGTGCATTCAACTTTGTCGATCAGAACCTATTTGGTGGCAAGCTGCCGGTGACACTGCGCGATACCAAGGTGGATTACCAGCAGATGAAGCCGGTGAGTGAGAGCAAGGAAATCACTTATCCGAAACCGGACGGTGTACTGAGCTTCGACAAGCTGACTTCGGTGTTTCTGTCCAACACCTACCACGAAGAAGATCAGCCATGTCACCTGAAACTGGCGGATGAGTCGATTCCGATGACTCTGAACATGCCAAAGTTCGCAGAGCCCGCGCAGCGTTACTGCCCGGCGGGCGTGTACGAAGTGGTGGAAGCCGAGGGCGAGCAGAAACTGCAGATCAACGGTCAGAACTGTTTGCACTGCAAGACCTGTGACATCAAGGACCCGGCCCAGAACATCAACTGGGTGACCCCGGAAGGGGGCGGTGGCCCGAACTATCCGAATATGTAATCGCTGTGATGCACTGACAAAAACAACAACGCCCTGCAATTGCAGGGCGTTGTTGTTTGAGGGCGGGTGCTGTGGCGTTGTTCTCTGGGGAGATGGAAATCCACTTCCTGATCTCTAGAGCGCCTTGTTCAAAGCGGAAACTTACATCTGTGATTGCAGGTAGTTTTGCAGACCGATGCGTTTGATCAGGCCCAGTTGCTGTTCCAGCCAGTAAGCGTGATCTTCTTCGGTGTCGTCCAGCATCTTCAGCAGGATGTCGCGGGTCACAAAGTCTTTGACAGACTCACACAGCGCCATGACCTCACGCAGGTCGTCAACCACCTTGTATTCCAGATCCAGATCGTTCTGCAGCATGGATGGTACGTCGTTACCAACCTTGATCGGGATACGGGTCACCATGTCCGGAGTGCCTTCCAGGAACAGGATGCGTTCGATCAGAGCCGCTGCGTGCTGTTTTTCATCGTCGAATTCGTGGTCGATGCGCTCATACAGCTTTTCCAGTCCCCAGTCCTGATACATGCGTGAGTGGACGAAGTACTGGTCCATGGCGCTCAGTTCGCCCGCCAGCAGTTCATTCAGTTTTTCGATAACTTGTTGATTGCCTTTCATGTCTGGCTCCTCACATCATGGATTGCAGGTAGTTTTCGATGCCGGTTGAGGCAATCAGGTGCTGCTGGGTTTCGATCCAGTCGAGATATTCTTCTTCGTACTCCAGAATTTCTTCCAGCATGTCACGGGTGACGAAGTCTTTCTGGGTTTCACAGGCGGCGATGGCTTCTCTCAACAGCTCGAGTTGTTCATTGATCTGATCCATGTCGCACTGCAGCATTTCTTCCGGCGTTTCACCGATGCGCAACATGTTCAGCTTCTGCAGGTTTGGCAGACCTTCCAGAAACAGCACGCGTTCGATCAGTTCGTCGGCTTGCTTCATGTCCTTGATGGATTTTTTGTAACTCTTGCTGTTCAACTCACCAAAGCCCCAGTTCTTGTACATGCGTGCATGCAGGAAGTACTGGTTGATGGACGTGAGTTCCAGCGTGAGCACCTTGTTCAGGTACTCAATAACGATTGCATCGCCTTTCATTGGGTGTCTCCTGTAAAAACAATTGACCTGCATTAATGTCCGAATTCAACCGGATTACCAATTAATGATTTCGATCATGGCAAATAGTCTATGCCCGTGTTGATATAACTGCAAGTTGTTGGTCATAAAAATTGCTTGCTGATATTGTTATTTTTTATGCGAATTATTCGCAGTTTCTTTGCTTTTTGATTTCTTGTATAACCGGTTTGGAATGTCGGATTGATGACAAGACGAGCCTCTATGCTGAAATCCATGGATAGAGAATTGTCGGAAATACGACACCAAGCCCCCGTTTATCGGGGCTTGTAGCCATGCCCAGTCTTGGGTATCCAGTCTGGGCACTGCTTTGAGGGATCCGTCGGAACAATCCATGGGTTCCGATAAGAAGAACGACTTTGCCAGCACTTTGCTGCCTTTATATAAAAAGAGAACGACGTGATTAAACTGTGTTGGATATGTCGGGAATATTTCCCGAATATGCCGTTGTTATTGGAGTTGGTCCGGTGTTTGATTTGTTCAAGGCTGTGATTATTCGGAATGGATATCGTTCTTTTAAATAGAATTAATTGTGATTTGAAATGGCAGTTGCTGAGCGTGCTTATTGGAACCTATATCCAATAAATAATATGTATTGACCTGATAGCTTTTTACATCGGGGAGCTGGTGGCGATTCAGTATGCTGCGGTGGTTCCGTCATTTGTGGTTCCCAACGCCACTGGGCTAGTATGCAGCTGCCCAATACCGTTACGGAACAGAAGCACTGACTATGTCAAAACCCGGATCTCTTCATCCTTCCTGGCTTCAGATGATTGGCCAGGAGTTGGAAAAACCTTACATGTTGCAGTTGAAGGAATTTCTGCAGACGGAAAAAGCAGCAGGCAAGGTGATCTTCCCTCCGGGTCATCAGATTTTTAATGCCTTTAACCACACGCCATTCGATCAGGTTCGTGTGGTGATCATCGGTCAGGATCCGTATCACGGCCCCGGACAAGCTCATGGACTGAGTTTTTCGGTGCAGCAAGGGGTTCGTGTCCCTCCATCGCTGGTTAACATCTTCAAGGAGGTTGAGAGTGATCTGGGCGTTCAAATGAGCGGCAGTGGTGACCTCACGCCCTGGGCCGATCAGGGAGTATTGCTCCTGAATGCAACCCTGACCGTTGAGCAGGCCAAAGCAGGCTCACACCAGAAGAAGGGGTGGGAAGAGTTCACCGATGCAGCGATTCAGGCTCTCAACGCGAACCGGGAAGGTCTGGTGTTTGTTTTATGGGGAAGCTACGCCCAGAAGAAAGGTGCAGTGATTGATCAGAACCGTCATCTGGTCTTGCGTTCGCCGCATCCATCACCTTTGTCTGCCCATCGTGGTTTCTTTGGTCAGCGTCAATTTTCGACCATTAACCAGTTTTTGATCGAGCGAGGACAAACCCCGGTTAACTGGGGATTGTGAGTGTTTGATCGCCGGTTTT
Source organism: Oceanospirillaceae bacterium (assembly GCA_002723385.1). Lineage (GTDB taxonomy): Bacteria > Pseudomonadota > Gammaproteobacteria > Pseudomonadales > Oceanobacteraceae > Oceanobacter. The sequence continues at coordinate 15,288 of PBNY01000016.1, read as the reverse complement.
CATTCATGGCAGGCATAAGGTGGATTCGCGACAGAATGAAATGACCGGCAATAAAAAAGCGCCATGTAGGCGCTTTTTTACTCGACTCAGCAGCTGGACGGCTGCTTGCAGGCAGTCTGGAATCAGCTGCCAGTACAAATACGGTGAGAACCGGAGATGTGAGTCAGGTCGTTCTTGGAGAACACAGACAGTGCAGACATTTCTTTCTTGCCGCTTGGGATACCACCGTTGGCACTGGCCTTGATGGTGTACAGTGCGCCTTCCTTGACTTTAACTACGTAGCCGAAAGAGCGCTCCAGACGATTGCTGGTGGTGATGTTTTCTTTAACTTCCATTTCTTCAGAGAACAGAGGAGCAGCGCTTTCCAGACGGGACGCCAGAGAGAAAGAAGCCACTTCTTTACCCTGCAGATCGCCTTCAGTCAGAGGTTCCAGTTCGTAAACAGTGAACTCTACGTCGCTGACGTAGATTGGGAAGCCACCGATGTTTTCAATGGTGTACTGACCAGTGATGGTACACAGATCCTTGCTTTCGCCCCACAGAGCGTTGTCAGTCTTGACGCTCAGATCAGTCAGAGCTTTTGGATACAGACCTTCGCTACCCAGACGGGTCGTTTCCAGTTCGTATTCTTTCTGAGCCAGTTCCAGCTCTTCGCTCTTGTTGCTGACCCAACCAGTGGCAATCAGCAGGGTCCACAGACCCACTACAGCCAGTACTGAGTACTTGACGACGAATTCAGTGCGTTTGAATTGTGCGTCGTCCATCGAGAAAACGTCAGCGATGAATTTCATCATTTGCTTCTTCCTTTTTATCAGGGCCTGTCTAAGGCCATCGTTATTAATCCGGGAGAGGTCTGTGCGGTACCTCTGTATGCGCCTAACCTTACGGTGGCGCTGTAAACAGGTCAACGATTCTGGTCGCCAAAAGCATTGACTTTGGTATGACAAAAAAAACCGGCAAGTGCCGGTTTTTTTCATGATCCAGATATCAGAATCACTGGAGAGTGATCAGCCAATTATTCAGCAATCGGCTTGACCACAAACAGCAGGTCGCCCTGGTTCACTTGCTGACCGTCCGTGTTCATGATTCGGGTCACCTTGAACTTCTGATCCGCCGGATACAGCTCGGCACCGGTGCGGTTGAACTGCTTCAGGCTCAGAGGCGTGAACATCTTCATGGCTTCCATCAGACACAGGGTGTGCTCGACGTCGATGACATCGCCTTCCTTGACAAAGGCTGGCTCGGACGGTGAAGAGGAGCCGTAGAAGATGCTGGTGGACGGAGACAGAACTTTCAGTTCGTCAGAGCCTTCAATCTTCAGAGCTTCTGCATCAACGGCGTTGGAGGCCAGGTCGGCCGCTTCTTCGATGTCCTTGATCAGCTCATCCAGATCAATGCGATCCAGGAAGGCTGGCAGGTAACCTGTGTCGTACACACCATTCTGGAAGACTTCATCATCCAGTACGCGCTTCAGCAACGGAATGTTGGTGCACACGCCAGTGATCTTGACGCGATCCAGGTAATCACGCAGCTTGGCAATGGTGTCGTTACGATCCTTACCGTAACAGATGATCTGCGTGACCATGCTGTCGTAGAACGGTGACACCTGCTTGCCAGCCGCCGCCATGGAGATCAGCTCAATGTAGTTCTCTTCCGGCAGTACGCATTCGCGAATGTTGCCTGGTGTCGGTACAAATGACAGCTCATCACCCTTGATGACCGCTTTTTCAGCGTTAACGCGCACTTCAATGGCGTAGCCTTTGGAATGTGGCTTCAGGTCGGCAATGGAGTCGCCAGCCGAGATACGGAACTGGTTGCTGACGATATCGATGCCAGATACCAGTTCGGTTACCGGGTGCTCTACCTGCAGGCGGGTGTTCATCTCCATGAAGTAGATGGCGTTGGAAGCCAGGTCGAAGATGAATTCCACCGTACCGGCACCGACGTAGTCGACCGCATCCGCCAGCTTGGCTGCGTAGTCGTAGGCGGATTGCTCCAGCTCGCGTGGCAGCATGGTGGAACCGGATTCTTCGAAGATCTTCTGGTTGTTACGCTGTACCGAGCAATCACGCAGACCCAGAATCTTGGTGTTGCTGTGGCTATCACGCAGCACCTGAATCTCGATGTGACGCAGAGAGGTCACAAATTTCTCCAGATACACGTCGCCGTTGCCAAACGCGGCCTTGGCTTCGGTGGAGATCTGGTGGAACAGGGTGTGCATCTTGTCGGAGCTGTGAACAACCTGAATGCCTTTACCACCACCGCCGTGTACGGCTTTCAACAGCACCGGATAGCCGATTTCATCGGCAACGGCAGCGGCATTGGCCGAGCTGGTCAGAATACCGTGAGAACCTGGTACAACCGGCACTTCAACACGCATGGCGGTGTTAATGGCGTTGGACTTGTTCCCCATGGTTTCCATGGAAGAAACCGCCGGGCCAACAAAGTTGATGTCGTGGTTGCCACACAGAGCGGCGAACTGGCTGCTCTCGGACAGGAAGCCAATGCCCGGGTGCAGGGCATCCACTTGCTCGTGGTGTGCAACACGCAGAACCGACTTGGCGTTCAGGTAGGATTCGTCCGGGGTATTACCACCGATACACACCACGCGATCTTCAGGTCCCAGCATATCCACCGGTACGGAATCCATATCCGGGTCGGATTGCACCAGAACCACCTTGATGTCGTTTTCCTGTGCCTTGCGGATCAGCTTCACGGCGGTACAGCCACGGGCGTGAACCAGTACCTTGTCGATGGAGCCGAATTTCTTCGCTGCAGTCGCGCCTTTGCCTGTATCAGGCACCAGACGTTCAGCGTTGACGTAACCCTGAAGAACGCGATCCAGTACATCGTCAACGGTGTGACGGGCAACTGGCATATCCGGGTCAATGGCACGCAGGCGATCGTCCAGATCCGGGAAGAACGGATGTTCAACCAGACCGTCCATTGATTTCGGAGATACCGACAGATAGTTGGACAGGGTGCAGGTGCTTGGCAGGTACGACGGAACAACGATCTGTCCGGCAAATGGCATGTTGGTGCCAGAGAAGTAGTAGGTCTGTGCCAGCGGATGAGTCACGAAGCTCGCCTGCGCACCACCGGTACAGTCACCGAAGCCGAAGATCACCATCGGCAGATCGTTATCACGCACAAAACGGGTGATACGGTCGTTGGTCACTGCCATGGAGAACAGGGCAGCTGCGCCTTCCTTGGTCTGCATCCCACCGGAAGATACGAAGCACACAATCGGCAATTGCTGGCGCGCACATTCCACCATCAGCTTGGCGAATTTCTCGGCTGAAGCCATATCGAAGGCACCGGCCTGGAAATCCAGGTTGGAAACCAGTGCACCAACCTGCTGTTCGCGCTCACCGATACGGATGGTACCGATACCGGTGATCACACCGCATGGCTTGATTTCTTTCTTCAGGGCACCTTCGATGGAGCCACGGAAGCCGGGGAAGCCAACCGGGTCGGCAGACATCAGGCTGCTGTTCAGCTCTTCAAAGTCGCTGAAGAAGCGTTCGATCACGGCAGACGCTGAGGTTTTCTTCTGACGCTTGGTGTCATCCAGAACCTGCTGAATCTGCAGATCGTGGTAGGCCATGGTCAGACGGTTCCAGAAGTCTTTACGACGACCGATGGATACCGGGTTGATGCGACCGTTATAGGCTTTGCCATCCTGTTCGGCGGCATGGAATTCCGGCAGCAGTTTTTCGAAGATGAAGGTTATGACCACGAACAGCGTGTCGGACAGACGCGGGAATGCCAGCTTCTTCCATTCTTCAACCGACTTCAGGAAGTCACCACGCTGGCTGCTCTTGATGAAGTAGCTCAGCCAGTGGTTGAAGGATTCGCGTTCTTGCTCGGTGTAGCTGTCGCCATCGGTGGCTTCTGACAGGGATTTTTCCAGCAGCGACTTCAGCGCCGTTTCAGACAGGCTGCGGGATTCGTTGGCTTCTTTCGCAACGTTGGCCAGGTTGGCAATGAAGTTGTCGTACAGCTGACCAAACACCAGCATGTTGTGACACACCTGGGTGAACTCGACGCGCAATTCGTCGTGCAGGATAGCATCCAGAATGGTGATGTCCGGGTGTGCCGGATCCTGAATGTTTTCCTGACGGAACTGGATGTAAGGCGCCAGAGACTCTTCCAGCACGCGACGGTTGGCCTCAACCTTGGCACTGGCAACGCTGTTGATCAGGGATTCGGTGCGACTCGACAGTTTCAGCTCGGACAATACATCGTCCGGGATGGTGTTGTCTTTCATGATGGCGTTCAGAGCCGACGCCAGCGTCTGTTTCAGAGAACCACGAGACTGTTCTTTTTCCATGTTTTCAGTCAGCTGCTGACGCACGTCGTACGGCAGGTGCTCACGGATGAAAGATGCCAGAGGATGCTCGTTGTTCTCGATGAAATCAGCAACCGCCGCAGTGTCCAGAATATCGTTGGCACGCAGCAGGAAACGGGTCTGCTTGTAGTCGTCCAGATAATCCAGCAGACCGTGGAAGTTCATCGCTGCATCGGATTTCCAGCGGTTGAACAGGTACAGACCGAGGTCAAAACACAGTTCCTGCTTGGACTTGACGTAGTTGTCTTTCGGCTCACCGAAGAACAGCTTGGCGATGCTGGAGCGGCTTTCGTCACGATCTTCGTACTTGGCCCAGAAGTTCTTCCAGCTGCGGTGCAGAGTGTCGTCGTAAACGATCTTTTCCGGCGCCTGCAACCAGCCCTGGAACTTGCGTTTGGCTTCACGCTGCATGCGTTGCTGCAGCTGACCTTCCGGTACCTCTTTTTCTGCCAGACGACCGTAGTTCTCGATGCTGCTGGAGTGAATCCGGCGACGCATGGTCAGGTAACGCAGGTAGCGGTAGGTCAGGCCGAACAGGTTGTTGTGTTCGGTCGGGTTTTCCGCCAGGAAGAAGTTGGATTCTTTTTCCAGCTTTTCCAGCTTGTCGGATGGCGACAGGAAGCGTTCGATACCACGCTGATAGTGTTCCATCAGGTACGGGGTGCTGCGTGCGAACTCACCGGCGTTGGTTTCGATGGATTGCAGACCGGAAACGATGGCCTCATGCAGGTTGATGCGTTTTTCGTCAGCGTCGGTCGGTGCGTAATCGATGATGCCATCGATAATGCCGGCTTTGCGCAGTTCGTAGCCGGAAACACCGACGTACTTGGCGCATTCCTGCCAGGACAGGTTGTACTTGCGGGCAATGCTGGCCAGACCCTGTGGCTGGATGGTATTGAAAATACCGTCACGAACGCTCAGCAGGATGTTGGTGGCTGCCAGTGGAATCGCACCGCCGGAGTAGCCAGCACCCCAGATAATCCCCAGAGATGGTACGTCGTTGTTCGCCATCTCGGTGATCAGGTGAGAAATGGAGTGGGCCTGGTTATTGGCGTTGGCGTCTTCGCCAGCGTCTGCCCCCGGAGTATCGATGAAGGTCACGATCGGCATAGAGCGACGGGCGTATTCACGCACCAGCTGGGCTGCACGGTTGTGATGGGTTGGCCCCCATACGCCGTTGGCGTGTTCGCGGTTTTGACACACAAAACCAACGCGACGGATACGGCCATTAAAGTCCATATCGGCTTCTGCACAGTACAGTGGGCCGTCGTCAACTTCTGTGATGACACGCAGAATCAGATGTTGAACGATGGTTTTTGCGCCTGGGCGGGTATTGCTTTCACTGGGAGCGACGACTTGCTGAATGTATTCGTCAATGTTCAGCTCGCTCAAACGGGCCAGTTCGGTGCCGCACATTTCAGGCGAAATCAAACCCTTGACGGTTTGATCAATGGCGTTTTCTTCGTAATCGGGGAACAGGGAAAAATCTGCAGAAAGTTGTTCAGCAACCTGAAAGAGCTGATCGACTTGCTTGGGTGCTTGTTCTGACATGATTGGTGGATTCCGTAATCTGTCGATAGTCGTAGTAGCCTGAAGCTCGGTATTCAAATGCGCCAAGGCCCCGCTTCGTTGCCATCAGATGACAACGAAGCAGGGCCATGGCTGTGTGTCAGATGGCTATTGGCCATCTGACACGGGTGTCCATTAAAGGGCTTTGAAAATCAGCGTGGCGTTGGTGCCACCGAATCCAAAGCTGTTGGACATTACAGTTTTCAGTTCGGCATCGCGGTTTTCACGCAGGATCGGGTAGCCTTCAGCACCTTCATCCAGATCGGAAATGTTGGCGCTGCCAATCATGAATCCGTCCTGTTGCATCAACAGGCAGTAAATGGCTTCCTGCACGCCAGCGGCGCCCAGAGAGTGGCCAGACAGTGATTTGGTCGAACTGATCGGTGGCACGTTGTCACCGAAGGCTTCGCCAACGGCTTTCAGTTCGGTGATGTCACCGGCCGGGGTGCTGGTGCCATGGGTGTTCAGGTAGTCGATGGTTGGGTTACCAGCCATCTCCAGTGCGTCGCGCATGCAGCGGATTGCGCCTTCACCAGACGGAGCAACCATGTCTGCACCATCTGAAGTCGCGGAGTAGCCAACCACTTCAGCGTAGATCTTGGCACCACGCGCTACAGCGTGCTCATATTCTTCCAGAACCACCATGCCGCCACCGCCAGCGATGACGAAACCGTCACGGTTTGCATCGTAGGCACGGGAAGCTGTTTCCGGAGTGTCGTTGTATTTTGAGGACAGTGCGCCCATGGCGTCGAACTGCAGAGACAGTGACCAGTGCTCTTCTTCACCACCACCGGCGAAAACGATGTCCTGCTTGCCCCACTGGATCAGCTCCATGGCGTGGCCGATGCAGTGAGCGCTGGTGGCACAGGCAGAGGTCATTGAGTAGTTAACGCCCTTGATACTGAACGGCGTTGCCAGGTTGGCAGAAACCGTTGAACCCATGGTACGGGTTACACGGTAAGGGCCAACACGGCGAATACCCTTGGAACGAACGATGTCCACGGACTCAACGATATCGCTGGTAGACGCGCCACCAGAACCCGCAACCAGACCGGTGCGCGTGTTGCTTACCATTTCTTCAGGCAGGCCAGCGTCTTCGATGGCTTCTTTCATGGACAGGTAAGAGTAGGCTGCGGAATCGCCCATGAAACGCTTCAGCTTGCGATCAATGTGCTCGTCCAGGTCGATATTTGGACGACCGGCAACGTGGCTACGCATGCCCAGCTCTTCGTATTCCGGGATATGGCTGATGCCGGAACGCTGCTCGCGCAAAGACGTCAGTACTTCCTCTTTGTTATTACCGAGGCAACCGACGATACCAATACCTGTAACCACCACTCGACGCATAGTTTTATCTCTGAATCGTTTCTTTATTAGTTCGTGAACCGCTCAGGTTAGAGCAGACACGTTGAATTATTGTTTCAAATCGCACTAATCAGGCGGAAAACAGGCCCGAAGCGGCGAATATGAGCCTCACTATATAGCACAGGGCAAAAATGGATAAAGAAAAATATTCTTGAACCAGAATTGGTAATGAGCCAAATCAGCTGCGGGTACGCCACACAGGCAACCAGAATTCACGCGTCAGCATAACGACTGCAATCAGGGCCGTAACGACGGCCAGCAGTGTGGTATCCGGGTAGCGGCTGTCGAAGAAAGGCAGATACAGCGCGGCGATACTCAGCAGTACTGCGCTGGTCATTTTCCAGCCACTGCTTCGCAACGCAGCAAACTTCTGATTCAGCCACACACACAGTACGGCGATCAAAATGCCACCGGCAGAACCAACCAGTGTGTCCAGAGGCCAGTGAGCACCAACGGCAACCCGGCTGAAAGCGCCCAGCAAGGCCCAGACCAGCAGGGGAATGAGCCAGATACGCGGCAGATAGAAGCTGACCAGGGTCAGACCGGCAAAAATGGTGAAGGAGTGACCCGACGGGAAACTGTGATTCTTGAGTTTAGGGCCAATCAGATTGAACGTATCTGCCGCCAGCAGAGCAGCGGGGCGCGCGGCATCGAACAGATTCTTGCCGCCATGCACAAACAGGGTACCGACCAGCAGCAACAGCAGGCTGGAGGCAAACAGCTCATGCTTGCGAGCCGCGACAGCGCCCAGCAAGGCCATGACGAACAGGGTATCTGCGGTGAATGTCAGGTTGGCCCAGAGAGCGTTGGGCAACTCACTGGCCATTTCATTCAGGCGTACAAACAGAATCGCATTGGCGCCGCTGGCGGCCACCACAATGGCGGTCGCAAGCAACAGAAAGGCAATGTAATACAGTGGTAACAAGGAACGGAAGGAAACGGAAGGGTTCATGGTTTCGCCTCGTTGTCATTGACCGTTTTTTCCCCCATGACGTTGCTGTCAGCCCCGCTTGCCTCAGTGGGCACCGATGGTGATTTCCGGTTGTCTGCTTCAACAGGTTGGGAAGCTGGCGCTGGAACATCATCGGCATCAGGGCGACGGATAATCACAATCGGCCCGCTTTGGAACAGCAGCTGATAGCTTTCCAGGTTCTCGATTCGATCGATCCTACCAAAGCCGATTTCTCCGGGTTCCAGACCTCGTCGAGGTGTGACCTTGTCGAGATAGACGTTAAAGGAAGGCATATCAATCGATTGCGTCACCACCGGTTGACCGAGCTGGCGGACAAACTGCGCTGCTTGCCAGACCGGACGCTGCTGCGCTTCACTGAATGCCGGAGCAAACACACACCAGACAAACAGGGCCTGCACTACGGACGTCGCCACCAGGCCATGCCACACGGGTAGCCGCTTCCACAAAATCAGTGCGATGGAAACCAGCCCGGCCAATCCTGAGAGAATGGCGAAGTCATGGTTGATGTAGAAGGCCGCGCGTTCGGCTGTCGCAATCTCAATCGGGTTGGTCAGTCCGGCCTTGATGGTCGGAATCAACAGCGGGAAGGCTGTGAACAGGCCAAAGAACAGCACCGGGAACAAGACGGCAAACCAGCGATTTTTCAGCAAGTAGCGATAGCGAGCCATCAGAATCACCAACGGCGTGCAGCCATACAGGATGTAATGTGGCAGTTTGGTACTGGCGATCGAAAACAGCACCAGCACAACCAGGAACCAGATCCAAAGGAATCGGTTCAGCGAATCTCCGGCGATGGCACTTTTGGCGCTGCCCAGACTGCGTAACAGCAGGGCACCGAAAGGCGCCAGCAGGAAAGGCAGCACCAGAGGGTAGAACAAGAAGCCGCCGTCGTGACCTTCCATCGCGTTGTTGAAGCGGTTGACGTTGTGCTTCAGAAAGAAACCGTCAATAAAGGCTTGTCCCTGAGCAATGTATTCAGCGATGTACCAGGGGGCGGCCACCGCCAGAAGCAAGGCCCAGCCCGGAATAAAAAACAACGCTTTCAGCAGCAGCTGCGTCATGCCAACAGAGAGGTAATAAGGCACTGCCGCAAGCAACGGAATGGCGACGGCAACCGGGCCCTTGGTCAGAACTCCCAGTCCCATCAACAGATAGATCAAATACAAGGTGCGGTTGGACGGTTCCTGACTGTAGTGGTAAATCGCCAGGAGCGTGCCTGAAAGCAGGCAATTCAGCAGTGCATCGGCGGTGGCAACGTGGGAAATCATATTGATACCCAACGCACCTGCTGCAATCAGTGCAGCCGCAATGGCGCTGTCGTGACTGAGGTGGCGACGGGTAAAAACAAAAATACCAAGAACCCAGCCAAGACCTGCCAGCACCGATGGCAAGCGGAATGCCCAGACTTCGGTGCCAAACAGGGAAATGGAAACGGCTTGCAGCCAATAGATCAGAATGGGTTTGTCGAAACGTACCCGGTCATTTAGCCAGGTGGTAATAAAGTCGCCGCGTTCGAACATGCCACGAGTGGCTTCACTGAAAGCGCCCTCGTCATGGTCAAAAAGCAGGAAACCGCCCAGGTTCAGACCCAGCAGTGCAACAACAAATGCCACCAGCCACAGTGGCATGTTTTTCAGCAGTGAGTTCATCAGGCCGATGGTGTGGTGGTGATTGAGTCGTTGGTGTCAGCCAGATCCCTGGGTGTTGTTGGCAGCTGGTCGCCAATCGCCCACTCATCTTCATGATGTTCGTGTTCTGTATGCTGCTCGTCACGATCGTAAATCACGTAATTGCGCATGTTCGGCGAGCTTTCGAAGTAGGTGCGGGATATCAGCTCCGACATCACGCCTGTGGTCAGGAACTGCAATGCGGCGATCACAAACACAATCGCGATCATGAACAGCGGGCGGTTGCCGATGTCTTCCCCAAGACCAAACTTGATGATGGCAAGATACGCCAGCATCAGGCCGCCCAGCGATCCCATGCCGAGGCCAATCATGCCGAAGAAATGCCCAGGACGTGCCTTGTAGCGCATGAAGAAGTACACCGACAGCAGATCCAGAATCACCCGGAAAGTGCGCGAAATGCCGTACTTGGATTCACCCGCCAGACGGGCATTGTGATGAACCTCGATTTCACCGATGCGGCTTGGCGGCACCACAGCTGCCACCCAGGCTGGAATAAAGCGGTGCATCTCACCGTACAAGCGAACCTGCTTGATCACAGACGAACGGTAAATTTTCAGCGAGCAGCCATAGTCGTTGATACGCACGCCGGTGATCTTGCCAATCAGGCGGTTGGCAATACGAGACGGGATCTTGCGCATCACCAGATCGTCTTTACGGTTTTTACGCCAGCCGGTCAGAAGATCCAGATCTTTTTCCAACAGGTGTTCAACCATGCGTGGAATGTCAGCCGGGTCGTTCTGCAGGTCGCCGTCCAGTGTCGCAATCAGTTCACCACGGGCTTCATCAATACCGGCCTGCATGGCAGCGGTTTGACCAAAGTTGCGACGTAACTCGACGATGCGAACGTGAGGGCCGTATTTTCCCGATTCCTTGTTCAGAGCCTGCGGCGTACCGTCGGTACTGCCGTCATCCACTACCAGCAGTTCCCAGCGACCGTCGTAGTTGGCCAGTCCTTCATGGACTCGGGCGATCATTGGCGAGACATTTTCAATCTCATTAAACATCGGGATAACGACAGACAGGGATGGCTTGCGCTCGGACACGGAGGTATACCACTTGGATGCGAAAAATTGAGGGGATCATACCCAAATCCACACACTGTTCAAACCGGATGCCCGGCTAGCTTGTCAAGCCCATGGCCATGCCAGTCAGCTTCGGTAATTGGAACCGGATTCAGGGTGTGCTTTTGGGGTTGAAAAAGAGTGCGTCAATACCGCAATCAGAGCGGTTAATAGTAACGTACTGCCCAATATAAACAGGTGCAGATTGACGGCACCTGCGAGTATCACCGTTGCATCAATTGACCAGGGTAATAATCCGGCGACAACGCCAGCCTCATAAGTACCAGCGCCCGCAAAGCCGTGGATCGGTAACACGCTGCTGAGTTCGCCGCCACTAACGCCTGTCCAGGCCTGTGGCCAGCTCAGTTGTATAAACTGGCTTAACAACCAGGCGTACACAGCGAGCTTGAGCGCCCAATTGGTGAAGGTCCACAGCAAGGCGCGTGCAAATGTGGCGGGTGATTTGGGCAGGGCTTCCATCAAATCCGCCACCTTTTGCAGAGCAGCCCTGGGATGCTCTTGTAAATATTGATGAATACGATTTTGCAGGGGCAAGAGAATCAGCGGCGCGGTCAGCAGGCCGATGGCCAGCAACCCCTGAAGCGTATCAGGAATACCAAGCTGTCCTTGCAGACTGATACCCGCGAGAATGACCAGTGCGTACAAATCCAGTAAGCGTAACCAGAGTAATGCCGGGGCGCTGTGCGTGATGCGTAATTCGAAATGCCGTTTCATCAGCATCGGAAACGCGGCTTCACCACTGCGCATGGGCAGCAGGTTATTAAAGAAGTTGTGCAACACGGTGATGCGCAGTAGCAGCCAGAATTGTCCGCGGCATTGGTTGAGAAAAAAATCGTAGAAGCGTACCGCTCTCAGCAGATAACTGCCTAGCATCAGCGTCAAAGCCAGCGCAATGGAAGAGAGCGGAATGGCTTTCCATGCCGACAAGACGGAAGCCCAGCCATACTCGGATTCAACCAGCCACACCAGCGCGCACAGCAAGATCAGCCCTAACCAGAATTTCCACTGTTTCAGCATTGGGCAGACCTCGGAATTCAAATATCAGAACAAGTGCGGCGCGTTATTTCACGTGGGGCTTTTGCTTGTCAAGTTGCATCTGGCAACGTCTGGGTTTACCGTCGCGGCAATGACGTGCTTTTCACCTGGAAAGCGTGGCTTAAGCCTGAGAACTGTCTGATTTATCAGTGTTTCGGAGTGGTCGTGAAGATTCTGTTGGTCAAAACCTCGTCCCTTGGGGATGTGTTTCATACTTTACCGGCACTGGAAGATGCCTGGCGTTGTATCCCGAATCTGCAAGTGGATTGGGTGGTGGAAGAAGGCTTCAAGGATATTCCGGCGTGGCACCCAGCGGTCAATGATGTGATTCCGGTTGCCTGGCGTCGGTGGCGCAAAAATCTGTTCAACCGCCAGAATCGTCAGGAAATGGCCGCGTTCCGTCGTCGCTTGAAAGCTGAGCGTTATGATCTGGTGCTGGATGCACAGGGGTTGGTGAAAAGTGCTCTGATGACCCGCATGGCTGTCGGGCCTAAAACGGGTCTGTGCCGTGAAAGCTGCAGAGAGCCGGTTGCCGCGCGTTTTTATGATCGACACCTGACAGTTCCGAAAGGCGAGCATGCGATCCACCGCCTGCGCCGTTTGTTCTCATTGGCTCTTGGCTATGACATTCCGGAAAACTTCTCATACGGCGTGAGTCGCTCGCGCTGGACGCGCCCGCAAGAGTCTTCGTATTGGTTGTTCTTGCACGGCACAACATGGGATACCAAATTATGGCCAGAACGCTATTGGCGTCAGCTGGCCGGGCAGGTGGTCGAGTCTGGTCGTCAGGTGGTTTTGCCCTGGGGCAATGAAGAAGAGCATGCTCGTGCGCAGCGCATTGCTGATAACCTGAATGGCGCAGTTGTCTTGCCCAAAATGTCCCTGAACGATCTGACCGCATGGCTGGCCTACTCGGACGCCATTGTAGGGGTCGATACCGGTTTGAGCCATGTTGCTGCGGCGCTGGAAGTGCCTGCCGTTGCGATTTATGGCTCAACTGATGCCCGTTTGACCGGAGCATTGGGGCCGGCGATGACGGTGTTGAGCAGTTCGATGGACTGCGCTCCCTGCCTGTCCAGAAGCTGTTTGAAAAACGAGCCGGGTGAGATTCAACCGCCTTGTTATCGGTCCATCGACCCGGAGCGCGTGTTTACGGTGGTCAGCAACCTGATCGACAAACAGTCAGGTGCTTGATACAACCTTCAAATGCCTACAAGCAAAATGGCAGTGCCAGTCAGTCGCTTTCTTTGTTCTTCAACAGGCGGCGACACGCGCCCAAACTGCCCTCAGCGCTGATACAAGGAGATGCTCATGTCGTCAGAAACCCAGCTCACCGTGAGCCAACTGGTGGTCTATCCCATCAAATCATGCGCAGGTATTGAAGTTGAACGACTGGAATTTGATGAAGTCGGACCTCTGCATGATCGCCGTTATATGGTGGTGAATCCCGACGGACGCTTTTTGACACAGCGCCAATTGCCGGTGATGGCCAGAATTATCCCCGAACTGACTGAAACTGGAATAACGCTGACGCTCTCTGGCCAGACTGCGCTTCCTGCCTGTGCCGTGCAGCAGCCCGAACACGGCAGCTGGAGCGAGGCGCAGGTCTGGAAAGACTCTGTGCAAGGACTGGATTGCGGTGAGGAAGTAGCGCAATGGCTGGAACAGGTTTTGGGGCGTTCAGCCCGTTTGCTGTATCTGCCGAATGATGTCATTCGCTCTGTCGATCCTGATTATGCCGACCCGGGTGATCGAGTGGGTTTTGCTGACGGATTTCCGCTTCTGGTTACCCATCAGGCGTCCGCTGATTTTCTTTCCGGGAAACTTGGACGCCCCCTCAACATGCTGCGCTTTCGTCCCAATGTTGTCGTGAGCGGGGGAGAAGCGTTTGATGAGTTGAATTGGCAAGTTCTGCAATGTGCCGAGAACGCAACCGGAAGCATTTCATCACTGCAGTTGGTCAAGCCCTGTACGCGTTGTGTGATTCCCTTGAGAGATCTGGAAACGCTGGAGCGAGAAGCGGATGTGACGGAAGTCCTGAAGGAGCACTGCCGTACCGGAAAGGAAATTATCTTCGGTCAAAATGCCTTGCCACGACAACTGGAATCGATACAACTGGGGAGTCGCTGGACTGCACTCCCCTGATTGACCCGCTTATTTGGCGTCGGAATTAAAACGTTGCAGGCGCTTCAGCAGTGCCGAGGTGTCCCAGCGTCCGCCACCCATTTGTTGGGTTTCAGCATAAAACTGGTCAACCAGCGCTGTGACAGGCAGGGCAACACCGGAACGGTTTGCCTGATCCAGACAAATGCCCAGATCTTTTCTCATCCAGTCGATGGCGAAGCCATGATCGTATTCATCCGCAACCATGGTTTTGTGTCGATTGACCATTTGCCAGCTTCCGGCAGCACCGTTTTGAATCACGTCGATGACCTGATGAGGATCAAGGCCATTGTTCATGGCGAAGTTCAGACCCTCTGACAGGCCCTGCACCAGCCCGGCAATACAAATCTGGTTCACCATCTTGGCTTTCTGGCCACAACCAACGTCACCCATGCGGGCAATTGACCTGGTGTAAGGCGCAGTGAAGGCCTTCATGGTATCGAAATCGGCCTCGTTGCAGCCAACCATCACACTTAACTGGCCATTGATGGCACCTTGTTCTCCACCGGATACCGGAGCATCAATGAATACCGATCCGGCCTCTGAGGTCGCCGCGGCCATGTTTTCAGCCAGCAGGGCTGAAGTGGTGGTGTGATCAATGATCTGGGTGCCGGGTTGGATGTTCGACAATATGCCGTCTTCGCGCGTCATCAGGCTTTCCACATCAGCGTCTCGGCCCGCACAGATCATGACAGCCTCGGCATCTTTGACGGCATCTTGGATGGAGGCTGACGCTGTACCCGGATATTCACTTGCCCAGGCTTCGGCCTTGGAAGTTGTACGGTTATACACCGTCACCTGGTTGCCAGCGTTCGCCAGGTGACCAGCCATGGGATAGCCCATCGTGCCCAAACCAATAAATGCCATCTTTGTCATGTTGTTGTTCTCGTTCTGATTGGTTGTCGATGACCAAATACTGGGGCTTTTTGTCCGCTTTGGCCAATGTGGTTTTTATGGAAGGCATAAAAAAAGGTTCATCGCATTTAAGCGTGGAAAATGAGAACGGCAGTAAAACCGGTTAAATTTGCATTCGCCAAAACCCAAACAAAACCGATTACTGCC